>CABXSF010000033.1 GCA_902514805.1 uncultured Pelagibacteraceae bacterium | reverse complement strand
TCATCACCTTTAAAAAAACACATATTATCAATCAATCCAATTATTTTTGTTCCTAGTTTATCAAACATTTTTATACCTCTTTTTACATCTTGGAGTGCTATCTCTTGTGGAGTTGAAATTATTATTACCCCATCCATTTTAACCTCCTGCGTAAAAGTAAGCTGAGTATCGCCAGTTCCAGGCGGCATATCGACAATGATAAAATCCAGATCTTTCCAAGCAACCTTTTGTGTAAATGTTTTTATTGCACTTGTAACCATAGGACCTCTCCAAATCATTGGTGTTTGTTCGTCAGTCAGAAAACCTATAGACATACATTGAATGTCATATTTTATGATTGGAATTAATTTTTGACCATCGCTCTCTGGTTTGTCCTCAATATCGAACAATTTTGGTAGTGAAGGACCGTAAATATCAGCGTCTAATAAACCAACTTTACATCCTTGTTTTTTCAAAGCTAAAGCAAGATTCGATGCAAAAGTCGATTTACCAACTCCACCTTTCGCACTCGATACTGCTATTGTGAATTTAGTTCCTATAATCGGGTTTTTTGTAAAGGTTTTTGCTCTTGTTTTTTCAATCATTGCTTCATTAAGTCCACTATATATATAAATGTTTTAGCATACTTAACTTGTTTTTCACATTAAAGACACTATATACATTGTCATGGTCGATGATTTTAGAGGCAGAGGTGGAAGTCCATGGGGTTCACCCCCTGGAGGAGGTTCAGGAAATGGATCTGGAAGAAGAGGACCGACACCACCAAACGTAGATGAATTAATAAAAAAACTTCAAGAAAAAATAAACAAACTTCTTCCTGGAGGAGCTTCAAGTGGAGGCAAACCAATTATTTTAGGTCTTACTATTTTAGTCATTGTATGGGCGCTTAGCGGGCTTTACAGAGTTTTACCAGATGAACAAGGTGTAGTTTTAAGATTTGGAAAATTTGTTTCAACAACACAGCCTGGATTAAACTATCATATTCCTTTTCCAGTTGAGAGTGTTTTAACTCCAAAAGTTACAAAAGTTAATAGAATTGATATTGGTTTTAGATCAGAGAGAGATACAGGTTTTACATCAGGTGTTGTAGCTGATGTTCCCGAAGAGAGTTTAATGTTAACTGGAGACGAAAATATAGTGAACATAGACTTTTCTGTTTTCTGGGTAATTAAAGATGCTGGAAACTTTTTATTTAAAATTCAAGATCCTGAAGGAACAGTTAAAGCTGCCGCAGAAACAGCAATGAGAGAAGTTATAGCAAGAAGCAACATTCAACCAATTTTAACTGAGGGAAGGTCGCAAATAGAAATTGATGCTAGTGAAATTATTCAAGAAATTTTGGACGAATATCAGAGTGGAATACAAATAACTCAAGTTCAAACACAAAAGGCTGACCCACCAGATCAAGTAATCGACGCATTTAGAGATGTTCAGGCTGCAAGAGCTGACATGGAAAGATCTAAAAACGAAGCCGAAGCTTACGCTAATGACGTAATCCCAAGAGCACGGGGTGAAGCTGAAAAAATCTTACAAGCGGCTGAAGCATATAAAAAAGAGGTGGTCGCAAAAGCAGAGGGTGAGGCAAGTAGATTTACCGCAATTTTTAATGAGTATCAAAATGCAAAACAAGTTACACAAGAAAGAATGTATCTTGAAACAATGGAAAAAGTTTTAGCAGATATAGATAAAGTGATAATAGAGAAGAACGCAGGTTCAGGGGTTGTTCCTTACTTGCCACTTCCAGAATTAAAAAAGAAAACTAACTAATGAAAAAATTTATTTTACCAATCATCGGGGTTATTGCACTAACTGCATTCTTTTCAATATTCATTGTTAAAGAAGTAAATCAAGCTATTGTTCTTCAATTCGGTGATCCTAAAAGAATTTTACTTAAACCAGGTTTGAATTTTAAACTTCCATTTATACAAAACGTAGTTTTTCTTGATAAAAGAATTTTAAATCTTGATGCTCCACCAGAAGAAGTAATTGCATCAGACCAGAAAAGACTAATTGTTGATGCCTTTGCAAGGTTTCAAATTGTTGATCCGTTAAAATTTTATATTTCTGTAGGCAATGAGAGAGTTGCAAGATCTAGGTTATCAACGATTATTAATTCAA
>CABXSF010000032.1 GCA_902514805.1 uncultured Pelagibacteraceae bacterium | reverse complement strand
TGCATTTTAAGTTTTCAAAAATTTTGGCGCTTAACTCAATAAATTTATTAATAGAAAAACCATTTGTATTAAAAATGAAACATGCATACGATTTAATAAAAATTTCAAATAAGAAAAAAATCAAATGCTGGGTATCTTTTCAAAATAGATGCAATTTAGCTGTACAAAAAACAAAAAAAATTGTTGAAAGAAAAAAAATTGGTAAAGTTTTTATGGTAAATTGTAATTTATTTTGGAAAAGAGATTTTAAGTATTACAAAGTCTCTTGGCGTGGCAAATATAAAAGTGACGGAGGTGTATTAACTAACCAAGCGATACATCTTTTAGATGCTGTGATTTATATGTTCGGAAAAATAACTAAATTTAATGGTATTGTGAAATTTTATAAAAAAAAACTTGAAGCAGAAGATTTGATTTCATTAAACTTTGAACATAAAAACGGTATTATCACAAATTTTAAAGCTACTACTAGAGCAGATACTAATTATAGCTCTTCGATGGACATACTTGGGGAAAAAGGTAGAGTAATAGTTAATGGCATTAGTTTAAATAATTTTATCACATTAACGAACAATGAGATGAAAACAGACAAAAAAAACTCCGAAAAATTTAATACAGGATCAGGACCAAAAGGCGGAATGGGCAACGGACATAAAAAAGTTTTAAGGGAATTTCTAAATAAGAGAATTAACAAATCTTCATATAACCTAGAAATAAGTAAAAATTTACATTGTTTAGAGATTATTCATTCAGTCTATAATTTCCCAAAAGACAACAAGCTTGAAAAGATAAAAAACAAACAGAGCAAGTTAGGGATATAGGATGAAAAAAAAAATAATAAAAAAAAGTAATCTTTCAAATAAGGAACCTACAAAAGATATTAGTAAGGATGATATAAAAAATAAAATACCTCTTGTAACCTCAAAAAACTTAAAAAAAGTAAAAATTTCAAAGGATATTGTTTTTGGTTCAAATCAGATCCCAATTATTGCTGGCCCGAATGGAGTAGAAAACTTTGAACTAATGGTAAAAGTTGCGAAACAATTAAAAAAAAATAAAATTAATATAATAAGAGGCCATGCTTATAAACCACTTACTTTTCCGTATAGATCCAAAATGTACAAAGAAAGCAAATCATCAGGAATGGATATTATGGATGAAATTAAAGACAATTTTAATTTAAAAGTTGTTACTGAGGTCACCGAAATAGGGTATCTTGATAGAATTATTCGAACAGCTGATATTCTGCAAATTGGCTCAAGAAATATGCAAAACCTTGAACTACTAAAAGAAGTTTCTAAAACTAAATTCCCAATTATCTTGAAAAGACATTTTGGGACAAGTTTAAGGGATTTTTTAGGAGCAGCTGAACATATTCTTGTTGAAGGTAATGAAAATTTAATTTTATGTGAGAGAGGTGTAACTATACCTCACACTCATCGGCCAACCTCAAGATTTGCGCTGGATATTCAAGCTATACCTGCATTAAAAGAGATTACGAAATTTCCAATAATATCTGATCCAAGTCATGCATCATTTTGGGCACCTTGGGTACCTTCACTTACATATGCTTCAATTGCCGCAGGATGTGACGGTTTAATTATTGAGACACATCCAAATCCAAAAAAATCTTTAGTAGATCCGCTACAACCACTAGATTTTAAACAGTTTTCAAATTTAATAAAAATGTCCAGAAAATTGTCGAAAGTTTTTAATAAAAAAATTGCTTAGAATTATTTTTTTTGCACTGTAAATCTAATTTGTCCATCCCCATATAAAAATTTTGATAAATCATGATTTATGTCATAATAAAAAGGTATCAGTAGATCTCTTATATTACGAAAATATGGTTTTATTGGAGTTCTTTTAAAATTTTTAAATCCAATATTATACAATTTTTTCTTTAATTTATTTTGATCGTACAAATCATATTTTGGGGATAAAATTCTATCCTTAAAAGTCATTCTAAGATCATTATCGTTTAAGATGGCCAAAATTTTTTTTACTTTGTCAAAATTATTAGTATTTAAGTTCTTTTTAAAAAAATTGAAATATTTACTCATTTTCCCATTCATGATTTCATTGATAATTTTTCTAGATAATTTATTTCTGTAATATTCATCTCTTAATATCTCCATAGTAATTCTTG
>CABXSF010000031.1 GCA_902514805.1 uncultured Pelagibacteraceae bacterium | reverse complement strand
TTGAAGAAATGACTGGGCTTTTATCTCAATCTCAATAATGTCTTTTTTGGTTAAAAATTTTATTGATTTAATTGTTCTAACCGGAGTTTTCGCAGAACAACTTGATGATCTAAATGTTGAAAAATCTTTTGTACCAATTAATTTTTTTGCTCCTTTTTTCATCATTACTAAATTAAGTTTTTTTATTATGTGCCAACACCTTTTTTTTTTTAAAACAGAACCAGATTTACGATTTAAAATAACATATTTATATATTCTCGCTTTTGCAGAATATCGAGAGTGAAAGGTGAGTTCTTTTTTTTTTAAGTCTAAAATACTAATGCCATATCTAGATAAAAAATGATTAATTGATTTTAAAAATTTATTGCTATCTTCTATTTTTATGCTTGTATCAAAATGAGCTGATTGTTCTAAAGCGTGCACTCCGGAGTCAGTTCTACCTGATCCTGTTACATTTACCTTTTCTTTAAGAATTTTTGAGATAGTATTTTGAATCTTCCCTTGAATTGTTTTCCCCTTTCTCTGTATCTGCCAGCCATTATAATTAGTACCTGCATACTCTATAAGGATCTGATATCTATTCATTTAGGGTGCAGCCTTTTTGTATTTTTGAACCATTCAAAAATTCATTTATCTCTTGAACTTTTTTCCCTTCTTTTTGAATTTCAACAACCTTTATACTTTCGTTTTTTGTGCATGCTATCTCAAGATTATCACTTAAAACCTCTCCAGGTTGACCTGACCCATTTCCAATCTCAGCTTTTAAAATTTTATATCTCTCTCCTTTAAAAATAAAATAAGCTCCAGGAGTGGGATGCAAACCATTTATTTTTCCAATAATTTTCTTTGCCCTATTATTCCAAATTATTTTCCCCTCTTTTTTACTTATTTTTTCAGCGTATGTTGCTTCAGAATGGTCTTGTTCTTTAAACTTCGCTTCACCTTTTATAATGTTATCTATGTTTTTAATAATTTTTTCAGCCGCCAGTTGAGATAATTTTTCTTCAATCTGAGTTGCATTCAAATTTAAGTCAATTTTCATTTTATAAGTTTCAAGAACTGGACCAGTATCCAGATGTTCGGTAATTTTCATAAAACTAATTCCCGTTTCAATATCCAGGCTCATTATTGCTCTTTGTATTGGTGCAGCACCTCTAAATTTGGGCAAGATGGATGCATGAATATTTAAAAAACCATTTTTGGAAAGTTCCAAAAATTCCTTCGGTATAATATGACCGTATGAAATTACTACAACAATCGTGGGTTTTATTTTTTTTATAAAATTATACTCATCAATATTATTTTTAAGACTATTTGGAGTTCTAATTGGTAAGCCAAGTAATTCAGATTTAGCATGAATTGGAGTTTTTTGAGTTTTCATTCCCCTGCTAGATTTTTTTGGCGGTTGCGTGTAAACAACAGAAATATTGAGGTTACTCTCACTAATCTTTTCAAGAATAGGTACAGCAAATTTTGAAGTACCCATAAAAATAATATTATCTGGCATTTACACAATAACTCTACTAGATGTATTTTTGTTTTTAGATAATTTTTTTATAAGAATTTCTTTTTTAAGCTTTGACAAAAAATCAATAATCAGCTTACCATCTAAATGATTAATTTCGTGCTGGATACATGTAGATAGTAAATCATCACATTCCATGTTTGTTTTATTTCCTGAGATATCTACATATTCAACAATACAGGTCTTTGGTCTTTCAATTTCTATAAATGTTTCGGGTATTGACAAACAACCTTCTTCATATATCGATCTATCTTTACCAAATGATTTTATGACTGGATTTATTAAACAAAGAGGTTTTTTTTTTTCATCTTTCTTTGAAACATCAATTACAATCATTCTTCTCAAAACACCAACTTGAACAGCAGCAAGACCTATGCCATTATTTTTGTACATTGTTTCAAACAAATCATCTGCTAACTGTTTTTCTTTTATGGTTATTTTCTCAATCTTTTCAGATTTTTTTTTAAGTATTTCATTTGGAACCAGTATGATTTTTCTTTTTGTCATAACAAAAATTATACTCTAACTGGTAAGATTGAAGAAAGGATTTCATTTCTTATTAGATCGATGTCCATTTGATTTAGTGCGTTTACCAAGAAATAAAGAGTTTCCGAGCCAAGATTTTTAAGTTCATCTTCACCAATTATTTCAATAATTCTTAACATTGCTAAACCAATTTCTCCGTCATTAATTA
>CABXSF010000030.1 GCA_902514805.1 uncultured Pelagibacteraceae bacterium | reverse complement strand
CCTTCAAAATCTTTTATTTATTGGTTTAAATTATATTTTAAAAATATTTTAATAAATCCAAAAAAAATTCTTAAATATGAAAATTATATTGGTATGTTTAAAAAAATTAAATATATCTTTAACAGAAAAAGAAAAACGTTCTCGGTAAAAAAGGACAAACAACTAATACTTAAATTTTATTCACCTGATTTCAATTTATTACCCGAAGAAACAAAAACAAAATGTGTTAATTATGGGTATTTTGATTAGTTGCAGGTGGTGGTGGGAGGTCAAAAATACCACCAAAGATTGAGGATCCATTGTTAGGAAACGGTTAAGTGCACTCTTGTTATTGTTATTCGTATTTAGTAAAACAAATTAAAAATTAAAATATAAAAAAGGATTTATATTTTTTAAGTCAAAAATCATTGATAACGAGTACATCAAAACAATTAAAAGAACAATTATTAAAGAAAATATATATATGTTTTGATTTATTAAATTTAAAAATTTTTTTAAAAAACTCATATCAATTATATATATATATAAATTTATTAAATAACATTAAAAAAATTGTTAAGATTAATACACTCAAACTTATTGTATAATATTATTAATTAGTAATGCATAAATTAAAACAAAATTTCTTAAAGTACTATCTTACTGAATCTGAAAAATTAAATTGGAAAACAAAACCTAAAAAAATAATTAAATATCATGATAATAATAAATTTGAATGGTTTCCAGACGGTAAAATAAACGTTTATCAAAATTGCATATCTGATCATGTTAAAAAAAATAAAAGCAAAATTGCGCTTATTACTGTCGGAGCAGATAAAAAAATTAAGAACTATAAATATTTTGAAATAGACAAAAAAGTTAATCATATGTCAGCATATCTAAAAAAAATTTCTAAAAGTAAAAATGATTTTAAAGTAATGCTATATGCATCTGCATCTATTGAGTCCGCAGTTATAATGTTGGCATGTTCTAAAATTGGATTGCATTTTTCAGTAATTTTTCAAGAGTTAGAGAGCTTAGGTATTTTAAATAGGATAAGACTATTTAAGCCAGATATTTTTTTTTCGAGGCTTTCAAAAAAAGATTTTAAAAATAAGTTTAACTTAAAATTTAAAAAAAAAATTAAATTTGTATTTCAAGAACAAATAGAAAAAATAATACATAACAAAATTAAAATAAAATCTCCTAAGAACAATTTTGTTAAAAGTGATAAAAATTTTTTTACTCTTTTTACATCTGGATCAACAGGTGCCCCTAAAGGTATAACCCATTCTACTGGTGGATATTTGCTTTACACTAAACTCACGTGTGAAAAACAGTTTGGTATGAATAAAAATTCAATTGTTTTAACAGCCTCAGATGCAGGATGGATTAATGGTCACACATATTCATTATTTGGCCCTCTAATTTTTGGTGCTACAACTATACTTGTTGAAAAGCCGATATCATTAATTGATTTAAATCTTTTAAAAAAAATTTTAAAATTAAAAACAAGTATAATTTATTTACCTGTAACATTATTAAGGTTAATAAAATCATTAGATAAAAAAATGAATATCCAAAAAAAATATATCAAGGCAATAGGATCAATGGGAGAACCACTAGCCCCATCAGTTGGAAAATGGTTTGCCAAAAATTTTTTAAAATATGATTCTTCAATTGTGAACACATATTTTCAAACTGAAACAGGAGGTATCATTTGTTCTCCAAGATATAATCAAAATATTAGAAAAGTACCACATGGTTCAGTTGGGCAGCCTTTATCAAAATTTCTCAAAATCATACCTCTCGATACAAAAAAAGTTAAAGAAATAAAAGTAACAACTCCTTGGCCAGGTATGATGAAAAATGTGATTAATGGAAAAAAAGAATGGAATAAATATTGGGATAAAAAAGGAAATTTTAAATTATTTGATCTGGCTACAAAAAAAAAAGATAATATTTTTATTCATGGTAGAAAAGATGATGTCATAAATATCCGCGGACATAGAATTGGTTCTGAGGAAATTGAATCCACAGTATTAAAAATAAACAAAGTTGTGGAGTGTTGTGTGATAACATTAAATGATTACTTAGAAGGTGCTAAGATTTTTTTATTTATAGTCTCTAAAAAAAATCTTGATCATGAAATCGAAAAAATTCTTATTTCAACGTTTGGTACCTACGCTATACCAAAAAAAATTTACTATATTTCACAAATACCAAAAACTAGAAGTGGAAAAATTTTAAGAAGATTAATTAGAAATATTCTTGAAAATCCAAAATTAAAAAATTATGGTGATACAAGTACAATTCTAAATTATAAGAGTTTGG
>CABXSF010000029.1 GCA_902514805.1 uncultured Pelagibacteraceae bacterium | reverse complement strand
TTTCTATCCCATCCATGTGATCTGAGATATTTTAAGTTTTGGTAAAGTTTGTTATCATTTGTTGTAATCATGCCACCTTCCATGGTTGTTATATGATGTGAAAAGAAAAAAGAATAGCTTGCCGCTAAGCCAAAATTTCCAACAAATTTTTTTCCAAACTTAGAGCCAAGTGCTTCGCAGCAATCTTCAAGAATTATAAGTTTGTGTTTTTTTGCTAAATATTGAATTTCATCCATATTACATGGATTTCCAAGTGCATGAACTAAGAAAATAGCCTTTGTTTTTTTTGTTATATTTTTTTTAAGTTCTTTAACACTTATATTAAGAGTTCTTTTGTCAATATCCACAAACTTAACTTTGAGGCCGGCCATCATTACACTCCATATGTGAGTAGGCCAAGTTAAAATTGGAATTATTATTTCGTCATTTTTATTTAACAATTTCAATTTTTTATCTATAAGACTAAAACTCATTAGTAAGTCTGATGATGACCCGCTATTTACCATAATGGAATATTTGCTTTTAACCGTTTTGGAAAACTTTTTCTCAAACTTATGAGTTTTATCCCACATTGTTGTTCTGTACTTAATCATCGACTCTAAAGCTTGTTTAATTTCACTCTCACCATAAGTGGGCAGGCTTAATGGATACCAATATCTTTTTTTATTTATAAAAAAATTTTTTGAATTTTTTTGTAAATTATCAGTAACTTTTTTTAATTTAATTAAATTTGATTTTATATTTTTCACTTTATTTTTTTTAAATCTTTAAATTCTTTTATTGTCTGCTTAATACCTTCCTCTAGGGAGATTTCGTGTTTAAAACCTAGTTTTTTTAACTTAGATATATCAAGGAGCTTTCTTTTTACTCCATCAGGTTTTGATTTATCCCAGAAGATTTTTCCATTGTACCCTACTATTTTTGATATTTTTCTTGCTAATTGATTAATAGACAAATCTCTACCAATACCTACATTGATTGGATCTACTTTGTTATACTTTTTCATTAAAAAAATTAACGATTTTGCGGCATCTGAAACATGCATAAACTCTCTCTTTGGATTGCCACTCCCCCATAAAACTACTTTCTTTTTTTTGTTTTTTTTTGCTTCCACAAATCTTCTTATTAAAGCTGATAAGACATGAGAATTATTGAAATCAAAATTATCGTTGGTTCCATAGATGTTGCACATCATTGGACAGATGATTTTTGTGAAAAATTTCTCGTTGTAATATTTAGCTAATCTAACACCTGTAATCTTTGCTAAAGCATACCCTTCATTTGTTTCCTCAAGATGTCCACTTAATAAAGATTTTTCTTTGATGGGTTGTTTGGCTTTTTTTGGATATATACAAGAACTTCCTAAAAAAATAGATTTTTTTACTTTGTATTTATTAATACATTTAAAAAGATTCATTTGTATTAGTTGATTATTTTCAAAAAATTCAATCTTATTTTTTTTATTGGCCAAAATCCCACCAACTTTTGCCGCAACTATATAGACAAAATTTGGTCTTCTTTTTTTAAAATATTTATCTACTTCTTTAAAGTTAAGATAATTTAATTCTTTTTTCGTTGGGGTAAGAATATTTATATTCCTTTTAAGCTTTAGTTCTGAAACAAGAGCTTTTCCAACCATTCCATGAGCTCCTGCAATTAAGACTTTTGGTTTCATAATTAATACTAAGATAATTTTTTAATCTCAAAAACTACCATTTCTTTAACAAGTTGGCTTATATTATATTTTGGTTTCCATTTTAATACTTTACGAGCTTTGGAAGCGTTTCCCAAAAGTGTTTGAACGTCTAAAGGTCTTATATAACTTTTATCACATTTAATAACAGCACTTCCCTTATAATATCCTTTTTCATTTATACCTTTGCCTTTCCAAGATATTTTCATTTTAAGCTCATTAGACACAAATTGAATGAATTGTTTTATGCTATAAGTGTGGCCGGTAGCTATCACAAAATCATCAGGTGTTTTTTGCTGCAAAATTCTCCACATAGCCTCAACATAATCTTTAGCATGACCCCAATCTCTTTTTGCATAAAGATTTCCTAAATATAATTCTTTTTGCAATCCATATTTTATTTTACATAAGGCAGAAACTATCTTTTTTGTAACAAAAGTTTCACCTCTTAAGGGACTTTCATGATTAAACAAAATGCCATTACAAGCAAAAAAATTATACGCCTCCCTGTAATTTTTAGTTATCCAATGAGCATATACTTTTGCTACACCATAAGGACTTTGAGGATAAAAAGGTGTTTTTTCATTTTGTGGAGTTTCTAGAACTTTGCCAAACATTTCTGAAGTTCCAGCCTGATAAAATTTTGTTTTTTTTATTAACTTATGGAACTTTATCGCCTCCAATATTCTTAAAGGGCCGAGAGCATCAGCATTTGCAGTATATTCTGGGACTTCAAAAGATACCGCTACATGAGATTGTGCTGCGAGATTATATATCTCGTTTGGCTTAACCTTTTTTATAATTTCTGAAACTGAGATTGAGTCTGTTACATCTCCATAATGTAAAATAAATTTTCTATTTCTTTCATGTGGATCTTGATACAAATGATCAATTCTGCCTGTATTAAAAGATGAAGATCGTCTTTTTACACCATGTACAACATAATTTTTTTTCAATAGAAATTCAGCGAGATAAGCGCCATCTTGACCTGTTATGCC
>CABXSF010000028.1 GCA_902514805.1 uncultured Pelagibacteraceae bacterium | reverse complement strand
TCGTACCTAGAGTTTGGTGATTCCACCAAGTAAAAATTTGCTTAAATAGAGTCAACATAAAAAATTAGTTTTTTTTCAATTTTAAATTGTAAAAAATAAATTAGACTAAAAATTAATTTTGTATATACAATAGAATCTTTAATACTCAAAACAAATAAGGAAACTGTTATGGCAAAATATCTCGTTGAAACCTTTTATACCTGCACTTTTAAAGTCAGTCACTACCTTGATAAAATAGACGAAAAAGAATTAGAAAATCTTGAAAAAAAGGAGGATGGAAAATTTGAAATATTAGATATGAAAATTGATAATCGAAAAACCAAGAATTTAGACAAGAATCTTAAAACAGTAGATAATCTCAGTGATAAAGAAAAACAAGTCAAGAAAGTAAGCAAAATTGATGATAACAAAAATATGAATAATACTTTTGTTAAAAATCTGAATGAGTCAGTTAATAAAAGATTTAGTATGCCCGACAGAAGAAAAGGTTATATTCAAAAAGCTACCATAGGTGATCACAAAGTTTATTTGCATACAGGTGAATATGAGGATGGGAAGATTGGTGAAATTTTTATAGATACTAGTAAAGAAGGTGAGCTAGTGAAAGCTTTGATGAATAATTTTGCTATAGCTATATCTTTGGGTTTGCAGTATGGCGTCCCATTAGATGAATTTGTTAATGCTTATGTAGATACAAAATTTGAACCATCGGGAAAAGTTTTTGGTAATGATAGAATTCTCTCTGCTTCATCCATTTTAGATTATATTTTTAGAGAACTTGCTATATCCTATTTAAATAGAGAAGATCTTGCTCACACGCCTTCAATTGGTAGATCAGACAAAATGGAAGAAAAAAATGCAGGTGCTATGAGTGAAGAAAATAACGAGTTAATAAAAATAGTTAAAGATATTACCAGCAAGGGTTTTGTAAGAAATGATTATAAAAGAAAGCTTATTGACTTATCTGATATAAGGATAAATCTTAAGGGCAAAAAGTAACTACTTTTTTTTTGTAATTGATAGCTGAAGTTCTTTTAATTGCTCTGCACTAACTTCAGATGGTGCCATCATCATTAAATCTTGAGCATTCTGGTTCATTGGGAACATCGTTACTTCTCTAATATTGGCTTCATTTGCAAGTAGCATCACTATTCTATCAATCCCTGGAGCAATTCCGCCGTGAGGAGGTGCACCATAACTTAGTGCATTTATCATGCCGCTAAACTTACTATCTACATCTTTTTTTTTATATCCAGCTATTTCAAAAAGTTTATACATTAATTCTGGAATATGATTTCTAATGGCTCCAGAGGATAATTCTATTCCGTTGCAAACAATATCGTATTGATATGCTTTCATTTCTAATGGTTTAGAAAAATCAATATCTTTAATTTCCCCTTGGGGCATTGAAAAGGGATTATGACTAAATTTAATTTTTTTAGTCTTTTCATCTACCTCGTATATAGGATAATCAATTACCCAACAAAACGAAAATATATCATCAGATATTAAGTTCAAATCCTCAGCAATTTTATTTCTTGCTAAAGAAAGAATTTTTTCAACATCTTTTTTTTGTCCACAGGACATAAAAATACTATCGCCAATTTTAGAATTAGTTAATTTCATTATTTTTTGACATGCTTCTGAAGAAAAAAACTTTCCAACAGGACCTTTTCCTACAATTTTATTATTTTCTTCAATAAAAGTGAAATATGCTAAACCGCCTGAACCTTCTTTCTTAGCCCAGTTATCAATATTATCAAAAAAACTTCTTGGTTTATCTTTCGTGTTCTTTGTAATGATTGCTTTTACAACTTTACCTTTTGAAACATCTCTTTTAAAAATATCAAATTTAACATCTTCTCTGCTAAAAATTTCTGTAATATTCGAAATTACCAGTGGATTTCTAAGATCAGGTTTATCTGTTCCATATTTTTCAATTGCCTCTGAATATTTTATTCTAGGAAACTTTTCACTTGCTAATTTTTTATTCGAAAATTCTCTAAATAATTTTAAAAAAAGATTTTCAATTACTGAAAAAATATCTTCTTGCTCAACAAATGACATCTCTATATCCAGTTGGTAAAATTCACCAGGACTTCTATCTGCTCTTGCATCCTCGTCTCTGAAGCAAGGCGCAATTTGAAAATATTTATCAAATCCTGAAATCATTATTAGTTGTTTAAATTGTTGTGGTGCTTGAGGTAAAGCATAAAATTTTCCAGGATTTAATCTGCTTGGAACAAGAAAGTCTCTTGCTCCCTCAGGACTTGATGAGGTTAATATGGGAGTTTGAAACTCTAAAAAATCCATCTTCTCCATTTCTTTTCTAATAAAAGAGATAACTTTTGATCTTAAGATAATATTATTATGAATTTGTTTTCTTCTTAAATCTAGAAATCTATACTTAAGTCTAATCTCCTCAGAGTATTCTTGATCACTAAAAACAGGAAGGGGTAATTCTTTTGTTTTTCCAATTATTTCAAATTTTTCAATAGCAACTTCAATCTCCCCTGTTAAAAGATCTTTATTAATTGTCTCTTCGGTTCTTTCAATAACTTTTCCATTTATTTTTATAACTGTTTCAAGTTGAAGCTTTTCTAATTCTTTAAAAAATTTATTTTCTTTATCAATTACACATTGTGTCATGCCATAATGATCTCTAAGGTCGACAAAAAGAAGATTTCCATGATCTCTTTTTTTGT
>CABXSF010000027.1 GCA_902514805.1 uncultured Pelagibacteraceae bacterium | reverse complement strand
AGGAATTTAGTAAACTTAGTTTAGAAAAAAAAGAATTACGTGCTAAAGAAGAAAATTTTAGAAAACAAGAAGAAAAATTACAGATTAAAGCTGAAAATTTAAAGCTTAAAGAAAGAGAATTAGAATTTAAAGACAATGAATTAAAAACTAAAGAAAATTCCTTAAAAGAAAAAGAGTTAAATTTAAAGTTTAAAGGGGAAGAACAAAAAAATAAAGAATTAGATCTCAAAAAGAAAGACAAAGAGCTTCAAATTAGATCTGAAGAACAAAATCGTAAGGATATTGATTTAAAAGTAAGAGAAGATGAACAAAGACAAAAAGAATTAAAAGAGACAAGACGAAAAAAAAGAGAGCAAAAGTTAAGAGATGAAAAAGATCAAGAGAAAAGAAATCTTGAGGCACTTAAATTAAAAGAATGGGAAGAAAGATTTGATCGAGAACAAAGAGCTAAAGAGGAGCAAGAAAAATTAAAAGAAGAAAAATTAAGAATGAGAGAAAACGTTAGAAAAAATAACGACGTAAAGTATTCTGATAATAATGATGAAGTCACTAATAATAATGATGAAGTCACTCAACAATTAGAAGCTCTTGACGTTGAAAATTCTTCTAAAAATTAATTATTGTTTAGGAAAATAATCTTTTAAGTCCCCTTCCCTATATACGTCTGCAGTGCAACAGTGGAGACCACCGCCAAAAGCATATGCATCTCTCATCTCTACTGGAACAACTTCAAGACCTAATTTATCCAACTGCTCTGCTTGATAAATTTCGCTTTTTTCTACACAAACTGTTTTTGGATCTAAAACGAGCACATTCATTGAAAGCCAAACTGAGGAATAGCATAATGGAGGTGGAGTATTATGAGCTGGTTGAGCTGAGTCTAATATTTTCCATCCATTGTCTTCAAAAAGTTTTCGCTGTGAAGCTGGTAGCTTTCTTTGAGGATTATTTATAATTATACCTTCTGTAACAGGAGTAAAAGTTGCATCGATATGAATTGGATATGGATCTCCTGGAAAATTTACAGCATGCACTCTGTGATTTTTGAAATGTCTTCTTAACCAATCAATTCCACTTAAGTTTGTAGTAAAACCGTGTTGAACTATTAAATCCTTACCAAATCGTAATATATCCGCAGCATCAAATAATGGTTCTTCTTCTGTAGTAACAAAAAATTTTTTTTCAGTCCACTCCAGTCTTTTTTTCACATCAATTTTATCAGACAAATAATCCTGTCTATAATCTGCATCAGTAAGTCGAGGTTTTGGAGCTGACTCATGTCTCATATTTATATCTTGATCGTAATATTTCTTAAGTAATGGTCTGTAATTTAAATATTCAAACCATCTACATCTATAACTCATCGTGGCCTCTAACATTTCGTTTCCAACTGTTAAAATTATATCTCTTGCAGGCATACAACCAAACATACTTTCAGCCTCCCAATCTGGTGTAGAAACTTTTTGATTATGATTTAAAGGAGTTGGTCTATCCACTTTGATACCTCTTTTTTCAAGTAATGAGGCAAAATCATTTAAAAGTTGATTAGCTTTATCAACTGTATCTTTTGTTCGTGGTCCATGTTGACCTTTCATATCTGAGTCTTCGGGAACTTTTGCATCTAAAGCTGGTTCTGGCGCTGGTATGCAGCAACCGTCAGCTCTTCCAACAATCACATGCTTAAGCGGATCCCACTCATTCCAACTATTAACAATTTTTTTATTTGTCATTTAGTTTAATGCAATAAATCTTCTATTGTTTTTTATAATTAAACTATAATAAATTATTGAGATAAAAATTAAAAAGCCGCCTATAATTGTGTTATTAGTAGGAACTTCATTAATTCCTAGTATTGGTAACCAAACCCAAAAAATTCCACCAATCACTTCAGTTAATGACAACAGTGTAAGTTCAGCAGCTGGTATCATTCTGGAACCTAGTGAATAAAGAATTAATCCTATACAAACTAATGTACCATGAACTGAAAATAAACCTTGATTACGACTTGTTGAAAGTAAGTTGCTGTCAGTCTCGACCAATATAACAATGGATACTATTGCACAAATCAAACCTGCGATTGCAACTGTTGTAAATTTTGGAGTTTCAGGTCTCCATCTAAGAGATACTGAAAAAACCGAAAAACCTAATGCTGATAAAATTCCAAACAAAAGACCAAAAAATGAACCTTTGTTAGTATTACCGAAAGCTATAATTATTATACCAATGGCGGCAATAATTATTGCTATCCAAACATTTAGTGAAATTCTTTCTTTTAAAAATAAGAAACCTAAAAATGCGGTAATGAAAGGCATGGCCGCCAAACACAATAAAGTGATTGCAGCTGATGTATTTGTTATTGACCAAATAAATGTGATCATAGCAATACCCAGTCCAGTACTCCCAATTAAACCTGATATTCCAACTTTTTTATAATTTTTATAAAATGACAATCCTTCTTCAAAAAATAAGTATAAATTAAGTATTAAGAAAATTGTAACACCTCTTCCTAGAAGATATTGCCATGGAACTAATTCTGGTTGATCAATATGTCTTACAACTAAGGGTCCAAAAGACCACAGAATACCGGCTAACAGAACTACGGGGATAGCTACTTTCTCATTTCTTAGCTCTAACATTTTAAATTAATATTATTATTCTTTATCTTTAACAACAAAAATCTATATCAATTTTTGTCCGAATTGAGTTGGATAACTTATCAACTAGTAAATTTAAGCCAATTTCATATACTGGGAAAATGGACCTTAAAATTTTAAGACTGGCCTCTGACACGAAATCTCAAAAAAAAATATCAGATTTTACGCACAACTCTAAAGCTAAAAATCCCTTATGCGGAGATGAGATCCAATTATTTTTTAAAATAAATAAAGGTAAAATTATCAAAGTTTCCTATCAAGGTAAAAATTGTGTTTACTGCCAAGCTTCTGCAAATTTATTATCAAGTAATTCAAATGGAAAAAAAGTTGAGGAAATGATTGAGGTTTGTGATTGTGCTAACGAATTTTTTAAAAACAAAAGTGATTTACCCAAGAATTTAAAAAAGTATAAGGAAATAATAAGCTCAAAAAATATTAGCAGAAAAGAATGTATACTTTTACCTTTCAATGCTTTAAAGAAAGGCCTAATTAATGGAAACTAAAAAAATAATCAACAACTCTATAGCAGGTCTTTTTTCAGCTATTACAATTGGTGTATTAACATTATTAACTTATAAGACTGATTATGGACTCTTTCTAGTAGCTTCGTTTGGTTCGACAATGGTACTGTTATATGGATATCCTGAAAGCCCTTTCGCACATCCCAAAAATATTTTTTTTGGTCATCTAGTAACTGCTACTGTAGGAGTAATTGCTTTAACATTTATTCCTTTACCAGAGTACATTTTAATTCCCTTAGCAGTTGGTCTTGGAGTTTTTTTTATGATTATGTTAAACGTCACTCATCCACCGGCTGGAGGTAATCCGATAATTGTTATCATAGGTTCCGCCTCGTTTGATTACTTGTTAAGCCCTGTCATCACTGGCTCTGTAATTATTATAATTTTTGGGGTTGTATTAAACAAATTTATTCTAAAAAAAAACTATCCAAAATAAACACTATTTATTTGCTAGACGCTTAATTATTATGCTACAGTCTGGCTTATAAATTCAAGACAACTGCTTTTATAAATTAATAGGAGAAAAAAATGAAAATTTTATGTATTTTATATGACGACCCCAAAGGTGGAATGCCAAAATCTTATCCTTTGAGCGATTTACCAAAACTTGAAAAATATCCTGACGGAATGACTTTACCTTCTCCTAAAGGAAGAGATTTTACACCTGGTCAATTACTTGGATGTGTATCAGGAGAGCTAGGACTTAGAAAATTTTTAGAAAGCAATGGTCATGAATTTATTGTTACTAATAGTAAAGATGGCGACGGATGTGAAGCAGACAAACATATTGTTGATGCAGACATCGTAATTTCTCAACCATTCTTTCCATATTACTTAACTAAAGAGAGAATAGCTAAAGCAAAAAATTTGAAAATGGCAATTACTGCTGGTATAGGATCTGATCACGTAGACTTACAAGCGGCAATGGATAATAAGATTGATGTTGTTGAGGTTACTTTTTGTAACTCAAGATCTGTGGCTGAGCATATTGTAATGATGATTGTGTCAATGGTTAGAGATTACCATAATCAACATAGAATTGTTAATGAAGGTGGATGGAACATAGCTGACGCTGTTCACAGAAGTTATGATGTTGAGGGGA
>CABXSF010000026.1 GCA_902514805.1 uncultured Pelagibacteraceae bacterium | reverse complement strand
ATTTTGTAGATCAGTGAATAAAATTAGAATTTTTAGAAAAAGCAAAGAAACTAGTTTAGAAAAATCAATAATCTGGAGTAGAGGTTTTTTTAATATTTTAAAAGATTATGAAGATTATCATACTGAGGAAGTAGCACCAGAAGAGATCATAAAAAAAATAGTTGAGAATTCAAAAGATCATATTTGGCTTAGACTAGGAACGACATATGTTAACAAAAATTTAAAAAGAGACATTGATATTTTTTCTGAAAACTTAAAATATTTAAAAAAACCAATCGATCTTGTAACTGGAGATGGAGACACAATGGTACCAAGTGAACTATCATCGATTACGGTAAATAAAATACTAAATTCAAATAAAATTAAAAATTGGTATACTCAAAATTTGGATGGGTCACAAAATCACAAAAAATTTAAACATTATCCAATTGGTTTAGATTTGCATACTATAAGAGATAACTTATTTAAAAATTCAAATGAAGTTTTAGAATATTTAAATAAATTGAGAAATGAAAAAGAGCTAAATCAGAATAATAAAAAAGTTTTAAGAATATTTTGTGATTTTCATACTACAATTTATCCTCATAAAAGATTTCCAAATGATAGAGCTGAAATATATTCTTTAAAAAAAAAAATGAAGTTTGTTGATTTTACTGCAAATAGATTAAGTGTATTAAACACTTATAAAAAGTATTCAGATTATACATTTGCTATTTCTGGTAGTGGTAATGGTCTTGACTCTCACAGGACATGGGAACTTTTATATATGGGGTGTATAGTTTTAATGAAATCATCAGCTCTTGATAAAATGTTTGATAGTATGCCTGTTGTGATAATAAAAGATTGGAGAGAATTAAATAACATTGAAAATTTAAAAAAATGGCACAAAAAATTTAAAGGTTTAACGACTTCAAATAGAATAAATAAATTTTTCAATCAAAAATTTTGGCTTGATAGTTAATCTTCAAATGACAAATAATAATATCATTCCTCCTGAAATTTATAATGATGAATTTTCAGAGGATATTATTAAGATAGTTAAAAATAATGATTTGAATCATATTTTAGAAATTGGATCATCAAACGGTGAAGGTTCTACAACTGTAATTATAACAGCTATTTTGAACAGATCTTTTTTTTCAGAGGTAAATCTTTTGTGTCTTGAAGCCTCTATTGAAAGGTTTGAGGCCTTAAAGAAAAGATTTCAAGATTTTAGTTTTGTTAAATGCTATAATTCATCTTCAATAAAGTTAGAAGAATTTCCCTCTGAAGAAAAGATAAAAAATTTCTATAATAATATTAAGTCAAATTTAAACAAATTTTCTGAACAAACTATAATGTCCTGGTTGCATGAAGATAAAAATTACTTAATTAAAAATAATATTAAAACTAATTCAATTGAAGATCTTAAGGAAAATTTAAAAATTCAAAACTTTGACTTTGTATTAATTGATGGGTCTGAATTTACCGGTGAAATTGAACTTTCAAAGGTTATCGGATCAAAATTTATTGCTTTAGATGATATAGAAACTTATAAAAATTATTTTAGCCACAAAACTCTTATGAAAAATAAAGATTATTCAGTTTTAAAGATAAATACAAAGTTAAGAAATGGTTATTCAATTTTTAGATTAAATGAATAAAGTGCCATTATAGATAGTATGCTATTACTGGCAAATAAAGACTTCTGAGATGTTTGCATAATCATCTTAGAACATATCTGGAGAGTTTTTAATTAATTTAGAATTAGTTTCTTAAATTAAATTAATTTATCTGTTAAATTAAAAGCTTCCATTAGCTCATTCCACTCCCTTTTAGATAAACCAGAACTTTCAATATCAATCTTTTCTCCATTGATCAATTTTTCTATTATAAGCTTTCCGTTTGATGAAACTTCAGTTCCTCCTACTCTATAGTCTAAAAAAGCATCAAAGGTAATCGGCACCCATCTTTTTAATGTATCTAACATAATGTCTGCATAAACTCTTATTTCATATTGGGCATGATGGTCAGCCCTAAGTCTTAAGAAGTTCATCAGGTTTAATAAATCAGTTTTCCAGTACCACTGTGTATAGGTATTTAACGTTAAATTCATTCTTGCAAGTTCTCTTGCTAAACCTTTTTTGTTCGTATCAATTGTTGAACCATCGTATTTTTCGTTTAGCATAGTTTCATAATTATTATAAGTTCTCTCTGCATCATTTTTTAAAAGTTCCAAAACCTCTCTAGCTTGCGCACCCTCTAATAAATCACCTCTTCCTTGTCTATTGTTTTTTGATTGTGCAGCAAGATTTTCTGCAGAGGGTAAATAAAATTCTTTATCTAAAATAGAATACCTTGCGGAATACTCGTTTACATTGGCTGTTCTGTGTCTTATCCACTGGCGTGCAATAAATATTGGTAGCTTAATGTGATATTTTATTTCGCACATTTCAAAAGGGGTGCTGTGCCAGTGTCTCATAAGATATTTAATTAAACCTTTGTCTGTGGAAACCTGTTTTGTTCCTTTACCATAAGAAACTCTAGCTGCCTGCACTATTGATGCATCGTCTCCCATATAATCCACAACTCTAACAAAACCATGATCTAGTGCTGGAATAGCCTCGTATAGAATTTTTTCAAGATTTGGAGCAATAACTCTCTTTGTTTGATTTGACTGAGACTGAAGAGCTTTTATCTCATTTATTTGATCTTTAGTTAATTTCATGGTTATTTAATGAACTGAATCTCTTCTACCTTAAATTATTTTTTTTTCCAACAATTACAATTTTAAGATTTTTTTATTATACAACTTTTAAGAGTAAAATAAATAAAACTGCAATTACTTTATGGTCATATGCTTCTAGACGACATTTAAGCTTCAACTTTAAAAAAAACTTCTATACTAAATATTACAATAAACTAAATTTAAATAAATTATTATAAATATAAAAAAATCTGTCTCACAACAAATGATTGAATATATAAGAAGATTAATTATGTTTTTTTTTAATTTGGTACATACCTACTATCATCAAAAAAGTATTGCCATCTATCTTAAAAATAAAATGAATAAAATTGACGTACTTTTTGATGTGGGATCTCATATGGGGACTTATACTGACCTTGTCATGAGGGCAAATCCTGGCTGCAAATCTTTCCTTTTTGAGCCGCAAAGTAAAATTTTTAAAAAAATTGAACAAAAATATTCTGATGATGAAAATGTTAATGTGTTCAACTTAGCCGTATCTGATACTGAACAAAAACAAAATCTTAATTTGAATAAACATGACCTTACTGCAAGTCTTTTGGATTTTGATCCAAAAAGCAATTACCTTAAGTTTAAAGCACAATTGTATCAAACTGATATTAATAATATGAATTATGAAAAAGAGTTAGTACAAACTATTACTTTGGATAGGTTTATAATTGATAATAATTTGGAAAAAATTGATTTGCTTAAAATTGATACTGAGGGAAATGAGTTTAATGTATTAAAAGGGCTGAAGAAAAAAATTAATATCGTAAATAATATCTTAATTGAAATTCATCACAGGGAACTATTTCTAAATTATAATCCTGAAAAAATACATCAATATCTAATTGAAAATGGCTTTAAATTAGTAAAAAAGTTTAAATTTCCATTTTGTTGGGTAGATAGTTTGTATACAAAGATTTAATTATTAAACAGAAAGTATTAAAAATGGTAAAAAAAAAAGATGCAATTTTAGAGCAATATATTGATTTATTTGACAACTATAAAAATTTTAGAAATTATCAATTGAATTTGATTAAACCTTTTTTGGGAAACAAACTTGCTGAGGTTGGGCCTGGTAATGGTGCGAATTTGCATTATTATTATAAATATCCTAAAAAAATTGATCTGTATGAACCAAGTAAAAATTTATATTTAAATTTAAAAAAAAAATTTAAACAAAAAAATATTAGAATATTTAATAAAAGATTTAATAGTAATATTAAATATGACACCATAATTTATTTAGACGTAATTGAGCACATAAAAAATGATGCCCAAGAAATTAAGAAAGCATTTAAAGCTCTTAAAAGAGATGGTTATTTGGTTATAGCTGTTCCTGCTTTTCAACATCTTTACTCAAAATTTGATAAAGATATTAATCATTTCAAAAGATATAACAAAAGAGATTTTAAAAATATTCTAAAAAAAATCATACATAAAAAAGGTGATTTATTTTATTATGACTCTATTGGTTATATTTTTTCTTTAATGTCAAAATTTTTTATTTCTGATTATAAAAAAAATTTTGAAAAAAAATTAATCTTTTGGAATTCGTTAATTTTTATATCTAGAATCTTAGATAAAATTGTTTTTAGATTATTCGGAAAATCTCTCTTAGTAGTCATAAAAAAAACTAAATGAAAAAATCAGTTTAAATAATATACATCGTATAGATTATTTGAATAAACCAAAGTATATTTTTTATTATAAACTTTAAAATTTTTTGGAGATATTTTTTTATTAATAATTACAATATCAGAAAATGATTTCTCATCTAACTTTATTTTATTAAATAGCGAAATTAATCTCTTCTTTTCATCTTCAGGCATGATTTGTTGCTGAGCTCTAAATGGTGAAGTGTTAATAATTTTATTTCTTATATCCTTTGAATAATTATCTAGTTTGGAATATGTATAAATTGAATTTGCTTGATATTTGTAAGTATATAATCTCATTAAAAAATCGTTTCTTACTTCGCTTTTTCCAAAAGATAAAATATTTTTGAATTCATCAATAGATATATCAAAATTTTTAAGATTATTAATTAAATTAAATTCTATATCCTTATTTTTCGAAGAATTTATGAAACCATCAGATATAACTAGTTCTGTATTTTTATTTAAAAGCCAAAGATTCATAATCTTCAGATCATTTGTAAAAAGTTTTTTTTTAGTATCAATTAGTTTTTTGTTTAGTATGTAATTTTGAATTTTCTGAGTTTCTTTTATAGCTAGAATGTCTTTTTCATTTATTTTTTTTGCAGTAAAGGTATTCGAAATTAAAAGAAAAAAAATTAAAAATGCTCTTAAAATAAAACTATATTTAAATAAAATTTTATTGGTTAGAATAAAATTCAGAGAAATTATTAAATAGAAAATTATGCTAAATAATAGAATACCTAGAAAATGATAAATTGATACAATGTAAGGTGAAAATATAAAAAAAATCGGTGGGGCAAAAATTGAGGCTAAAATGAAATAAAAGAATAAGTTTAAATTCGAAACTTGATCACTTAAACGAACATATTTCTTATTTATTAGATTATGAATGAAAAAACACATAATTAGCAATAATAAGGACTCAGCTCTAAACAAATTTAAAAAATAATATTTTAAAAGATATATCTTTTGTTTATAATCAATGCTT
>CABXSF010000025.1 GCA_902514805.1 uncultured Pelagibacteraceae bacterium | reverse complement strand
AGTCAAACTATAAATCATAACAAAAATGAGGTTAATGATAAAATTAGATCTAATAATATTGGAATTGTTTATCAAGAGAAAAATTTATTGCCTGATTTTACAGCAATTGAAAATGTTTGCATAGCCAGCTTAGCGGCTAACAATAATCACAAAATCGCAGAGCAAGAATCATTAAAGATTATTCAAAAAGTCGGCTTGAAAGATAGGGCTAATCATTATCCATCAGAATTATCAGGAGGAGAATTGCAAAGAATTGCTATATCGAGAGCAATAGTAAATAAACCCAGAATAATATTAGCTGATGAACCGACGGGAAGTTTAGATCATGAAAACGCAAATCAAATATTTAACTTACTTTTTAAACTGAAAAACAAAGATCGAGTTATTATATTTGCAACTCATAATAGATTTTTTGCTAACAAAGCAGACTATAAAATTTCCTTAAGTAATGGTAAAATCAAAACCACTAATGGAAAAATTTAAAAAAACATTTAACCACATAAAAGTACATACTCAGTATTCTATTTGTGAGGGTGCTATAAAAATCGATGAACTTAGTAAATACTGCAAAGATAATAAAATTAGAGCGATTGGAATGTCAGATACATCAAATTTATGCGGTTCTCTAGAATTCTCAGAACAAATTTCAAAGTCCAAAACACAACCGATAATAGGATCTCAGATAAATTTTAAATTTAATGATATAATTGGTTCATTACCCATCATTGCAAAAAATAGCGATGGTTATAAAGAGCTTATAAATTTATCTTCTAAATCCTTTCTTGAAAACTCAGACTTAGAAGAACCGCATTGTAATATTGAATTATTACTTAAATGTTCAAAAAATCTAATAATTCTCTCAGGGGGTATTAATAATTTATCAGGGTCTCTGTTTCAAAAAGATAGATTAGATGAACTTGAAAAGCTTTATTTTTCCTTGAATAGAAATTCAAGTGACAACTTTTATATTGAAATTCAAAGACATGGTGACATGCACGAAAAAAATTTTGAAAGTTTTAATCTTTCTATATCAAAAAAAATAAATGCCCCAATTATTGCAACTAATGAGGTTTATTATTTACACAAGGATATGAGCGAAGCACACGATGCATTACTTTGTATTGGTTCAAAAAACTACATCAATGATAAACAAAGGCTTAGATTAACAGATAATCATTATCTTAAAAACGATGATGAAATGAAAAAAATATTTCATGATCTTCCAGAAGCATTAGAAAACAACTATAATTTACCTCTAAGATGCAGTTTTAGACCTGAATTTTCTAAACCATTATTGCCTGATATAAACTCAAATAGTGATATCTCATCTAACGATCAATTAAAAAAAGATGCAAATGAGGGACTTACTCAAAAATTTAAGGAGAAATTTGAGAGCGAAAATTTAAAAGGTGAAAAATTTTTAAAATATAAGAAAAGATTAGACCACGAAATTAATATAATATGTCAGATGAATTACTCCAGTTATTTTTTAATTGTATCTGATTACATTATATGGGCTAAAAATAATAATATTCCAGTAGGACCAGGCAGAGGATCTGGCGCTGGATCATTAGTAGCATGGTGTCTACAAATAACTGATGTAGACCCAATTCATTTTGATTTAATTTTTGAAAGATTTTTAAATCCAGACCGTATTTCTATGCCTGACTTCGATATTGATTTTTGTGAGGAAAAACGTGATTTAGTTTTTGAGTATCTTAACAAAAAATATAAAGGCTCAGTGGCTCATATTATTACATTCGGTAAACTAAAAGCTAGAATGGTTATTAGAGATGTCGGTAGAGTAATGGGTCTTCCATATGGTTTTGTCGACAGTATATGTAAGATGATTCCTTTTGACCCTTCAAGACCAATGAGTTTGACCGAATGTATAAATTCAGAACCAAGATTACAAAAGATTATAAATGAAGATAAAAGAGTGGACAAACTTATTAAACTTTCACTAAAACTTGAAGGTTTAAATAGAAATTTTGCAACTCATGCAGCTGGTGTAGTAATTGCTGATAAAAAATTAATCGATTCAGTTCCATTGTATAAAGACACTTCTTCAAATTTACTTTTACCTTCTACTCAGTTTGATATGTATTCAGCTGAAAATTCTGGTCTGATCAAATTTGATTTCTTGGGTTTGAAAACACTTACGGTAATAAATAACACCATCAAACTTTTGAATATAAAAAAAATTGATTTCAATATAGACAAAATAAATTACGAAGACCAAAGTGTTTTTGATTTATTGTCTTCTGGTAAAACTGTTGGTTTGTTTCAACTTGAAAGTTCTGGAATGAGGGATGCTCTTACTCAAATGAAACCAAATAGATTAGAGGATATTATAGCATTGGTCGCTTTATACAGACCAGGTCCTATGAGCAATATTCCAATTTATAATGATTGCAAACATGGAAAAAAATCACCTGATTATTTACATCCAAAATTAGAAAATATTTTAAAACCAACATATGGTGTAATTATTTACCAAGAACAAGTAATGCAAATTGCACAAATCTTATCAGGTTTCACTGCAGGTGAAGCAGATATTTTAAGACGTGCCATGGGAAAAAAAAAGAGAGCTGAGTTAGAAAAACAGAAGGCTAGATTTATAGATGGTGCTTATCAAAATGGTATTCAAAAAGATGTTGCAGCAAGTATCTTTTTAAAAATAGAACCCTTTGCAGAATACGGTTTCAACAAAAGTCATGCTGCAGCGTATGCTATAATAGCTTATCAAACAGCATATTTAAAAACTCATTTTACTAATGAATTTTTTTCTGCATCAATGTCTATGGAAATGTCAAATCAAAAAAAATTAGGAGAGTTTTATGAAGAACTAAAAAGATTAAACATAAGTATAATATCTCCTGATATAAATTTATGTCATAGTGATTTTGTTTCTGATACAAAAAATTTTTACTATGCTTTAGGGGCATTAAAAAATGTTGGATATGAAGCAATTTCAAACATAGTCAAGGAAAGAGAAAAAAATGGAAAATTTAAATCCTTAAATGATTTTATAAATAGAGTAAATCCGAAAGACATAAACAAACTTCAAATGGAGGCTCTCACAAAAGCAGGTGCATTTGATAATATTTTGAAAAGTAGAAAATCAATTTTTGAATCAATACCTAATTTAATATCTAAATCAAAAAATATTTTTGAAAACAAGTCCTTAAATCAAATCGACCTATTTGGTAATAGTGAAGAATCTAATGACAATGAGGTAGTAGATAATCTTGGCGAATGGAATTTTCAAGAAAAAATGGCAAAAGAATTTGAAACTGTTGGTTTTTTTATATCGGATCATCCACTTAATCAATATCAAGATATATTTAAGGAATTTAATATTCTTTCTTATAAAAATGTTAATGAAGATAAGAAAATTAGTGAGGGATCAGTCGCGGCAACTATTTTAAAAATTCAAGAAAAGAAAACACAAAAGGGAACGTCATACGCAATAATTAAATTTTCTGATCAATCAAGCATATTTGAACTATTTATTTTTTCTGACACGCTTGAATTAAATAGAAGTAAGATTAAAGAGGGAAATTCGGTAATTTTGACAATACAGAAAATAGTTAAACAAAATGAACCTGAATCTAAGAGGTTAAATGTTAAAAAGATAATTTCATTAGATGATCTTATCAATAAACCGATTAATTCAATAAGTTGTAAAGTTAAAAGTGTTGATGAAGTCGATATATTATCCAAAATGTTAAAAAAAGGCGGAGATGTTGAGGTGAACATTAATATTGTATCAAGTGATAAGGCATATAAAGTAAAACTTAAAGATAAGCGTTTTATCGATAGAAAAATTGTCAATCTAATAAAGAATCAAGGAATTTCAACAACAATTCATTGATTTATCTCTTGCCTTTATCTCAATAAATTTATAAAAAGCTTTAAAAATACGCACAAGGCTTTTGGTTAATAACCTCCGGTCCTTAAATGGAAATAGCTTTGGTGGTACAACCGGGAAAAATTATGAAGATACCAAATTTATCAATTCAACAACTTTTAGAAGCAGGAGTACATCTTGGTCATAAAACTCTAAGATGGAATCCAAAAATGAAAAAATATATTTTTGGCAAAAGAGACTCTGTGCACATTATTGATTTAACTCAAACTCTTGAGCTCACAAACAAAGCCTTGGAAAAAATTTACGAAACTATCTCAAATAATGGTAAAATACTCTTTATCTCAACAAAAAAACAAGCGTCAGAGGCAATTTCTGACCTAGCAAAATCAACAGACCAATATTTTGTAAATTATCGATGGTTGGGAGGTATGTTAACAAACTGGGGAACAATATCTAATTCAATAAAAAAACTTCAGAAAATTAATACAGATTTAAAATCGGAAAATAGAGGTTTTACAAAAAAAGAACTTCTCAAAATGAGCATCCAAAGAGATAAACTTCAAAGATCATTAGGAGGAATATCTGATATGAAAAAAGTTCCAGATTTAGTTTTTATTATTGATACAAACTACGAGTCACTTGCTATAAAAGAGTCTGTAAAATTAAACATTCCGATAATAGCTATACTTGATACGAATTCAGATCCGGAAGGTATTGAATTTCCAATACCAGGTAACGATGATGCCAGAAGATCAATAGATCTGTATTGCTCTTTAGTTAAAGAGACAATTAATAATGCCAAGAAAGATATTCCCGAGGATACAAAAAAAAATGGTGATCAAAAAGTCACAACACCTAAACCCTCTTCTTATCCAATAAAAAAGATTAATTAATTAAATGAGTGATCTTGAGAGTGTTAAAAAACTAAGAAGTACCACTGGTGCAGGTTTTAAAGATTGTAACAGTGCATTAAAAGAGGCTTCAGGAAATTTAGAAAAAGCAATTGAAATCTTAAGAATTAAAGGAATTTCAAAAGCCTCAAAAAAAATGTCTAGAGAGGCCAACGAGGGCCTAGTATACATTTGTGGCGATGATAAAAAAACATCTATCATTGAAATAAATTGCGAAACAGATTTTGTCGCAAAAAATGATGACTTTTTAAATTTTACAAAAGAAATTGGAGAGATAAATAATACTGTAAGCTCTAATCTAAATAAACTTAATGATAGTAAAATGAAAAATGGATCAACCGTATCTCAAAATTTGATTGATTTAATTACGAAAATTGGAGAAAAAATCACAATAGGTAGATCAAAAACATTAGAAAATTCAAATTCGAAAATCTTTACATACAATCATTCTATAGTTAAAGATAATTTATCTAAACTTGGAGTTGTTGTAAGTTTAGAATTTGAGAAAAACTCAAAAGATATTGACGAATTTGGAAAACAAATTTCAATGCATGTCGCTGCATCTAATCCAATGGTAATTGATAAAAAAGATATTAAAGATGATATTGTTGAAAAAGAAAAAAAAATAATTCAAGAGGAACTAAAAAATCTTGGGAAGCCAAAAGAAATTGCAGAAAAAATAAGTTTAGGTAAAATAAATAAATTTAAAGAGGATAATAGTTTGCTTACCCAAGATTGGGTAATTGATCCTAAATTAAAAGTCAAAGATGTTTTAAACAAAATTGACTCAAAGGGTTTGAAGATCAAAGATTTTGTTAGAATTAAAATTGGCGAATAATGTTTAAAGAGGAATTATACAATCAAAAAATGACAAAAACTTTTGATGTTTTTGTTAAAGAATTAGCATCTTTGAGGACAGGTCGTGCAAACGCTAGCATGTTAGACTTAATAAAAGTTGATGTATATGGACAAAAAATGCCAATTAATCAGTTGGCAACAATAACAACCCCAGAACCTAGAGTAATAAATATTCAAGTATGGGACTCTAATAATATTCCATTATTGGACTCTGCAATTAAAAAGTCAGATTTGGGTTTAAATCCACAAATAGATGGACAGTTAGTAAGATTACCAATTCCAGATCTAAGTGAGGAAAGGAGAGTAGAAATAAAAAAAATAATTAAAACAATGGGTGAAAAATGCAAAGTGTCAATAAGAAATGTAAGACGAGAAGGTAATGATGATTTAAAAAAAAAACTTAAATTAAAAGAAATTAGTGAAGACGATGAAAAAAAATTTGAGAAAATAATTCAAAATTTTACAGACAATTTTGTAAAAAAAGTAGATGAAAAAGTAGCAGTAAAAGAAAAAGAAATAATGACTATATGAATCCTTTAAAACACATGGCCATAATAATGGATGGAAATGGCCGTTGGGGGATAAAACATAAAAACTCAAGAAACCTTGGTCATAAAGAAGGCTTAAAAACTGTTGAGATGGTCATGAAATACTGTATTAAAAAACAGATAAAATTTCTCACATTATATGCATTTTCAACTGAGAACTGGAAAAGACCTTTAAAAGAACGAAATTACCTTTTTAA
>CABXSF010000024.1 GCA_902514805.1 uncultured Pelagibacteraceae bacterium | reverse complement strand
TGATTTATTAGTTTTTTTTTTACTAATAGCGAATTTTTTATTTATCCTAAACCTAGAACCTGCTCTTACAATATATCCGCAACAATTTTTTGCACCACATTTACAAGGGAACTGTTTATAGTCTTTATCAAATCCAAAACCATAGTCACAAGTCAGTTCTTCCTCTTTTTTAATATCTCTAATTGCTGATACCCAGACCTTATAACCTTTTCCCTCATAGTCACAATTGTTATTACATGAGTGATTAATCAAACCTGCGGTATTCCAATTAAAATCTCCATCTAAGGTATATCTATTATTAAGTGTGAATAAATAGATTGGCTTATTATTGTCAAATTTTGCTGACTCCTCAACTTCTTTATTAGAAATGATTTTTCCAATATAATTAATTATTTTAGTTCCTTCTTTAATATCTTTAGTTGCATATAAACCTCGTCTGTTGTCTATTTTAGACTTTTTGATCTTATACAGTTTCATTAATTATTTTCTACGAGAGCATTTACATGATTAAATGCGCTCTCTGCAAGGGCATTAAGGTCGTACCCTCCCTCTAACACTGATATTACTTTTCCATTAGTGAATTCGTTTGTTGCTTTAAGAGTTTTTTTTGTAATCTCATAAAAATCTTCAGATTTTAATTCAAACTGTGCAAGAGGATCAGCAATATTTGCGTCAAAGCCCATGCTTAAGATCAAAAATTCAGGTTTAAATTCAACCAGTTTATCTAAAACTCTATCCAATGCATTCATATATTTCTCTGATGTAGTCCCAGCAGGAAGAGGCACATTGAAAATATTATTATGTTTACCTTTTTCTTTTTCACTTCCAGTACCTGGATAAAATGGATATTGGTGTGTAGATAAGTATAGAACATTTTTATTATCGAAAAAGATATCTTGTGTTCCATTTCCATGATGGACATCAGGATCGAAAATTGCAATTTTTTTATATTTATACTCTTCCATGAGATAATGGGCGGCAACTGCGCAATTATTATATATACAAAAACCCATCGCTTTACTTTTTTCTGCATGGTGGCCAGGTGGCCTCACTGCACAAAAAGCATTTTTAAATTTTTTCTGTTCAATACCGTCTATTGCTTTTATTACTGATCCTACTGCATCAATTGTAGCATCTTCACTCCCGGGTGAAATTATAGTGTCGCCATCCAAAAATTTTAATCCTTGATTAGGAAAACTTTTTTTGACCATATCAACATAATTTTCATCATGTGCTTTTTTTAGTATTTTATGATCAAAAGTAGTTGGCTTATCCCATATTAAATTTTTATTTTTTTTTAGTCTTTGAGTTATTGCCGTTACTCTTTTTGGTTGTTCTGGATGACCATCACCTGTTAAATGATTAACTGAAGTTTTTGAAGATATTATCGAAGTTTTCACTAAAAATAGTTATTAAGAATTTTGGCATAAATTTTTGTTAATTTTTTAAGATCATTTAAAGATACTGCTTCATCAACTTTATGCATTGTCTTACCTACAAGGCCAAATTCTAAACACGGAGAAATATTTTTCAGAAATCTAGCATCAGATGTTCCTCCGGTTGTCGAAAGTTTTGGTTTAATTTTAGTAATTTTTTTTACAACATTCTGTATCATATTTGTTGTAGCGTTTTGTTTTGTTAAAAATGCCTCACCAGATACTCTATAATCTACTTTAAATTTTGATTTATTTTTTGTATTAATTTTACTTAAAATTTTATTAATTCTTTTTTTGATAGAAACTGATGAGTGCTTGTTATTAAATCTTATATTAAAAGTTGCATTAGCAACTCTTGGAATAACATTATCGGAGTTATTATTAATATTTATTTTCGTAATCTCTAAATTTGTTGGCTGAAAGTTTTTGGCACCTTTATCAAACTTTATATTTTTTAATTCATTTAAAACTTTAATAATTATCGTTGAGGGATTATTTGCCCTATGAGGATAAGCAACATGTCCTTGCATACCAATTATTTTTATTTTTCCAGTTAAACTTCCTCTTCGACCGATTTTTATCATTTCTCCTAATTTATTTGGATTTGTTGGTTCACCAACCAAACAAAAATTAATTTTTTCCTTTTTTTTTTTTAAATAATCTACAACTTTTTTTGTACCATTTACCGCATCTCCTTCTTCATCACCTGTTATTAATAGACTAATTGATCCATTGAAACTTTTATTATTATTCAAAAAAATACTTACGGCTGAAACAAAAGCAGCCACTGAGCCTTTCATATCATTCGCACCTCTACCAATTAAATGACCTTTTTTAACAGAAGGTCTGAAAGGATTAATTGTCCAGTCTTTTATATCTCCAGGGGGCACAACATCTAAGTGGCCCGCAAAACAAAAATTAGGCCCTTTACTTCCTAACCTAGCATATAAGTTTTTCACTGGTTGAAAGTTTTTTTCTTTAAAATTCAAGATTTTAGTTTTGAAACCCATTTTCTTTAATTTTTTTTCTAAAAATTTAATTACACCAGCGTCTCTGGGTGTTATTGATGGAAACCTCATTAGCTCTTTGGCTAGTTGTAATTCATTTATTTTTTGCATAATCAGTCTCTTAAAAGATCGTTAATTGATGTCTTTGACCTCGTCTTTGCGTCTACAGTTTTTATTATATGAACAGCATAAAGATCTTTATGAGTGCCAGGTACTACGACCGAATAAGGCGGAACATGCCCTTTTGTAACCTCACCATTTGATCTATTTACAATTTTTGTGCTTTGACCAATGTAACATCCCATTGAAAGAACGCTTCCTTCTCCCACTATAACACCCTCTACAACTTCTGACATAGCTCCAACAAAGACATTATTCTCAATTATAGTTGGAAGTGCTTGAGCTGGTTCTAATACTCCACCAATACCTGAACCAGCCGATATATGGCAATTTTCTCCGATTTGACAGCAGCTACCAGCTCTACTAAAAGTATCCATCATTGTTCCAGCACCGATGTACGCTCCTATGTTTACATAACAAGGCATGAGCACTGCATTTTTTCCAATGAAAGATCCTGGTCTTACTGGACTGTTTGGTGTCATTCGAAATCCAGCAGCCTCATGTTGTTCCTTTGTCCAATTAGCTGTTTTACCTTTTAATAAGTGAGCTTTATCGTACCAGCTACTATACGGACCGCTTAAATTATCCATAGGGTAAATTCTAAAACTAAGCATGATAGCCTTTTTAAGATGTTGATGAGTTTTCCATTCCCCATTAATTTTTTCTGCTACACGAGACTTACCGCTATCTAAATCTTTAATTACTTGGTTTATTGCATCCTTTAAAGATTGATCTGAATCTTGATTTACTTGGTCTTTTTTTTCCCAAGCGTCATTAATTATTTTTTCTAAGGACATAATTTATTTACTTTTTAATAACCTTATTTCTTTAAGAAATAAAGATAGATTTTCAATTTTATGAGAAATATAATCTTTATCAGAGTCAATTTTTCCAAAATGTTCATCATTGATTAACCAAACAGTTGTACAGCCTTTTTCAAAGCCAATACTTAAATTTTTAGCTATATCTTCAATATAAATTGTTTCTTTGGGCTTAATACCAAATTTTTTGACCATTAAATCAAAGGTCTGGGCTTCTGGTTTAGGAACATATCCAGCGTCTTTTATATCGAACACTTTTTCTTTTCCAAAAAGATCATAAATACCTAATCGGGTCAAAATATTTTGAGCATGTTCAGCGCTACCATTTGTAAAAATAAATTTTTCCATATCTAAATTCTCTAGTTCATTTCTCAATATTTTGTCTTCTTTCATAAATGAAATGTCAATATCATGCACATATTTAAGAAACTCATCTCCAATAACATTATGATGTAACATTAGACCGTTAAGACTGGTATTGTATTTGTAAAAATAATTAGTTTGAAGTTCTTTTGCCTTTTTTTCATCTAAACCAAGTTTTTCTTGAATAAAAAGAGTCATTCTTTTTGACACAAGACCAAAGACTTTTTCTAAAGGATAACCATTGTGAGAACCATAGCAAACCCCGTCAAGGTCCAAAAGAAGGTATTTCATTTCTTTCAAACTTTTCATTTTCTTATTAATGTTCCTGATCCTTTATCAGAAAATAATTCAAACAAAACTGAACGAGGTTTACGACCGTCAATTATACCAACTGCAGTTACATCGTTTTTTACAGCATCAAGGCAAGTATTTATTTTTGGTATCATACCTTCAGTAATTGTTTTATCCTCTATCATTTCGATTATTTTTGAAGAATTGATTTCTGAAATAAGTTTTTTCTCTCTATTCAAAACACCCTCAACATTTGTCATTAAAAGAAGTCTTCTTGATTTAAGAGATTTCGCAACTGCTCCAGCTGCATGATCTCCATTAATATTATAGGTCTGTTTATTTTCTCCTAGCCCTAAAGGGGAGATAATAGGTATAATATTATTTTTTAATTTTTTAAAAATAGTTTCTGTATTAATTTTATCAGGAATTCCCACGAAACCAAGTTCCATTTGTTCAGGAATAATTTTTATAACATTATCTTTTTTTGTGTGTAGTGAGGCTGCCTGGGACCCAATTTTTTTTAGAGAATTTACAATATCTTCATTAAACTCAATAAGCACTGACTCAACGACATTTATAATTTTTTCATCAGTAACTCTAAGACCTCTTACAAATTTTGACTCAATATTTTGTTTAGATAACTCCCTTTTTATTCTTGGCCCTCCTCCGTGCACAACAACCACTTGCAAACCAAGCTTGTTAAGTACACTTAAATCTTTGATAAAATTATCAAAAATTTCTCTATCAATAAATACATTGCCCCCATACTTTATAACTATTATTTCATTTTTGTATTTCTCAACATATTTCAAAACTTCTTCGACTGGCGGTCCGTCAGTAGGTAAGATCTTTGTTAAATCCATTATTGAGAGGTTTTCACAGTAGTTCTCTTCATAATGACGTACTGTTGAGCCATTGTAAGAATATTATTGGCTGTCCAATACAGAACTAATCCCGAAGGGAAAGGTGCAAGTATTACAGTCAAAAAAACTGGAAAAAACATAAAAATTTTCTTTTGTATATCATCTTGTGGAGCTGGATTAAGTTTCTGTTGCGCCCACATTGTTAGGCCCATTAGCACGGGTAACGCACCAATGATTAAAAAGTCAGGTGGTGACCATGGTATCAGTCCAAATAAATTAAAAATTGATGTTGGGTCTTTTTCAGAAAGATCTTTTATCCATCCAAAAAAGGGCTGGTGTCTCATTTCAATTGTTACAAACAACATTTTATAAATAGCGAAAAAAAATGGTATAGAAATTAAAATTGGCACGCAACCACTTACAGGATTAACTCCTTCTTTTTTATAAAGCTGCATAATTGCTTGCTGAAGTTTCATCTTATCATCTTTATGCACTTCTTTAAGACGAGCCATTTCGGGTTGCAAAATTTTCATACGACTCATTGATCTAAATGCATAATTATTGAGTGGAAAGAACAATAATCTTAAACAAACAGTTATTAATATAATTGCCAATCCATAATTTCCTGCAAGTTTAAAAAAGTAATCGTTTAAAAAGAATAAAGGTTTTACAATCCAATAAAACCAACCCCAGTCAATTACCAGATCAAATTTTGATAATCCCAATTTCTCATTGTACTCATCAATTACATCTACCTCTTTTGCAGCGATAACAATATCAACTTTATTACTAATTTGCTTATTTGGTTCTGCCTCTAAAGCCTCAGTTTCTATAAAGCTAATTTTGAATTTGTCATTATACTCAAAGTCTGCTCTAAAATTTTTATTCTTTTCTGGTATTAAGCTTGTTAGCCAGTATTTATCAGTGATACCTAGAAAACCCTTTTCAGCATTGATTGAATATTTTTTGTCTATTACATCATCATAATCTTTCTCCACTAATTGATCATCAAACACCCCAAGCGGTCCCTCATGTAAAATAAAAAAATTAACTATGTCTTTAGGAATATTTTTTCTGATAATTTGGCTATAGGGATAAAAATTATATATTTTATTAGTATTATTTTTTATTTTTTGGTCAATAGTGAATAAAAATTTATTATCAATGCTAATAATTTTTTCAAAAGTGAGTCCTTGAGGACTTTTCCATATTAATTTAACGTCGTTTCCTGGTGAAAGTTTTATGTTACCCTCTACTTTCCATTTGGATTTATTATTCGGTAAATCAATATTTTTGTTGTTAGTTACCCAGCCTGTTTCTAAATAATATGTATCAGAAGCATTTCTTGGATTTAGTAGCACAACCTTTTTTGTACCCTCGAGTTTTTCATTGTAATTTTTAAAAAGTAAATCGTCTATAATTGCACCTTTTAAAGAAATAGAACCTTTAATGTTATCATTTTCAAATATAATTCTTTTATCTTTTTTTAAAGCTTCTTTTCTTGAAAGAATATTATTAGTTTCGGAATTTTCTATTTCTGGAGCATCTAAACTTTTAACCGAGTCCATTCTTTTTTGTTTTATTTTTTCTCTATCTTCTGGCGAAGGTGAAAAAAATAAAGCCCACAAAACGATTATTGCTG
>CABXSF010000023.1 GCA_902514805.1 uncultured Pelagibacteraceae bacterium | reverse complement strand
ATCAGGACAAATAAGAATTTTTGAGAAAAATATAAATTTTTTCAAAGATTTAAAAAAAATTTTATCTAATTTTGAAATTACAATTGTCAGTTCAGTTTGGGAGAATCAAGACGAATTGGAAAGCTTTAAGAACAAATATGATATTAAATATATACACCTTCTTAAGGAGCAAGACTGGACAAATAATGTTTCAAAAGTAAAGTATGTAACCTGGGAAGAAAATTCTGGTTTCAAGGTTCCAAATACTTTTCACATGTGGCATTCGATACTAGAAAACATTAAATTTTTAGAAAAAATTAATAATGAAAATAACGAAAATTTTGATTTTATTTTAAGATTCAGGACAGATATTATTTGTAAAAAAGGTCTAGACTTTTTAACAAATGCAATTAATTCTTTAAAAGATAATGAAGTCTTGTTTCCTTCCAATCTTCACTGGAAAGGATTAAATGATTCATTTTTTATAACAAACTTTTCGACAATATTAATATTTAAAGATTTTTTTAAATTTTTAGAAAAATTTATTGAGGATAATAGAGTATTTAATCCAGAGTACATACTTTATAGCTTTATTGATGAAAAAAATCTAAAGATCAGACTTATTAATGAATTTGATTTAGCTCTTATTAGGGTTGAAGACTCAAAACCTACGAAAATAGTATATATTCCCTTAAAAGATAAAATCAAAATGAAAATTGCAAAACAAAAAATTAAATTTTTAAAATTTCAAAATAAGTTAAAACAAATTGTAAGATAACTTTAGGAGAGATGGCCGAGTGGTTTAAGGCGCACGCTTGGAAAGCGTGTTTAGGGGAAACTCTTTCGTGGGTTCGAATCCCACTCTCTCCGCCATATAATGGTTAATAAATGAGATTTTTTACATTTCAAGATCAAAAAAAAAAAATTGTTAAATTAATCAATAATATTGTGACTTATTTAATGACTATTTAGAATTCAATTTTATCTCAACAAATAAAAATGATATAGTTTTAATTTCCGTAAAAATTAAACTATGTCAAAAACACAGCAAACTTCAAATTATAAGGCAGACTCCATAAAGGTTTTAAAAGGCTTAGACGCGGTTAGAAAAAGACCAGGTATGTATATTGGTGATACAGATGATGGAACTGGTCTACATCACATGGTTTATGAGGTTGTTGACAATTCAATTGATGAAGCTTTAGCTGGTCACTGTAAAACTATTACTGTAGAGATCAACAAAGACGGGACAATAGCTGTATCAGATGATGGTCGAGGTATACCAGTTGATTTTCATAAAACTGAAAAAAAATCAGCCGCAGAAGTAATTATGACCCAACTTCACGCGGGCGGAAAATTTGACCACAATTCTTATAAAGTGTCTGGTGGACTTCATGGTGTTGGAGTTTCAGTTGTCAATGCGTTATCTGAAAAACTTGAACTTGAAATAGATAGGGATGGGAAAAAATATTTTGTGGAGTTTAGAAATGGAGACCCAAAATCTCCACTTAAACAGGTGGGAAAATCAAAAAATACAGGGACTAAAATTACTTTCCTACCTTCAAAAGAAATATTTTCATCAACTAAATTCAGTAGCACAATTATTCAAAAAAGAATGCGTGAATTAGCTTTCTTAAATAAAGGAGTAAATTTAGTTGTTTTGGATAAAACTTTAAAAAAGGAAAAAAAGATAGAATTTAAATATGAAGGTGGAATAATAGAATTTGTTAATTTTTTAAACGAAAAGAAAGAAAAATTAAAAAATAAAAATGGAAACGACTTATTTAAAAAACCAATTTATCTTGAGGGAGATAAAAATGGTATAAATATAGAATGTTCGTTAGAGTGGAACTCAGGTTATTCAGAAGATACTAACGCTTACACAAATAATATATTTCAAAAAGATGGAGGAACGCATCTCTTAGGTTTCAGAAGTTCGCTTACCAGAATTTTAAATAAATATGTAAATGAAAATAATATTTTAAAAAAAAATCAAGTTTCTATTACAGGAGATGATATCAAAGAGGGCTTGTGTGCAGTATTATCTATTAAGATGCCAGATCCTAAATTTTCTTCTCAAACAAAGGACAAATTAGTTTCTTCTGAAGTAAGAAATATTGTTGAAAACTTCATGAATGAAAAACTTTCTACTTGGTTTGACCAAAACCCAAGTATAATAAAAATTGTTTTATTAAAAATAATTCAAGCAGCGCAAGCAAGAGATGTAGCTAGGAAAGCGAGAGAGAGTGTTCGACGTAAAGGAGCTCTTGAGCTTACAGGTTTGCCAGGAAAACTTGCTGATTGTCAAAACTCTAAAAGAGATGGTACAGAATTATTTATAGTTGAGGGAGACTCTGCTGGCGGATCAGCAAAACAAGGAAGAAACAGAGAGTATCAAGCAGTTTTACCCTTAAGGGGAAAAATATTGAATACATATGTTGAGGATACTAACTCAAAAAAAAATGGAAATTCGAGTGACAGCAAAACTAAAGCATTATCAAAGATGATTTCATCAAATGAAATAGTTACGTTAATAAATGCACTTGGTTTAGATCCAAAAACTGAGGAAATCGATTTAGATGATCTCAGATATGGGAAAATTATTATCATGACTGACGCAGACGTTGATGGATCACATATCAGGGCATTATTGTTAACATTTTTCAATAATAAACCATTTAACAAACTAATAGAAAACGGGAATATTTTTTTGGCACAACCTCCATTATTTAAAATAAATAAACTGGGTAAAAGTATTTATATTAAAGACGAAAAAAGTTTGGAAAATTTTATTTTAAACAATTCCAAAAGTTTAAAAAAATATAAAAGAGGATCAAAAGAATTTGAAAAAGTATTATCAGAGGAAAAATCAAAACTTAATATTCAAAGATTTAAGGGTCTTGGTGAAATGAATCCTGATGAACTTTGGAATACTACATTAAATCCTGAAAAAAGAAATTTACTTCAAGTGAAATACTCCAATGACAAGAAAAGAGATCAAAAGATAATCCATACATTAATGGGTAACGACGTATCCATAAGAAAAGATTTTATAATTTCTAATGCATTAGAAATTAGCAATTTAGATATTTAAGTATGGAAACCAAGTCAGTTTCTAAAATATATACTTTAAACAAAACTACTTATATCAATCTTAGATGGATAGCAATTTTAGGCCAGTTCTTAACAGTCAATGTTGTAAAATATGTTTTCAATTTTGAATTTGATATTTTAATTGTCAACGTTGTTATATTTCTAGGTGTAATATCCAACATAATTTTAATTTATTTTTATGAAAAAAATATACTTTCAAATAGAGCGTCATTTTCATTTTTATTGATAGATATACTTCAATTAAGTTTAATACTTTACTTTTCAGGGGGAGTTATAAATCCCTTTTCAATTTTTTTAATAATTCCAAGCGTTTTTTCTTCATCTAATCTGTCTTTTAAAACAAGTTTATCATTAATATTGATAACAGTATTTTCAATAATTTTACTTACCCTTTTCCATAAACATTTGATTTACCCCTCAGGCAAAAGATTAGTTATTAATGACTTTTACCATTATGGTACATCCATATCCTTAATTATTGCCCTTATTTTTCTAAATTATTTTGCGATATTATTTGGAAGAGAGTCTAATTTAAGAAAAGAAGCATTAAATAAGATTGAGGAATTCATTGCAAAAGAACATGAGTTGGTATCATTGGGAGGACAGGCTGCAGCTGCTGCTCATTCTTTAAACACACCTCTTTCGACTATAAAAATAATTTCCCAAGATCTTCACAATCAATTTAAAGATAAAAAAGAACTCACAAAAGACCTTGAATTACTTGTAAACCAAGTTGAAAGATGTAGTCAGATCCTTAAAAGATTGTCACTAAATCCTGGTGTTGAAGATGATTTTATTGATCAAGAATGTTCAATGTTTGATTATGTAAGTGAAATAATCAAATCGTTTGAAGACATTTCAAGTAAGGAGTTTATATTGAACAACATCCAAGACACAAATTCTTTTAAGATAACAAAATTAATAGAGATTGTTTACGGAATAAGAAACTTTGTTGGCAACGCAAATAAATTTGCAAAAAAAAAAATATATGTATCGATTAAAAGTGATAATAAATTAACTGAGATATCTATAGAGGACGATGGAAATGGTTATTCAAAAGATGTTTTAAACAAGATTGGTGAACCTTATATTAAGTCCCCCACTTACGAAGATAATTCGAAGTCAGGACTGGGTCTTGGTATTTTTATTGGAAAAACTTTACTTGAAAGAAATGGTGCAAAAGTAATTTGTAGAAATTCAAAAACTAGATCAGGGGCAGAGGTATTATTAACTTGGACAAATGAAGATCTAAAAAACCTTTAGTTTAATTTTTTTGGATTCTTCTTTTTTTCGAATAAACTGCTTAGTTGAGAAATCATAACGTCACCCAATTCTTGCACATCAGAAATTTTTATTGCCTTTTTATAGTATCTAGAAACATCGTGACCTATACCAATCGCAAGTAGTTCAATATCCGAGTTAGATTCAATGAATTTAACAGTTTTTTTTAAATGTTTCTCCAAGTAGTCTCCTGAATTTACAGATAGCGTTGAGTCATCAACAGGAGCTCCATCAGAAATTACCATCATTATTTTTCTCTCTTCTTTTCTTTTAACGAGCCTATTAAACGCCCATAAAATTGCTTCTCCATCAATATTTTCCTTTAGTAATCCCTCTTTAAGCATTAATCCAAGATTTTTTTTTGATTGTCGCCAGTGAACATCGGCTGCTTTATAAATTATATGTCTTAAATCGTTAAGTCTTCCAGGATTTTTTGGTTTTCCGCTATTACTCCATTTTTCTCTAGCTTCTCCACCTTTCCAATTTTTGGTTGTAAATCCAAGTATCTCAACTTTAACATTACATCTTTCAAGTGTTCTTGAAAGTATATCTGCGCATAATGCAGCAATAGTTATTGGTCTTCCACGCATTGATCCAGAGTTATCAATTAAAAGTGTTACTATTGTATCTTTAAACTCGTAATCTTTTTCTTTTTTAAATGACAGAGAATTTTGGGGATCTATAATTATTCTGCTTAGTTTCGAACTATCTAATAAACCTTCTTCTAAATCATATTCCCACGATCTATTTTGTTTTGCTAACAATTGCCTTTGTAATTTATTTGCAAGTTTTGTTATTACATCCTGAAAATTAGTAAGTTGTTGATCTAGATTATTTCTTAGTTTCTTAATTTCAACATCTTTTTCTAAATTTTCAGCTTTTTCGGTTTCATCAAAATCACTTGTAAAAACTTTATATTCTTTGTTACTTTTTGAAATATTGAGTTTTTGAATAATATTTTCTGTATTTTCTTTTTGATCTCCATCTTCTAAAAATTCCTCTTCCATTCTAAACTCATTAAGATCTTCACTTCCCTCTAAAATTTTATTTTCACTAGTTTCCTCTGCTTTACCTTCTTTATCTTCATTATTATTATCATCCTTATTATTTTGATTATTTTCATTATTGTTATTGTCATCATTACTCTCACTTTTAACCTCATTTTCGTTTTCAAATATCCCCATATTTTGAAATATTTCTGAAAATTTTTCGTTGTATTTACTTTGATCAGTAATATTTTTCTTTAAAAATTGTGCGTGTTTTTTAATGTTTTCATCAAATTTTTTTTCCCAAAAACTTAAGATTTTATTAGATACATTATTCAATTTGATATCTAAAAAATTTTTTAAAAGGTATAATTCAAATGCCTCTGAAACATTTACGTCTTCCCTTTTTTTAATATTACTTTCTTTTTTATTTAGAATTTTATTATAATAATTTTCGTTGATGTTTTTTTTTATGCCGTTAAGCATATCAAAGCCTAATAATTCACATCTTATTTTTTCTGAAATTTCATAGAATATTTTGTAGGATTGGTTTTTTGGAAAATTTTTTTTAAAAATATTTTTATCTGAAAATTTTTTTTTTAATGCATTAGAGTCAGTAAAGGCACGAAATTTTATGTAATCTTCTCTAGAGTATAAATTTGAAATTTTATAATCCTCAATGTGCTTCTGATTTTCTTTCTTACTTAAATCATCAAATTCTTCTGAAATAACTTTATATGTTGAATCTAGTGCTTGTTTAAATCTTTCTTTGAAGAATTCTTCTTTTTTACTCATTAGATTGCTTATTAATAACCGCTTCTGGCAAGTCTTCTCCAAAACATCTTTGGTAATACTCAGCAATAATATTTTTCTCTACATCATCACATTTATTCAAAAAAGTAACCCTAAATGAATATCCAATATCTTTAAATATTAGATTATTTTCAGCCCAATGCATAACTGTTCTTGGACTCATTACTGTAGAAATGTCACCAGATACAAAACCTTTTCTTGTGAGAGTAGCAACCTTTATCATATTTGCAATCTCCTCTTTTCCTTTTAAATTGTTATAAGATTTATTTTTTGCGAGTATTATTTCCATCTCTTTTTCCAAACTTAAATAATTAAGGGATGTAACTATGTTCCATCTATCCATTTGTCCCTGGTTTATTTGCTGTGTACCGTGATATAGTCCAGTGGTATCCCCCAGACCAACTGTATTTGAAGTTGCAAATAATCTAAAGTACTTATGTTGTTTTAAAACTTTATTTTTATCAAGGAGAGTAAAATTTCCTTCCGCCTCCAAAACTCTTTGAATTACAAACATAACGTCTGGTCTACCAGCATCGTATTCATCAAAAACTAGCGCTATAGGATTCTGTATAGACCAAGGCAAAATACCTTCTTGGAATTCTGTTATTTGTTTTCCATCTTTTATTGTAATGGCATCCTTTCCAATCAAATCAATTCTACTTATATGACTGTCCAAATTCACTCTAATACAGGGCCAGTTTAATCTTGCTGCAACTTGTTCAATGTGAGTAGATTTTCCTGTTCCATGATATCCTTGAACTAATACCCTCTTGTTGAAAGAGAAACCTGATAATATTGCAAGTGTAGTATCTTTATCAAATTTATAATTTTTATCTATTTCTGGAACATATTCATTTTTTTTTGAGAATGCATCTACTTCAAGATTTGAGTCAATTCCAAAAGTTTGCTTAACAGAAATTTTTATGTCTGGAATCGTATTTATATTTTCATTCATTTTTTATAAGACCTTTTCAGTTGTGTGTAAGCCAATGTTATAATCTTTAATTTTTCCTCGTGTTTTTTATTCCCAGAGTTTTTATCAGGGTGAAATCGTTTGACAAGTTTTTTAAACTTATCTCTTATAATGGTCCATTCTGCGCCAATATTTAAACTTAAAATGTTGAAAGCTTTTATGTCATCATCCGAAAAGCTGAATTGTCGCAATTTGATTGACCTTATATCGTCATTATTAATTCCATCCAAACTTTCTTTGAGAGTATTATTCCATAAAATCTTAAAAAAATTATCTTGTCCGCTAAAATTTTGGGTCGGTTTGTGCCAAGTCATATCGGATTTAATAAACTCATTAATTTGATTATCAGTCATATTCGCAAAGTAATTCCAATTTTTATTAAATTCTTTTATATGCTCTAAACAAAGGTACCTAAAATCTTTGCTATTATCTTTTTCAATTGGAGCTTTGTACTCGCCAACTTTATTACA
>CABXSF010000022.1 GCA_902514805.1 uncultured Pelagibacteraceae bacterium | reverse complement strand
TAACTTAATTTATAGTTTTAATAATAATTCTATTACAGTTAATAATTGGATAAGTTTAAGAAGTTTTATAAACAAGATTTTGTCGAGTTACCCTGGATAGGTCATTTTTTTAGGATCTACAATCCTATCGAACTCATTGTTAGAAATAAGGCCAGTCTTTATAGCTTCAAACTTTAATGTAGTTTTATTTTTGAGTGCAGACTTTGCAATTTTGGCAGCATTATCATAACCTATTTTAGGAGCTAAAGCTGTAACTAGCATTAACGAGTTATTTAAATCATCATTTATTTTTTTTAAGTCAGCTTTAATACCTTTGACACAAAATTGAGAAAAATTTTTAGAACTGTCTGACAAAAGATCTATAGATTGAAGAATATTGTGAGCAATAAGAGGTTTAAAAACGTTTAATTCGAATTGTCCTTGAGAACCTGCAAGTGTGATACCTGTGTGATTACCAATAACTTTAACACAAACCATTGTGACAGCCTCGCATTGTGTTGGGTTAATTTTTCCTGGCATAATTGATGAACCAGGTTCATTTGCAGGCAGTATTAATTCTCCATAACCTGCTCTAGGACCAGAACCTAAAAAACGAATATCATTTGCTATTTTCATAAGACAAACTGCTGTTGTATTCAAAGTGCCTGAAAAATTTACAATTGAGTCATGAGCAGCAAGAGCTGCGAATTTATTTTTTGCTGGATAAAATTTTATTTTAGTTAACTTACTTATTTCCTTACAAATTTTAACATCAAAGTTCTTCCTTGTATTAATCCCTGTTCCAACAGCGGTTCCACCCTGAGCAAGATAAAAGATTTCTTTTAGAGAATTTTCAATTCTTAAAATACAATCATTTAACTGTGAATAATAGCCTGAAAATTCTTGTCCTAAGGTAAGTGGAGTGGCGTCTTGAAGGTGTGTCCTACCGACTTTAACAATATTTTTAAATTTACTTATTTTTGCTTTTAATTCTTTACTAAGATTCTTTAAAGAGGGTAATAATTTTTTTTTTGTCTCAATGGCAATCGCAATATGCATTGCTGTAGGAAAAACATCGTTTGTTGATTGAGATTTATTTACATGGTCATTTGGATGAACTGGTTTCTTAGAACCTTTTTTTCCACCTAAAATTTGAATAGCCCTATTAGCAATAACCTCATTTACATTCATATTTGTTTGAGTACCAGATCCAGTTTGCCAGACTTTCAATGGAAAATTTCCATCAAGCTTACCAGAGATTATTTCTTTAGAAGCTGCAACAATTGCGTTACAGATTTTAATATCAATTTGTTTTTCTTTTTTATGTACTAGGGCAGCAGAAAGTTTAATCATAGCAATTGCATTTATCAATGTTTTGCTTACTAATATTTTTCCTATATCAAAATATTTTTTTGATCTTTCAGTTGATGCACCCCAATACTTTTCATCATCAACATTGATGGCTCCCATACTATCGACTTCTTTTCTAAATTTCATTTGGATAATGTAAATATTATTATACATTAAAAGTAATTAGAATCATATAGGAGCCTTATGACAAATTTTGAAAAAGTTGGTTTATTTATGAAAACATTTGGGCAAGAGGTTAAAGTAAAGGCAAGTTTTTCCTCGGATAAGATTAATAAATTAAGGGTCGACCTTATAGAGGAGGAGCTCGAGGAACTTAAGGAGGCAATTAATAAAAAAGATTTGCAAGAAACAATAGATGCTTTAACAGATATTCTTTACGTTACCTATGGAGCTGGACATGCTTTTGGAGTTAATTTAGACAAATGTTTTGAAGAAGTTCAAAATTCTAACATGAGTAAATTAGGTGATGATGGAAAACCAATATTTAATGAAAATGGAAAAGTAATGAAAGGGCCTAATTATTTTAAACCGAACTTAAATCAATTTTTAAAATAAATTAGCTTTTTTTAAATAACAAATCTTGATAATGCATGGTTGGAAAAACAAATTTTTTTGATTCAACAAATTTATATTTTAAAAGCACATCTTTGATATCATTAAAATTACTATTTTTGTAATGATTCCCAAATTGATTTTCTATTAATATATACGGTATTTCCTTTAGTTTAATTTTAGATCCTTTAATAACATTCATCTCGAATCCCTCAACATCAATTTTAAGTAATGTTTTTTCTAAGTTCACATTTTTGAAAATATTATCCACAGTATTTGTTTGAACTGCGTATTCATCAATAAAATTTGATTTTGAGTTTGTCAAAAAATTTTTCAATTTTAAATACATTGACTTCTCATTAACTTCTGCTAAAGATGAAGTTGCACTAAATTTATTTATCTGCAAATTTTTATTTGTAATCTCTTTATCTAGTGCATAATTTAGTAATGTAACCTTATTATTTTTTGAAAATTTTTTATTAAGAATATCAAAGATATCTTTTTGCGGTTCAAACGCATAAAATGAATTTACTTTTTCAATTTGTAACATTTTTTCAAGGAACTCACCCTTATGGGCACCAATATCAATAATTTTGTTAATATTTAAGTTTTTTAAGTGCATAAAAATTCTTTTGTGGTGAAAGGTAGTTAATGGATTAAATATTTTTTCGATAAATGGCATATTAAAACTAATTTACTACATTGAATAAATTACAAAAAGATGAATTGTTTTTTTCATCAAATTTAGTTAGATAAAAATAAGTTAAGTCAGGACTTTTATAAATATAAGAAAGAACAGCCGATTTAATTAATTCTTCATCATTTAATTTAGAAACATTCATTATATTACGAATAAACAATGCATCTGACCATATAAACTGTGTCCCAAAGTTTTTGTTTTGATTAAATATTATAGGTTTAAGAGACCTTGTGCCATATTCTAGAAATTTATGAAGCATAAAATCTTCCTTTCTTAAAAAAGAACTTACATCCCCAAAGAGTGGTTGATTAATGTATTGTTCTACCCACTCTACTTCACTCACAATCATTAAAGTTTTTTCCAGAGTTTTTTTGCCTCCTTTAAAAACATCAAGCTCCGCTCCCTGTATATCAATTTTAATAAAGTCAATATGTTCTAATCCATGATTGTTTGAAAATTCATCAAGACTAATTGTTTCTATTTCAGTGGTGTTTTTTAAGTAAGCGATGTTTAAATTGTTGTATAATTTTAAAAATTCGTCTTTCGGTTTGTACAATGAGCTGCAAACAGGCATGTAAGTTTCATAAAATTTTCTAATTTCTTTTTTTTCACCAAGCGCAATAGGAAAAAATTTCATCCCTTTTTTACAAATCTTATTTAGTTTTTGACACTCTTCTTTATTTACCTCAAAAGCATAAATTTCAGATCCAGGAAAATAGTCCAACAAAATATGGAAACCTTCCTTAAAATCACCATAGGGATGGGCGCCAATTTCAACTATCTTAAATTTTAAGTTTTCATCGTATTTTTTAATTACTTTGAAAAAGTTTTCTAGTTTTTTTAATTCACTCATTTTTTTATCGAAAGGGGTGCTCTGTTGCCAGGTGCCCCTAACTTTTTAACATTATTCGCTAATCTTTTAAATTAAAAGCCTAAATTTTTCATTTAACACCAATATAACTCCAAAAATCGAGTCGTAACTTATCGTAAGATTTGCTAGGCTTAATAAATTAAAAAAGATTTTTCTTATAATTTTTTCTTCTTAATGCTTTTTAAATTTTCAAAATTTATTTATTATATTTTATTTTCATTAGATAAGATAATAGGTCTATTTGGTAAAAAATTTGAATTTTTACTTTATCTCAAAGAATATATTGAAAGTAAAAGTTATAAAAAAATTACTATACAAAATACAAAAATAAAATTTTTTGTACCTAACAAAGCGGTGAACTTAAGAGTAAAAAGGTTTTACTCAAAAGAACCTGGCACGTTAGAATGGATAGATAATTTTAATAATGATAACATAATTTTTTGGGATATTGGTTCAAACATAGGTTTATTTTCTATATATGCTTCCATAAAGCACAAGAAAATAAAAGTTTATAGTTTTGAACCATCAACAAGTAATTTGAGAGTATTAAGTAGAAATATTTCTGTTAATAATTTACAAGAAAAAATTATAATAAATCAGTTCCCTCTAACTTTAAAACCTAATACTTATCAAATTTTGAAAGAAACAAGATTTCAAGAAGGTTGTTCTTCAAATTCATTCGGAGAAGATTTTGGATTTGATGGTAATAAAATATATAAAAAAAATAGTTACAAAGTATTTGGAAATAATATTAATAATTTAATAGAAAATAAAATATTAGAAATACCGGATTATATTAAGATTGATGTAGATGGAATAGAGCATTTGATATTAGAAGGTGCTGATAAATATTTAAACTCTGATAAAATTAAAAGTATATCAGTAGAATTAAATGAAGATTTTATTGATCAAAAAACAAGAGTTAAAAAAATTTTGTTAGATAATAATTTTTTATTTGTATCAAAGAATAAAGGTGAAGATAATCCAAATTCAAAAATGTTATCTACTTATAACTATATTTTCAAAAAAAAAAATTGATTACTTTTAGTAAATTTTTAAAGACATTGATAGTTAACAGAGCTCCTCACTTTTCAATTTTTTCAATCTCATTGATAATTAAATTATTGATCATTTCTGCTCCTTTAATTGATGGATGGTGCGCATCGGAGTAAAATATATGTTTATCATCATGAGTAACACATCTTTCTTTTATGATTGTATCACAAAATAATTTATGGGGATAAACTCTATAAACATTTGAATGTTCAATAGAATCTAATAATTCAAAACTTCTTTTGTTTCTATCTTTATAAACCTTGTATGATGTATTAATATTTTTAAAGTCAAAAGTATTAGAAAATTTATCTTTTCTATTGATCCATTGTAAATAAATCTTTCTTTTTACATCCCAACCAACTTCTGGATTTGGATAAATTAATATTATCTTATTTTTTTCAGCTAATTTTAAAATTTCTGTTTTTAAAGAGCTACCAATATCATCATAAAGGCTGCTAGTTGGAATATATTTGCCGCTCCATCTTTCTCCTTCAACTCCACCCTCTTTATTATCAAATCTATAATTACTTAAGTGTAAAGTTATCCTGCCACCAAATATAAAAATAGAATTATTTTCTTTAGATAGAATTCCTTTTAAACTATTAAAATAATCATCATTACAATTTTTAAAAACTTCATTATTTTTTACATTAACTCTATTAAAACCAGGATAATATAAGCATCCGCCAAAGGTTGAAGTGATAAATTGATAACCTTTAAGTATAACTCTTTCTTTTAAATTATGCATAAGTGATGCCATTTGACTATCACCAATGATATAAATTTTTTTTTCAGAAAAAGAATTAAATTTGCAACCCATTAAACTTAAATTATCATGACAAACTTGTCCCTTTGAGTCTTTTAACAAAAACCATGGATTTTCTGAGGTATTTTCTTTTACAATTTGAGGATAATTTCTTAACTCGCCATTTTTATTAAGCACATTGAAATTAAATATAAGATTAATAATTATAGCTGTAAAAATTCCATAAAATATCAATTTAAATTTATAAGTCTTGTTACTTGTTGGTTTTTCAATAAAATAATATGTCAGTATCGATAATAAAAATATAATCGATCCTACTATAACTTTGTTTAAAATTTCCCCTTGTACAAATTCAGTAATTCTTGCAAAAACAAAAACTGGGAAATACCAAAGATATAATGAAAAAGACATCGATCCAATTCCGGTGAATAATTTAAACGATAAAATTTTAGTCATTGAATTATTTGTGCTAGAAAATAAAATTATTAAACTCACACCAGTAATTGGCAGAATTAAATATAGTGATAAATAAGGCATTTGATCATTAAAATTAACAATTGAAGAAATAATTAATATTAGGCCTATAAAGGTAAATATTTCTCTTAAAAATCTAGCATTACTGCTCTTAATAATTTTTTCATTAATATTAAACTTATAAAATGCTAGTATTGAACCAACCAAAATTTCCCAAACTCTACTTTGCAAAAAATAAGAATTAAAAAAGTCATTTGAACCAAATAAACTAGAGTTATTAGATGAAGATAATTGGATAAAAATGAGATTTAAAAACACTAAGAAAAATAATATTTTGGTAAAGTGCTTTTTTTGATGTTTTAAAACTAGAAAAATTATAAAAGCAAAAAATACATAAAATTGTACCAGAATAGACAGTGCCCAAGTATGTAGAAAAGGCTTAGTGGATAGTTTCATCTCACTTAATTCATTTCCTGAATAATAATTAAAAAAATTTGAAGTAAAAGAAATTGATGAAATAATCGATTTAGCATAGCTTACAAAGTCGTCTGGAAGAAAATAAATCCATGCAAATGGAATAAAAGACAAAATAATAAAAAGTAAAAGTGGTAAAATTCTTCTAACTCTATTTTCAAAAAAATATTTAAATGAGGTATCATTATTATGTGATATTTTATTTAATACTGATAAAGTAAATAAATAACCTGAGATAATAAAAAAAATATCTATTCCTATAAAACCACCTTGGAAAATACTTTTTCCAAAGATATTAAGATTCGCATGATAAAAAATTAAAGATAAAATACCAATTGCTTTTAAACCATCAATTTCTGGTTGATAATTTTTTTTTGTTATCATTTGTTTTATTTTTCTTTAGTTAAATATTTATTATCTTTATCTCTTAGTAATTCATAGGTATTTTTAAAATAAAAACAGATAACTATGGAAAGTAAAAAACATATAATTAAATTAAAATTATTTAAAAATAAAAAAAATAAGCCATTTATTGAAAAATTTAAATCATAACTCCCTAGTAAATTAAGGTTAAACATTTTTTTTATTATCAAAAGAGCGTCAGCCATAGTTTCTGATCTAAAGAAAACAAATGAAATATTAACGAAGTTAAAAGTAATAAACCAAGAAACTAAATTCGGGATTTTATAATTTACGTAATTTTTAAAAGAATGGTTTATTATTAATCCCACACCATGAAACGCTCCAAATATTACAAAAGTCCAAGAAGGACCATGCCATAACCCTGCAATTAAAAAAACTGCTAAAATTGAAACCATTGAATTGAAAAAATTTATATTTTTAAAAGATCGTAATATTGGACTGTAAATATAATTAGTTAAAAAATGGGTAAGCGTAATATGCCATCTTTGCCAAAAATTAATTATTGAGGTAGATTTATAGGGACTGTTAAAATTCTGTGGTAAATAAATATTCATCATAATTGCAGAACCTGTGGCCATATCAACATAACCACTGAAATCAAAATAAAATTGAAATGTAAAACATAAACTTACTAACCAGGCTAAATAAGTATCTATTTTATCTAAATTTTCATAATTAGTATCAACAAATGTAGAGAGAGTATCTGCGAAGTAAACTTTTTTAACAAATCCTATAAAAAGAACAATTAATCCTATACTAAAATTTCTTTTATTAAATACCCAATTATTTTCATTTTTAAATTGTGGCATCATATGATTATATTTAACAATTGGACCAGCAACTAATTGGGGGAAAAAAACTATAAATAAAAAAAAGTCTTTAGCCTTTAGGTTGATTATCTCTTCATCATATGAATTGATTAAAAAAGTAATACTTTGAAAAGTAAAAAAACTTATTGCTAATGGAAAAGGTAAATTTAATAAATTAATATTTAAAGAAAAAATA
>CABXSF010000021.1 GCA_902514805.1 uncultured Pelagibacteraceae bacterium | reverse complement strand
TGGACACACAAAAAAGTAATTCTATTTAAGTTCATAACGGATAAAGCTTTAGCAGCCAAAACATCAGCATTAATTGAAATTGGGTTTTTTGTCATTACATCTTTTACTTTTAACTGTTGAAGATCTCCTCTTATTTCGCTTGTTCGTCTAATTTGTCCATCAGTAATAATTCCAGTGGTTCTCCTTTTTTTATTTCTTGCAACAAGAACTCCAAGTTTTTTTTGGGAAATAAACTTTAATGCATTTTTCATGTTTGAGCTTTCGCTAATAAATGGAATTTTTTTCCCTGTTAGCATCAGGTCTTCTACTGATTTTAACCTAGATCCTAAACTTCCAGAGGGATGGAACTTTTTAAAATCTTTTTGACCAAATTTTTTTCGTTTCATTGTGGCTATCGCAATCGCATCTCCGATCGCTAATTGAACAATAGTCGAAGAAGTTGGAACTATACCTCCTGGTCCAGCTTCTTTTACCTCAGGAGTCACAATCTTAATATCCGAAGCCTTGTAAAGGAGAGAATTTTTTTTCGAAACTATACCAATTAATGTAATACTCTTATTTCTATTTGCGAATTGAATAATATTTTTTAATTCAACAGATTCTCCGCTATTACTAATCAGTATCAAAACATCATTTGAACTGATTTGCCCAAGATCTCCATGAGAGCAGGAACTTGCATCCACAAAAAAAGATGGAGTACCAACTGATGCCAGAGTAGAGGAAATTTTTTTAGCAATAATTCCTGACTTACCAACCCCGGATAAAATAACTTTACCTTTTTTACAGTTTAATATTTTTTCAACTGCTTTTTTAAAATTTACATCTAATGAATTTTTAAGTTTATTTAGTGAAATTATTTCAGTATTAATTACGTCCTTTGCAATTTTTTTATAAATATCTTTTTTCATTAATGTGACCAAATATCATCCGAAAATGATGCTAAATCCAAATTGACTCTTGTATTGATAAATTTTAAACAGTCTTCATATAAATGAAATCTTTTTTCCCTTTTAAGAATTTTCGTTAGAGCATCATTAATTTTATGCAAGTATAAGACATCATTAGCACAATATTTAATTTGAGCCTGGGATAGTTCACCTCCAAAATCAGAGCTTTGAAACTGCTTACTAATGTCGACGCCAACAAATTCTTTAATTAAATCTTTCAACCCATGCCTATCGGAATAAGACCTTGCAATTTTTGATTGAAGCTTGGTATCCTCTATATTATCTACATCAACTAAAAGATACTTCTTAATAAAAGTGAGATCTGCTCTTGCAAAGTGGAAAATTTTTTTAATTGATTTATCTGATAATATTTTTTTTAAAACTGGAGCTTTATATTCATTTCTATCAAGTTGAACTATATGTGCATCAGAATTTCCTGATGAAATTTGAACTAAGCATAACTTATCTCTTTGGAAATTTAACCCCATAAACTCGCAGTCAACTGCTATACTATTGCCAACATTAAGATCTTCTGGTAAATCTGTTTTGTGAACTTTTATATCCATAAGCGTATAATTATTTATATATGAAACCAAAAAATTGTCTAATTTTTGGCGCTTCTGGTCAAATCGGCAGAAATTTGATTAGGAGTTTAACCAAAAATAATATCAAAGTAACAGCATTAACAAGAAATGTTCATCAAAAAGGCTATATACTAAAAACCCAAGCTAACCCTGGATATCTTGAAATAGTTGAGGGAAGCATTTTTGATCATGAACTGATTGAAAAATTATTTAGCAATGCTGATTTGTGTGTGAATTTAGTTGGTATATTATTTGAAAAAGGCAAAAATAATTTTAATAACATACACACAGAATTTCCAAAAATGATTTCAAGGTATGCATCGACTTACAAATTAAAAAAATTTGTACACTTATCTGCCCTGGGTATTGAAAATGCAAAAGACTCCATTTATGCTCAAAGTAAATTAAAAGGTGAAAAAGAAATTTTAAATAATTTCAATAAAACTGTAATTGTGAGACCCTCAATAGTGTACTCTGTAGACGATAATTTTACTACCCAATTAATGACTTTGTTGGGAATGTTGCCTATTTTTCCAATTTACTATAATGGTAAAACAAAGTTTAGACCTATTTTTTGTTCAGATTTAATAAATTCTATAACTAAAATAATAATCGATGATATTAAGGAAAATATTATTGAATTTGCTGGCCCAGAGGAGATGTCTTTTAAAGAAATCTTAGAAAAACTTCTTTTTTTAATTGAAAAAAAAAGGATATTGCTTCCAATGCCAATCTCTCTAGCTAAAATGACTGCACATATATTTGAACTTTTACCTAAGCCACTCATAACAAATGATCAGCTTAATTTGTTAAAATATGATAATGTTTTATCTGGGAAATATAAAAGTAATATTGATTTTGACTTTAACTGTACTTCAAGATTTGTAGATGAGGTAAACAAATATTCTTATATGTGGAAGTATGAGGGAGAATATTCTAAAAAAAAGGTGAATTAACTTTATGATAATATCTATTGTTTATACCGTAATTGGTTTAATTTTTTGCTTTGTCTTATATCTTGCTTTTAGAGCTATAAATACTGGAATGGAGGCAAAAAAAGCCAACAAAAATTTAGATACTTCCAATAATACCATCTTAGAAGATTCCAATAATATTAATTTAGACAATCAAGAAGACCTAGTAAAAAAGCTAACTGAATTAAAAGAATTACATGAGAAAAAAATACTTAACGACGAGGAATTTGCTGCAGCTAAAAAGAAAATATTAGGCGAATAATTTAGGCAGACTTTATCTTTCTTCTAATAAATTTGGGTACTTCATTATCCTTGTCTTTATCCAAAACATCTTCTTTTCTATTTTTTGGTTGGAAAGCGTACAATAAATGAAGTTTGCAATATGAAAAATCTTTTAATGAAGTCCTGCCACAAAAGTAAAAATTATCCTCGTTGGGGTGTCCAATCGGCCATTTACACGAATTTTCATCTAGCTCCTCAAGTTGCTTAGGGTTTTCAGGTTCAAAATCTTTATCTATAATTAAAGATTTGAACTTACCTCTCCTTAAATTTTTGCGAGAAATTTTATTTTCACTGCCAGTATTACTACTGCCTAAAGATGAGCTTTTTTTTGTTTGAATTTTTCCTGATAAATTCAATCTATGAGCTTTACCAATAACTGCATTTCTAGTAACACCGCCGAGTATCTGAGCAATTTCACTAGCTGTGTTCCCTTTACCCCATAATTCTTTAAGTTTTTCTACTTTTTCTGGTGTCCAACTCATTACAATATTTAGTAAATATTAAATATAAATTACTATATATAGTAATTCATAATATGCTAACTAAAACAAGTATTTTCTTTAATTTCTTAACAATTTTTAAAAAAGAAAATTATAAGTACTTATGGTTGAACTTAATAAAAAATATAAAATTGGAGTACGAAGATTTAGCTTTATCAATTGGATAGGTTTTTACTCTTTGTACAAAAAGGAGACACTTCGTTTTCTAATTGTATCTGGTCAAACAATTTTAGGTCCAGTGGTAACAGCAATTTTATTTCTAATGGTTATTTCTCTTGCATTGGGCGAAAATAGAGGAATGGTTCTTGGAGTTCCATTTATCGAATTTTTAGCACCAGGACTAATTAGCATGCAAATAATCCAACAATCTTTTGCACATTCCTCTTCCTCAATACTATCTGGAAAAATGATGGGAAATATTGTGGATTTGGTAGGCAGTCCACTTTCAGCACTCGAAGTAACACTCGCTGTAATTTTCGCCTCTATTACAAGGTCTATCATGATAAGTTTTTTATCAATCTTATTATTTAGTATTTTTATAGAAGTCCGTCTTGAAAACTTTCTATATTTTGCAGTTTTTTTATTTCTGTCATCTTTCTCTATGGGAGCAATGGGATTTATTGCAGGCATGTGGTCTGATAAATGGGAAAATATGGCTTCTGTAACCAACTTTATAATTGTTCCAATGTCCTTTTTGTCTGGTACTTTTTACTCAATAGATAGGCTGCCAGAAATCCTTCAAAAAATAAGTTTTTTAAATCCTTTTTTTCATATGATTGATGGGTTGAGATTTTCCTTCATTGGAAGTAGCGACGGTTCGATAAAATTTGGCCTTATATATTTATTTTTATTCGGTTTGATTATATGGTTCATATCATTTCTCCTTTATAAAAAAGGATACAAAATTAGAAATTAAATGACATTTTTAGCTAACAATTATAACAGAAAAAAAATTTCTTTTAAAAAGGGGATTGGAAGCTATTTAGTTGCCGTAAATGGTAAGAAATATTTAGATTTTTGCTCAGGAATTGCAGTCAATAGTTTAGGTCACGCAAATCCAAGATTAGTTAAAGCATTGTATAAACAAGCAAAAAAAGTTTGGCATGTTTCAAACGCTTTTACTATTCCAGAGGGAGAGATGTTAGCAAAAAAATTGGTCAAAAAAACTTTTGCAGACTCAGTGATATTTCAAAACTCTGGAACTGAAGCAACAGAAGTTGCTATAAAAGTGGCGAGACGATACTTTTATTCAATTGGAAAACCAGAAAAAAATAGAATTCTTTGTGTAAAAAATTCATTTCATGGTCGAACTATAGCTGCAATTTTTGCCAGTGGATCAAAAAAAATGACTGAAGGTTTTGGTCCGAAAGTAAGCGGTTTCGATCATTTTACTTTTGGGGATCATAATTCTTTAAAAAAAAGAATCACAAAAAATACTGCAGCTATTATGGTTGAGACAATTATGGGCGAAGGTGGAATTAAAGTAATACCTGACTGGTGTTTAAGAGATTTAAGAAAACTATGTAATAAGAAAAAAATATTACTCATACTTGATGAGGTTCAATGTGGAATTGGAAGATCAGGTGATTTTTTTGCTTTCGAAAACTCTAAGGTAAAACCAGATATTGTTCCGATTGCGAAAGGAATCGGAGGAGGGTTTCCAATTGGGGCAGTATTGATGAATAAGAAGGTCAGTAAAGCAATGGTGCCTGGAACCCATGGATCTACATTTGGAGGTAATCCCTTAGCTATGTCTGTCGGAAATGAGGTAATGGATATAATTTCAAATAAAAAATTTTTGAATAATGTCAAAAATTTATCTAAATATTTTCTTAAAAATTTAAATACTATTAAAGATAAATATCCAAATATAATTAAACAAATAAGAGGCAAAGGTTTGTTAATAGGCATCCAATTACATAAAGATCAAAATTTATTTATAAAAAAACTAATGGATAAAAAATTACTGACTATTAAAGCAGCTGAAAATGTTATTCGCGTTTTACCACCTTTAAATGTGAAGAAGAGTGAAATCGATATAGCATTAAAAGTTATTAATAAAGTTTGCTCAGAATCTTAATTTAATGAAACATTTTATAAATTTAAAAGATATATCAACTAAAGATCTTAGAAAGATTATCGTGGATGCCAAAAAGAGAAAAAGATTGAGAAAAAAACTTAACACTCTTGAAGTTGACAAAGGATCTCCGCTTAAAGGGAAAATATTGATACAAATGTTTGAAAAACCAAGTTCAAGAACAAGAATAAGTTTTTATTTGGCAATCAAGCAGTTAGGAGGAGGAACTCTAACATTAAGATCCAATGAGCTGCATTTAGGCCAAGGAGGAGAAAGTATTACAGATACTGCCAAAGTTCTGTCTACTTATGGAGATGGTTTTATGTTGAGAACTGATAGTGAAAAAAAAATGGAAGATTTTAAAAAATATTTATCAATACCTATAATAAATGGTTTAAGCCCTTTATCTCATCCAACACAAGTATTGTCTGATATTTTCACAGTTGAAGAAATTAAAAAAAAACCTATTTCAAAATTGAATATTTGTTGGATAGGTGATTCAAATAATGTTTTAAATAGTTTAATAGCCGCCTCAGTGAAATTTTCTTTTAAGCTAAGCATTGGTTGCCCAAAAAAATTCGAACCTGGAAAAGAAGTTAGAAACTGGGTCAAAAAAAATAATAAGAAAATTTATATTTATAATGATCCAAAAAAAGCAGTTTCTGGTGCTGATGTAATATTTTCAGATAAGGTAATTTCACTTAACGATAAAGTGAATAAGAAAAAAAAGATCTATGCTTTTAAAAATTTTAAGATAGATAAAAAGTTGACAAGATTAGCAAAAAAAAATTTTATATTTTTACATTGTCTGCCTAGAGGAAATGAAGTTTCGGAAGAGGTTTTTTTGAGTAAAAACTCACATGTTTGGCAACAAGCCTTTAATAGAGTTCATGTTCAAAAAAGTATTTTATTATACTGTTTTGGAAAATTAAGGTAACGGTAAAGGGCTATCCGAATTTTTGTTTAAATATAAAATAACTGATGCTCTATCTTTTTCTTTTCTTAAACCAGCAAATGCCATTTTCGTACCTTTTATCCAAGCTTGAGGTTTGATTAAATAACCATTTAACTCTTCAAAAGTCCAATTTTTTGTGTGAGCAACAAGTGCTTTTGAATATTTGTAATCTTCGACAGCAGCAACTTTTCTTCCCACAACATTATATAAAGCTGGTCCAATTTTGTTTCCCCCACCTGCTTGTATCGAGTGACATGCTGAACATTTTTTAAAGATTTTTTCGCCATGCGCTAGATCAGCTTGGGCCATTAAAGCCGATATATCAACTTCGATCTTTTCCTCTTTTTGAGCCACAGATTTTTTTGAAACATCTTCAGTTACCTCAACTTTATAACCAGAAACCTCTGGCTTTTCTACATTGAATAATAAGTTTGAGATTTTTCCAATACCAATGACTAAGAGCGCAACCAACAATACAGCTGCAATTACTTTATTTAATTCAAAAGAATCCATTATTTTTTCTTAAGAACTCATATAACATGTTAATATTAAAATAAACTAATTAAAAATTATTTGCGTCTGTAAGACGCATTAAACTTTAAAATGCATAAAACAATTATCTTGATACCGTCTAGAATGAGCGCATCAAGGCTTCCTGGAAAACCTTTATTAAAAATAAACGGGAAAAGCATTATTCAGCACGTATACAACAAAGCTAAAGAGACAAATTTGGGCAAAGTTTATGTTGCAACAGAGGATGCTGAAATTCAGACTGAAATTGAAAAAGATGGTGGTAATTCGATAATGACTAGTAAAAATCATCAAACAGGTACTGATAGAATTTTTGAAGCGGTAGAAAAAATTAAAGACATAGAAAATATCAAATATGTCATTAATTTACAGGGAGACGAACCTCAAATATCAACAGAGGATATAATTAATCTTGATAAAAATGTTAGAACACTAAATTCAAAAATTGGTACGCTTTGTACAGATATTAAGGACAAAAAAATATTTAGTAATAAGAATATTGTAAAAGTCTCTGTAAATGAAACTTTTCGAAAAAATAATCATTCACCAGCTTTGACTTTTTTTAGAAATTCAGAAGATTTTGATGAAAAAAATACCTATCACCACATTGGAATTTATCAGTATGAAATCTCGACTTTAAAGAAATTTATCAATTTAAAACAGACAGAAAATGAAAAAAAATTTAGATTGGAGCAGCTACGTGCTTTAGACAATGGTATACCGATAGACGTTGTGTATACACAAAATTCTCCAATAGGTGTAGATACCATGGATGATTTTATGGAAATTAAAAAAATAATGGAATATAAAAAAGGTTAAATTTATGAAAATTGTCTACCAAGGTTCACCAGGAGCATATTCTCACTTAGCGGCTAAAAAAATATACCCAAAGTATGAACCTATTTCGCAAAATACTTTTGAAGAGTGTTTTAATCTTTGTTTAAAAAATGAGAGTTATAGAACAATTATTCCTGTAGAAAATTCAATAGCAGGAAGAGTTGCAGATATACAATATCTGATAAATAAATATAAACTCCAGATTTATGCAGAGCATTTTCAACCAATCACTCATAACCTTATGATACTACCTAGCTCAAGTATGCAAAAGATTTCCTCAGTAAGATCGCACACCCAGGCAATCTCTCAATGTCAAAAAGTTATTACCGAAAATAAGCTTGAGCCTATTATTGCAGCAGATACTGCTGGAAGTGCCAAATACATTAGTGAAAACAAAATTATTAATGAGGCGGCTATTGCATCCGAGCTAGCTGCTGAAATCTACAATCTTAAAATTGTAAAAAAAAATATCGAAGATAATAAGGGGAATGTCACAAGGTTTTTGATAATGGGTAGTAAAGCCTCTCACCCAGAACTTGAGAAAAAAAATTATATTACAAGTTGTATTTTTAAGGTGAAAAATAAACCAGCCGCTCTGTATAAATGTTTGGGTGGATTTGCCACTAATAATGTTAATTTAAGTAAATTAGAAAGTTTCTCTGACCAAAGTAGTTTTGAACAATATTTATTTTTATGTGATATTTATGGACATATTGAAGATCCAAAAATACAAAAATCTTTAGAGGAGCTCGGATTTCATACCGTCAGTTTAGATATTTTGGGAGTTTACGAAGCAAGTGAATATAGGAAAATCTAAAAATTTACAAAGTTTTGTTGTAGACTAGAAAATATAACTGTTATAATAACTGGGGGCCAATCAGGTGGTGGTACCACGAACCCCCCAGGCTTGAAAAAGAGCAAGGGTAATGAGTATTTTCCAGGTTGATTGGTCTCCTAAAAAAATGGGCAATAATTCAAAAGTTTTAGCACTGAAATACAGACCTCAAGTCTTTAAAGATTTAATAGGTCAAGACATCATTGTAGAAACAATTGAAAAGTCCATCTCTCAAAATAAAATTCCCAATGCTTTTTTATTTACAGGAATTAGGGGTGTTGGCAAAACAACAATTGCAAGAATTTTAGCAAAATCTTTAAATTGTGGAAATTCTGAAAAAAATAGTTGTTTAAAAAATAAATGTAAAAATTGTAATGAAATATCCGAGTCTAGACACATCGATGTTCTAGAAATGGATGCGGCAAGCAAAACTGGTGTTGATGATGTTAGGGATTTAATAGAATTTTCAAGATATGGACCAACATCTTCAAAATTCAAAATTTTTATAATTGATGAAGTCCACATGTTAAGTAAACAAGCTTTTAATGCCTTACTAAAAACACTTGAGGAACCGCCTAGTTATTTAAAGTTTATTTTTGCAACAACTGAGGTTAACAAAATCCCAATAACAGTCCTATCAAGATGTCAGAGATTTGATTTATCAAGAATTAAGCCTGAGGAATTAAGTGAATTTTTAGCAAAAGTTGCTGAAATGGAGAAAATAGATATCAATCAAGATATTTTAAACCTAATCTCAAAAATTTCAGAAGGTTCAGTTAGAGATGCCTTGTCATTATTAGATAGAATATCACTAACCAATGACGATAGTCAAAAAGGGAATATTAGCTTAGAAAGCGCAAGGGAAATATTTGGATATTTTGATAAAGAATTTACCATAAACCTAATAGAGAAAATATTTGATGGAGATGAGGGCAAAACTCTAGATCTTTACAGGCAGATTTATCAAAAAGGAGTAGAGCCAAAAATTTTTTTAAATGGTTTTTTGGAAATCATCTATTATTTAAAAAATTTTAAAAATTTAGAAAGAGTAAGTTTTTCTACCGATTTAACTGAAAATAATTTTAAAAAAATTAAAGAAATGTCTGAGAAATTAGACGCTCATACACTACTTCTTTTCTGGCAATTTACTATAGAGACAATGGAT
>CABXSF010000020.1 GCA_902514805.1 uncultured Pelagibacteraceae bacterium | reverse complement strand
GTGCAATGAGGAATATTAGACTTATAGAGGATGAGGATTTTTTTAACTTTAAAGTTAGCGTAAAATCATCAGATGTATTTTTATCAGTAGCATCATACAGACTTTTATCTAACATGACTGATTACCCTTTACATTTAGGAGTTACTGAGTCTGGCAGTTTTGTACCAGGAAGTGTAAAAACTTCTATAGGTTTGGGCTCACTTTTGATGGAAGGAATTGGTGATACAATTAGAGTTTCTTTATCTGATGATCCTATTAAAGAAGTCAAAATCGGTAACGAAATTTTGAAATCCTTAAATTTAAGAAATAGAGGTGTAAAAATCATCTCATGTCCTTCTTGTGCACGCCAAGGTTTTGAAGTGATTGATGTAGTTAAAAAGCTTGAAGAAAAGTTATCTCATATCAAAACACCCTTAACTTTATCAATAATCGGATGTGTTGTTAATGGCCCAGGAGAAGCAGCTTCAACTGACATCGGTATTACTGGAGGGGGCAAGGACAGCAACATGCTATATTTAAATGGTGTTCAAAAAGAAAAATTAAAAAACGATGAGATAATTTCCAAAGTTGTAGCATTGGTTGAGAAAAAAGAAAAAGACATAAAAAATAAAATTTAATGATACCACTTGAAAAGGTAAGCGAGATAATAAAAAAACATAAGATTCTTGAAAAAGAGTTATCATCTGGGTCAATTGAAAAAAAGCTATTCGCATCTAAATCAAAAGAATATTCAGATTTAAACGCAGTTATTAATTATGCCAAAGATTATCTAACATTTGACAAAAATAGAGATGATCTAAAAAAAATTATTAATGATGAAAACAATGACAAAGAAATGATAGAATTGGCAAAAATTGAACTTATTGAACTTGAAAGTAAAAAAGATAAAAATGAAAATAAGCTAAAATTATTTTTGCTACCAAAGGATGAAGCAGATACCAAAAATGCAATAATAGAAATACGCGCAGGAACAGGTGGATTAGAAGCAAGTTTATTTGCATCAGACTTATTTAAGATGTATGAAAAAGTAAGCCAAAAAAAGAAATGGTCTTTAGAAATAATTAGCATATCTAAAAGTGATGCAGGTGGGTTAAAAGAGGTTATTGCTTCAATTAAGGGAAGAAATATTTATTCCTCACTAAAATATGAAAGCGGAGTTCATAGAGTTCAACGTGTTCCAGATACTGAAACACAGGGTAGAGTACATACATCAGCTGCAACAGTTGCAGTGCTACCAGAGGCAGAAGAGGTAGATATAAAAATTGAGGAAAAAGACTTAAGAATTGATGTGTTCAGAAGCAGCGGCCCTGGGGGACAAAGTGTTAATACCACAGACTCCGCTGTAAGAATTACTCACATTCCAACAGGGATTGTTGTGAGTCAACAAGATGAAAAATCGCAGATTAGAAATAAAGAAAAGGGATTAAAAATTTTAAGATCAAGGATATACGAGTTTGAAAGAAATAAAAGAGATGAGGAAAGAGCAAAAGACCGAAAAAGTAAAATTGGATCAGGTGATAGATCTGAAAGAATAAGAACATATAATTTTCCACAAGGTAGAGTCACAGATCATAGAATTAATTTAACCTTACACAAACTAGAAGAGTTTATGGAAGGAGAAATTTTTGATGAAATGATTGATGATTTAAGCTTACAAGCTCAAGAGGAAGAATTAAGAAAAATATCATGAAAATTATAGACAACTTAAAACAAGGTAACGAAATACTAAAAAAAAATAATATATCCTCTTATAAAATTGATTGTGAAATTTTAATGTCACAAACATTGAATATTACAAGGGAAGAGGTTCTTCTAAATTTAGAAAAAAATATCAACAACGAGGAAAAAGAAAAATATTTAAATCTTGTTAATAGAAGAAAAAAAAATGAGCCAATTTCCTATATAACAAATGATAAAAGCTTTTGGAGAGATAGGTTTATAACAAATAAAAATGTACTTATACCCCGTCCAGATTCAGAGCATTTAGTCGAGCAGACGCTAATATTGATAAAAAATGATCAGGCTAAAAGAATCCTTGATATTGGTGTAGGTTCAGGATGCTTAGCAATATCTATTTTAAATGAGAGACCACATTGTAGATGTGATGCTATAGATACATCCAAAAAAGCTTTAAAATTGGCAAAAATTAATGCAAATTTGCATCATTTATTGGATAGAATAAAATTTTACAAAAGAGATGTTGACAATTTTTATAACGATAAATATGATTTAATTATAAGCAATCCCCCATATATTAAAAAACATAAAATTAAATATTTGGGTACAATTAACCACGAACCAAAAATTGCATTAGATGGTGGATTGGATGGTTTAGAAATAATAAAAAAAGTTATTTCAAAATCAAAATATTTATTAAAAACAAATGGTAAGCTTGTCCTTGAAATTGGATACGATCAGAAATACAAAGTGATAAATTTATTAAAAGAAAAAAATTTTTTTATAAATAAAAAAATCAAAGACTATGGAAATAACACTAGATGTATAGTATCTACAAAAGTAAAATAAATGTTATATGAGACAATTTAAAAATAATTTAAAAAGAAATAGGAACAGAAATCATTCAGACCGACCGTTTAAAAGAGGTCCCGATATAGATAGATTAAATGGTAATTATACGAATAATGATAATTCCTTTAGAAGAAAAATAAACAGAGGTAATGGCAATGTTCAAAAATTAATTTCCAAGTACAATGATCTTGCAAGAGAAGCTTTATCTAATGGAGATAAGATATTATCAGAAAACTATTTTCAGTATGCTGATCATTTTTTGAGAGTTTCTTTAGAACAAAAAGAAAAAGACGCTTCCTAAATAATATCAATTAATTTTAATTATTAAATCGGATTTAAGTACATCAGTCTTTATTCTGACAATTTCAAAATCTTCTCTCACTGGTCCTTTAAGTGATTTTCCTGGAGGCAGTTTCAATGTTTGTGAATTTATTTTTTTTCCGTTTTCAATTACTTCATAATGTAAATGGGGGCCTGTCGACATTCCGGTTGATCCGACGAAACCAATAATCTGTCCTTGTTTTACTCTAGAACCAGGTACAGCAAGATTTGAAAATTTAGACATGTGAGCATAAATTGTTTGGTATGTTGTGTTGTGTTTTATTTTTACACAATTACCACCTCCACCACACCACCCAGCTTTTATTATAATACCATCGCCTGATGCCATGATTGGTGTACCTAGTGGTGCAGCAAAATCGGTACCTCGATGCATTTTGTTAAAACCTAAGATAGGATGTTTTCTCATACCAAATGGAGATGATAGCCTTGCTCCATTTATTGGAGTCTTCATTAAAGCTTTTTTAATACTTTTTCCATTTTCATCATAGTGACCAAAAAATTTTTTATCTGGATAAAAATATAATTGATTGGTCTGCCCTCTTAAAACTAAGTTAGCATAAATAATTTCTCCAGTACTGAAAACTTCGTTATTCTCATCTACAAATGTTTCATAAATAATCTGATAAGAGTCATTTTTTCTTATATCTCTTTGGAAATCTACTTGGAAGCCATAAAGTCGAGCAAACTCTATAATCACATTCGGACTTATTTTTTGTTTTGTGGCAGATTTATATAGACTTGATTTGATGACTCCTTCTTTAAGCACAAGCTGTTTAGTGAGATTAGTTACAATTTCCTCTTTTTTTAACTGGTTAGTCTCTAAATTTTTGACTATCTGTATTTTTCTAGTTTTTGAAATGGGTATTAAAAGACTAAGTATTTTTTTATTACCCTTATCAGTGTTATCCAGTACAATATTTAAAATTTGTTTAGATCTAATTTTTTTGGTTTCATCCTTACTCAAGATTGCAAATATCTTTTTTATTTCCTCGTCTTTTACTGAGAATTCTTTAAGAATATCTTTGAGGGTTTGCCCGCTTTTAACTGAGTAGTCAATTTGTTCATATCTAGGTGTTAGATTAAAAAAAATATGATTTATTGTTTTTTTGAAATAAGTGTTTCTTAAAATCTTTATATACTCGTTATCAACTTTTTTGCTTTGAGAATTGTAAAATTGAATTATTATTGTTGAAACCACCAAAAGCAGTATTAAAAGAAATACCTCAGTATTCTTCCTTATGAACGATGTAACCTTTGGTTGAATAAATTTCATGGGATTTCTATAATTTATTGTCCTAAAAAAAACCAGCTCAAAAAACCAAGGTTTTTATTGACTTTTTTGCGTTAATTTCTTTGATAAGGTCTTGATTTACAAATGATTTGTACTATAAGCAGTCTCTCCAAACAATTAAGATTGTTGTTTATTAGGTTCATACCTAATTAGCTATTTAAAAAGTAAGATTTTAAGAAGAGAAGTGTGGACGGTTAAGGTTACCAAAATTTGTCGTACACACTTCAACATTATATAAATTTATTCTTAGATTTATATAGAAGCTAGTGTGCGCCGTTTTTAAACTTGAGAGTTTGATCATGGCTCAGAACGTACGCTGGCGGCACGCCTAATACATGCAAGTCGAACGAAGTAGCAATACTTAGTGGCAGACGGGTGAGTAATATGTAGGTATCTTCCCATTGGTGAGGAATAACACGAGGAAACTTGTGCTAATACCTCATAAGTCTTCACGGAGAAAGCTTTATGCGCCGATGGATGAGCCTGCACTTGATTAGTTTGTTGGTAGGGTAATGGCCTACCAAGACAATGATCAATAGCTGATTTGAGAGGATGATCAGCCACATTGGGACTGAGACACGGCCCAAACTCCTACGGGAGGCAGCAGTAGGGAATCTTGCACAATGGGGGAAACCCTGATGCAGCGATGCCGCGTGAGTGAAGAAGGCCTTTGGGTTGTAAAGCTCTTTCGTCGGGGAAGAAAATGACTGTACCCGAATAAGAAGGTCCGGCTAACTTCGTGCCAGCAGCCGCGGTAATACGAAGGGACCTAGCGTAGTTCGGAATTACTGGGCTTAAAGAGTTCGTAGGTGGTTAAAAAAGTTGGTGGTGAAATCCCAGAGCTTAACTCTGGAACTGCCATCAAAACTTTTTAGCTAGAGTATGATAGAGGAAAGCAGAATTTCTAGTGTAGAGGTGAAATTCGTAGATATTAGAAAGAATACCAATTGCGAAGGCAGCTTTCTGGATCATTACTGACACTGAGGAACGAAAGCATGGGTAGCGAAGAGGATTAGATACCCTCGTAGTCCATGCCGTAAACGATGTGTGTTAGACGTTGGAAATTTATTTTCTGTGTCGCAGCGAAAGCAATAAACACACCGCCTGGGGAGTACGACCGCAAGGTTAAAACTCAAATGAATTGACGGGGACCCGCACAAGTAGTGGAGCATGTGGTTTAATTCGAAGATACGCGCAGAACCTTACCAACACTTGACATGTTCGTCGCGACTTTAAGAGATTAAAGTTTTCGGTTCGGCCGGACGAAACACAGGTGCTGCATGGCTGTCGTCAGCTCGTGTCGTGAGATGTTGGGTTAAGTCCCGCAACGAGCGCAACCCTCACTTTTAGTTGCCATCATTTAGTTGGGCACTCTGAAAGAACTGCCAGTGATAAGCTGGAGGAAGGTGGGGATGACGTCAAGTCCTCATGGCCCTTACGTGTTGGGCTACACACGTGCTACAATGGCATTTACAATAGGAAGCAAAACGGCGACGTTTAGCAAATCCTAAAAAAATGCCTCAGTTCGGATTGTACTCTGCAACTCGAGTACATGAAGCTGGAATTACTAGTAATCGCGGATCAGCGCGCCGCGGTGAATACGTTCCCGGGTCTTGTACACACCGCCCGTCACACCATGGGAGTTGGTTCTACCTTAAGGCAAAGTTTAAAACCTTTGACCACGGTATAGTCAGCGACTGGGGTGAAGTCGTAACAAGGTAGCCGTAGGGGAACCTGCGGCTGGATTACCTCCTTTCTAAGGATGAATAAAATTTTTTAATTTTATTCTAAATATTTAACAGGTTAATGTTGACCGTCCGCACTTCTCTTTTTAAATTTGTGTTTCTCTTAAAAACAATGAGGGCCGGTAGCTCAGTTGGTTAGAGCACACCCTTGATAAGGGTGGGGTCGATAGTTCGAGTCTATCTCGGCCCACCAATACATCTGGGGGATTAGCTCAGCTGGGAGAGCGCCTGATTTGCATTCAGGAGGTCAGCGGTTCGATCCCGCTATCCTCCACCATGAGAAACCCAGTTATTTTATTTGTGAATATTTTTAATTATTATCAATATCTATATCCGATTGTTCGAATAGATGAACAATCAAGAATGTTCGAATAGATGAACATTCCAACAAAATTTGATTCAACACAGAATTTTTTTCTGTGCATAAATCAAGCGTTTAAGGGCGTGTGGCGGATGCCTTGGCACTAAAAGACGACGAAGGACGTGGTATACTGCGATAAGTTTCGGGGAGCTGTATGCAAGTTTTGATCCGAAAATATCCGAATGGGGAAACCCTACACTTTATGTGTAACTTCAAACTGAATTCATAGGTTTGAAGAGATAACCTGGAGAACTGAAACATCTAAGTAACCAGAGGAAAAGAAATCAATTGAGATTCCGTTAGTAGTGGCGAGCGAAAACGGATCAGGCCTGTAGTTTATTTGAGAAAATTTGAATAGTATGGAAATGCTAACCAAAGAGGGTGATAGTCCCGTAGAAGTAATGCTTAAATGAACTCTTGAGTAAAGCGGGACACGTGAAATCTTGCTCGAATATAGGGGGACCACCCTCTAAGCCTAAATACTCTTTAGTGACCGATAGTGAACAAGTACCGTGAGGGAAAGGTGAAAAGAACCCCTATTAGGGGAGTGAAATAGAACCTGAAACCGCATGCCTACAATCAGTCGAAGCTCTTTTTAGAGTGACGGCGTACCTTTTGTATAATGGGTCAGTGACTTAATTTATTAAGCAAGCTTAAGCCATCTAGGTGTAGGCGCAGCGAAAGCAAGTCTTAATAGGGCGATTAGTTTAATGAATTAGACCCGAAAACGAATGAGCTTACCATGAGCAGGTTGAATGCAAGGTAACACTTGCTGGAGGACCGAACCAGTTGACGTTGAAAAGTCTTTGGATGACTTGTGGTAAGGGGTGAAAGGCCAACCAAATTCGTAGATAGCTGGTTTTCCGCGAAAACTATTTAGGTAGTGCGATGAGTAAATATGCGTTTAGAGGTAGAGCACTAAATGGGCTAGGGGGAAGAGATTCTTACCAAACCTAATAAAACTCCGAATGCTAAACGTAGTTCCTCATCAGACAGACTGTGGGTGCTAAGGTCCATGGTCGAGAGGGAAAGAGCCCAGACCACCAGATAAGGTCCCAAAATTATGATTAAGTGTGAAAGGATGTGGAAATTCCTTAACAGCCGGGAGGTTGGCTTAGAAGCAGCCATCCTTTAAAGATAGCGTAACAGCTCACCGGTCTAATAGAGTTTCTGCGCCTAAGATGTAACGGGGCTAAAATCATATACCGAATCTGTGGGTTTATAAAATTTTCGAATTTTATAAGCGGTAGCGGAACGTTCTGTAAGCCTGTGAAGGAATACCCGTGAGGGATTCTGGAGGTATCAGAAGTGCGAATGCTGACATAAGTAACGATAAATAAAGTGAAAAACTTTATCGCCGAAAATCCAAGGGTTTCTGCGCAAGGTTAATCCGCGCAGAGTTAGTCGGCCCCTAAGGCGAGGGCGAAAGCCGTAGTCGATGGAAATAAGGTTAATATTCCTTAACCAGATGGTAGTGACGGATTTTGTAAGTTGTGAACTCTTAATGGATTGAGTTTGCTGCGAAAAAGTCCCAGGAAATAGCTCCATCATTAGACCGTACCCTAAACCGACACAGGTGGATTAATAGAGTATATTTAGGCGCTTGAGAGAATGATGTTGAAGGAACTCGGCAAAATGCTTCTGTAACTTCGGAATAAAGAAGACCTTTTTTAGGGCAACCTATTTAAGGTGGCACAAGCCAGGGAGAAGCGACTGTTTATCAAAAACACAGGGCTCTGCTAACACGTAAGTGGATGTATAGGGTCTGACGCCTGCCCGGTGCTGGAAGGTTAATGCGATGGGTGCAAGCTCATTTCTGAAGCCCCAGTAAACGGCGGCCGTAACTATAACGGTCCTAAGGTAGCGAAATTCCTTGTCGGGTAAGTTCCGACCTGCATGAATGGCGTAACGATTTCTCCGCTGTCTCCAACATCAACTCAGTGAAATTGAATTCTCCGTGAAGATGCGGAGTTCGCGTAGTTAGACGGAAAGACCCCGTGCACCTTTACTGCAACTTTACATTGGTGTTAGGAAAAACATATTTAGCATAGGAGGGAGACATTGAAGCAAAGGCGTCAGCTTTTGTGGAGTCACCAGTGAAATACCTCTTTTGTTTTTCTTGATATCTAACTGATTACCGTTATCCGGTATCAAGACATTGTATGGTGGGTAGTTTGACTGGGGCGGTCGCCTCCCAAATAGTAACGGAGGCGTGCGAAGGTAAGCTCAGAACGGTCAGAAATCGTTCGTGGAGTGCAATGGCATAAGCTTGCCTGACTGTGAGACTGACAAGTCGAGCAGAGTCGAAAGACGGTCATAGTGATCCGGTGGTTCTGAGTGGAAGGGCCATCGCTCAACGGATAAAAGGTACGCCGGGGATAACAGGCTGATACTGCCCAAGAGCTCATATCGACGGCAGTGTTTGGCACCTCGATGTCGGCTCATCACATCCTGGGGCTGGAGCAGGTCCCAAGGGTTTGGCTGTTCGCCAATTAAAGTGGTACGTGAGCTGGGTTCAGAACGTCGTGAGACAGTTCGGTCCCTATCTGCTATGCGTGTAGAAGAATTGAGAGGAGCTGTCCCTAGTACGAGAGGACCGGGATGGACGTACCACTGGTGGACCGGTTGTAGCGCCAGCTGCAGTGCCGGGTAGCTAAGTACGGACGAGATAACTGCTGAAAGCATCTAAGCGGGAAACTCACCTCAAAACTAGTTCTTCCTATAGAGCCGTGGTAGACCACCACGTTGATAGGCTGGGTGTGGAAGTGCGGCAACGCATGTAGCTGACCAGTACTAATAGCTCAATTGGCTTGATTTATGCACTGAAAAAAATTTTTAATGATATTGTAATTAAACTTTCTAATACAAGTATATGAACAAAAATCCCCAACAAAAAACTAAAAAAATAAATTTAAGCAAACTATTTGACGAATTATACCCGTTACACAGAACCATTTTAGGAGAAGAATACAGGAAGTCTCTAAGAATTTTTGGAAAATATTTTAATTTTAAATATTTGAAATTCAAAACAGGCAGTAAAGTTTTTGATTGGACAATACCTGAGGAATGGAAAATTTATAAAGCTTACATAAAATTTAAAAATAAAATTATATTAGATTATAAAGATAACAATTTAAGTGTTGTTAGCTACTCGATTCCTATTAATAAAAAAATAGATCTACAAAATCTAAAAAAAAATCTTTTTTCATCTAAAACTATGCCAGGTCATATTCCATATATTACAAGTTTTTATAAGAAATCTTGGGGTTTTTGTATTCAAGATAAAATAAAAAAAAATTTAAAAAAAGGCAATTATGAAATTTTTATAAAATCTAGTTTTAAAAAAGGATATTTAGAAAATGGTATTACAAAGTTAAAAGGAAAAAGAAAAAAAATTATTTTATTAAGTTCTTATTTATGTCACCCGTCAATGGCAAATAATGAGCTAAGTGGACCATTAACTTTACTTGGAGTTTATGAAAAAATAAAAAAATGGAAAAATAAAAATTTTTCTTATTACTTTATGCTGAACCCAGAAACTATAGGAAGTATAAGTTATTTGTCGCAAAATTATAAATTTTTAAAAAAAAATATGAAAGCAGGAATGGTATTTACTTGCTTAGGTGGGCCCAATAAAAAATTATCATACAAACTTTCAAGATCAGGAAAAAGTAGTTTAGATAAACTTTATACCTTTTATTATAAAAAAAAATTTAATCATTTGAGAAATTTCAGCGCTATGTTTGGCTCAGATGAAAGACAATATTGTTCTGGTGAATTAAACTTACCTGTTGGCCAAATCTCACGAACAGTTTATGGACAATACAAAGAATATCATACTAGTGCGGATAGTAAAGAATTTATGCAAATAAAAAAAATAGAAAATTCTATCAATGAAGTAGAGCGAATGTTAAAAATTAATGATTGGATATTTCCTTTAAAAAGAAAAATAAAATACTGTGAACCTAAACTTGATAAAATCAATCTATATCCTAGTATAAGTAAAGGAGTTGAAATGAATGAAAATTCAAAAAAAATAAAGGACAAAAATATTGATAGACTAAATATTTTGTTAACAATACTTTCTTATGCAGATGGTGATCATGACATATTAGACATTTCTAATATCTTAAAAAAAGATCCTTTAGAAATTATAGAAGTATTACAAATTGCAATTAAGAAAAAATTAATCCTAGAATGAAAATATTGCTTCTTACAGGAAATCATCCAAGACATTTGTATTTAGCAGATTGTTTATCAAATTTAGGTTTAGAAATAATCTGGGTCATAGAAAAGATACAGGAATTTGTCCCAAAACCAGACAAAGATTTAAGCGAAGATACTAAAAAGTTGTTTGAATTACATTTTAAAAAAAGAGAAATAGCAGAAAATAATTTTTTTGGAAATAACTCTGGAAGTTTTGCTAAGGGAAAAATACATTCAATTAATGAAATTAATAATGAGGATTTAACAAATGGAACACTAAAAAAATTTTGTTTATCCTCAAAAGCTGATTTATTACTAGGTTATGGATCTTATAAAATACCAAATGATATTTTAGAAATACCTAATATGAAAAAATGGAATGTTCATTTAGGCTTATCTCCTTGGTATAGAGGAGTTGCCACTCACTTTTGGCCAAGCTATCTATTAGAACCTGAGTTTACTGGAATAACAGTTCATGAAATGACCGATGTAATAGATGGGGGACCTATAATTCATCAGCAGTTAGCAGAATTAAACGAGAATGATGGGATTCATGAAAATGCTTGTAGATTACAAAAATCATTTTGCGATATATTTCCAAAAAAATTATTGAAAAATGTAAAAATTAATAACGATTTTATCGGCATTAAACAACATACATCTGGCAGAAATTTTACAGCAAAACTTTGGAAACCTGAAATGTTAAAGATCATTTATAATTTGTTTGATGATCAAATAAATCATTTTTGTATCAAAAATAGAATTTTAAGAAAACCAATTTTAAAAACTATTTTAGAGTAATTTTAATTTTACTAAAAATTAGAAATTATTTAAAAAAGATTTGTTATGAGAAATATTTTAAATATAGGAATTATTGGTTGTGGAAAGCATGCTGATAATTTTCACATCCCATCTTTTTTAAGACTTAAGAATAAATATAGGATAATTGGTTTCTATGATTTAAATAAAAATAGAGCAAACTACCTAAAAAAAAAATATAAAGTTGGAAAGGTCTATAGATCTTTAAATTCTCTTTTTAAAGATAAGCTTATTGATGTTATTGATATTTGTAGTCCTCCAACTTTTCATTATAATCAAATTGTAAAATCTCTAAAAAATAACAAACATGTGATGGTTGAAAAACCAATGGTTTTAAAAAGTTTAGAACTAAAAAAAATAATAAATTTAAATTTAAAACACAAAAAAAAAATTCTTTGTTTACAACAACAAAATTTAAGAGATGAGACAAAAATATTATTATCTTTTTTTAGAAAAAATAAAAAAAAACTTGGCAAACTTATTTTAATTGATGGAAAGGCAAATGTAAAAATACCTAAACAAATAGGGAATTCTTTTACGAATAAAAAAATATCTGGAGGTGGACCATTGATTGATCAAGGCTCT
>CABXSF010000019.1 GCA_902514805.1 uncultured Pelagibacteraceae bacterium | reverse complement strand
TTACTGGATCATTCATGAGAGAAGAATCTATTTCCTCAATAAGACTATTTTTCCAACTAAGTCTGTATAACTGCCAAAACCCAAGGGTAAGAAAAATTGTAATAAAAAAAGAAACAAATATTGTGAAAAGGAACTTATATCTCAATTAAATTAGCTTCCCCAAACGTAGATTGCTGCAAATAAAAACAACCAAACTACATCGACAAAATGCCAGTACCAAGCTGCAGCTTCAAATCCAAAATGATGATCCTTATTAAAATGACCAAGTTTTCCTCTCCATAAACAAACTGCTAAAAAGATAGTTCCAACTACCACGTGAAAACCATGAAATCCTGTGGCCATATAAAATGTTGCGCCGTAAATATGTCCTGAGAAATCAAAACTTGCATGTTGATACTCATATATTTGAAGGAGCGTAAAAAAGAAACCCAGTAGAACTGTTGCCCATAAACCTTGAATAAAACCTTTTCTATCATCCTCTAATAAAGAGTGATGAGCCCATGTAACAGTTGTTCCAGATAGTAATAAAACCAGTGTGTTGATAAGTGGAATATCCCATGGGTTAAAAACTTCAATATCTTTAGGTGGCCAAACTCCACCGACAAAAGCGCTTGGATACAGGCTAGCATCAAAGTAAGCCCAAAACCAAGCAACAAAAAACATTACTTCAGATGCTATAAACAATGTCATTCCATAACGGTGATGTATCTGAACTACTGGGGTATGGTGACCTTGATGTTCGGCCTCATTAACAACATCTCTGAACCACATATACGCTCCATAAATTAAAAGAGCAAAACCAAGTAACATTGCCCACATAACTTTTGAGTGAAAATAATAAACTGATCCTACAGCAGTAATTAAGGTAGCAAAAGATGTATAGATTGGCCACGGACTTGGGTCAACTAAGTGGTAATCATGTTTTTGATCTTTGGAACTCATTGTTAATTAATTTTTGATTGTTTGTAATAGTCTGATGAAAAAAATGTATACGACATTGTAATGTCTTCAATATTTTTAGTTTTTGGATCATTTATCATCTCAGGATCCAAATAAAAAGTTAAAATGTAACTCATCTTTTCTCCACTTTTAAGTGTTTGTTTTTCAAAACAAAAACATCCGAGCTTATTAAAATATTGTCCAAAAGTTGATGGAGACACATTATAGCTTGCTACTCCGCTTGATGGATCTTTTCCAAAATTTTCAACCTCAAATTCTACCTTATAAACTTTACCTGGCTTTACATCGTAAAGTGTGTTTTTCGCTTTGAAATTCCAAGCTAAATCAGTTTGAACATTCGTATCAAATCTCACTCTTACTGGTTCATCAATTACTATTTTTGGAGCCTCTTTTGAGATTTGAGTAGTGCCCCCAAATCCTGTTACACGGCAAAATAGATCATATAATGGCACTGCAGCAAATGACAATCCTAACATAAGAAAAAATATCGAAGCTAAGATTAAAGGTGTGAGATTTTTCTTACTTATCATATAATTCTTTCCAATACTCCGACGTTATATAGTGTGAATATAAATAGGAATAATATGAAAATCACAAGTCCAATTGCCGTGAAAATATTTCTTTTTTTAATTTTTTTATCGATTTCCATTAGAATAATTTATCAACTAAAAACAAAACAAATATTAAAAATAGATAGAAAATAGAATAACCGAAAACTCGTTTGGCTTTCTGAAGATCAAATGAATCTTTTTTCGTTTTTAATAAAGCAAAGCATAAAAAAATATAATAAATTGTAAGACCAAAAGTGCTGACAAGAAATAATTCTCCTACAAAACCAATAATGTAAGGCAACGTCAATGTTGGTAGCATTAAAAGTGAGTAAACAAAAATATTTTTTTTTGTTTCTTCTATCCCATTAGTCACCGGTAACATCGGTATTTTGGCTTTTTTATAATCAGCGACTTTATACAAACTTAAAGCCCAAAAATGTGAAGGTGTCCAAAAAAATATTATTAAAAAGAATGATAACGCTTCCAAACTTAAAGTATTAGTCGCAATCGTCCAACCAATAACAGGTGGCAAAGCACCAGCAGCGCCGCCAATCACTATGTTTTGTGGCGTTCTTCTTTTAAGCCAAATTGTATAGACAAATAAATAAAAGCTAATTGTAAAAAGTAAAACTAAAGCAGATAATAAATTTGAAAAGAAATATAAACCTAAAACTGAAACTATTGATAAGACTATTCCAAAGATTAGCGCATGGTTTTTTTTAATTTTTCCTGTAGGGAGAGGTCTCAAGCATGTTCTACTCATCAATTTGTCTAGATCTGCCTCATACCACATATTAAGTGCTCCTGCTGCGCCAGCGCCAAGAGTTACAAAAAAAATGTTTATAATTGATTTAACAAAACTTACTTCGCTAGGAGCAGTTAATAAACCAACTGCACAGGTGAATATTACCAATGACATTACTCTAGGTTTCATTAACCTCAACAATTCAATAAAAATTGATATATCAAGTAATGAAGGATTTTTTGCTCTAAAGTTAATAGTTGTCATCTAATACCAATAATTATGTGCTTGTTTTTTCCGCTTCTCCGAATTCATTAATCTTAGGCAATTCCTCAAATGTATGGAAGTTTGGTGGTGATGGTACTGTCCACTCCAAAGTTGTAGCTCCCTCCCCCCATGGATTTTGTGCTGCTGCTTTTTTCTTCATAAATGCGTAAGCTAAATTAATTAAAAATACGGCTAATCCTACCACTGAAATATATGAGCCAATTGAGGAGATATAGTTCCAATCTGCAAAAGCATCTGGATAATCAGCGTATCTTCTTGGCATACCAGCTAGTCCTAAAAAATGTTGAGGGAAAAATATTAAATTTACTCCAATAAATGTTAGCCAAAAATGTAGTTGTCCAAGCCATTCTGAATATTGATAACCAGACATCTTTCCAAACCAATAATAGAACCCTGCAAAAATTGCAAAAACTGCTCCGAGGGATAACACATAATGAAAGTGTGCTACTACATAATATGTATCGTGTAAGGCTGTATCAACACCAGCGTTAGCTAGAACTACACCAGTTACACCTCCAACAGTAAATAAGAAAATAAAACCAAGAGCCCACATCATTGGGGTTTTAAAAGATATAGAGCCACCCCACATAGTTGCTATCCAAGAGAAAATTTTTATTCCTGTAGGAACAGCAATGATCATTGTTGCTGCTAGAAAATATGCTTTTGTATCAGTGTTCAATCCTACCGTATACATGTGATGCGCCCAAACTACAAAACCAACAATACCAATTGCGACCATCGCATAAGCCATACCTAAATACCCAAAAACGGGTTTTTTAGAAAATGTTGAAACAATGTGACTTATCATTCCAAAACCTGGTAAAATCAAAATATAAACTTCTGGATGACCAAAGAACCAAAATAAATGTTGAAATAAAAGTGGATCTCCACCGGTTTGCGCATCAAAAAATGCTGTTCCAAAATTTCTGTCCGTTAATAACATTGTTATTGCTCCAGCTAAAACTGGTAAAGATAATAATAATAAAAAGGCTGTTACAAGAATTGACCAAGCAAACAATGGCATCTTATGTAAAGTCATACCTGGAGTTCTCATATTTAATATAGTAGTTATAAAATTCACAGCACCGAGTATTGAAGAAGCTCCCGCTATATGCAGACTAAGTATTGCTAAATCCATTGCAGGACCTGGTTGACCAGTTTTAGATGACAATGGTGGATAGATTGTCCAGCCTCCTCCTACACCTTGTGCGCCTGGAGGTCCATCTACAAATATTGATGAAAGTAATAAAATGAATGACACTGGTAGTAACCAAAAAGATATATTATTCATTCTTGGAAAAGCCATATCGGGGGCCCCTATCATAATTGGTACAAACCAATTTCCAAAACCACCAATCATTGCCGGCATGACCATAAAGAAAATCATTATCAAACCGTGACCCGTTACTAAAACATTATATAAATGATAATTGCCACCTAGTATTCCATCTCCTGGATGCATCAACTCCATTCTCATTAAAACCGAAAAAGCAGTTCCGATTATTCCAGCAATAATCGCAAAGATTAAATACATTGTACCTATGTCTTTATGATTTGTTGAATAAGCCCATCGTTTCCATCCTGTTGGATGATGATGTGAATGATCTTGTGAAGCAACTGTTGTCATATTAATTTTTCGCCAGTAATTTGATTTTATTATTATTTATTTCTTCTTTTGCAAACTTTATTTTGGCTTCCTCTAACCAAGTGTTATATTCTTCATCTGTTACAACTCTAACCGTAATTGGCATGAATGCATGTTTAATACCACACAATTCTGAACATTGTCCGTAATACGTTCCAACCCTATCTGCCTTAAACCAAGTTTCATTTACTCTTCCAGGCATCGCGTCTCTTTTTACTCCAAATGATGGTAGAGCCCAAGCATGCAAAACATCGTTAGCTGTTATTAAAACTTTAACAACTTTGTTTACTGGTACTACAACTTCATTATCAACTGCTAAAAGTCTAGGTTGACCTGGTTTTAAATCTTCTTCTTCTACCATGTAAGAGTCGAATATTATATTCTCATCAGGATATTCATAGCCCCAATACCACTGGTAACCTACGGCTTTAATCGTAACATCGGCTTTAGGAATTGTGTCTTGTGAATAAAGAATTTTAAAAGATGGAACTGCCATTACAATTAGGATTAAACATGGAATAAGTGTCCAAAGTATTTCAACAGCAACATTGTGAGTTCTTTTAGATGGATTAGGATTTCTTGAAGCTCTGAATCTTATACATGTATAAGCCATTAAAAATAGTACAAATCCACTTATTGCAACAATTATTGGCACCAACATATAATCGTGAAATTTTACAATTTCATACATAGATTGAGAGGCTGGTTTTTGGAATCCTAACTGCCAATCTTTTGGTTCGTTAGCGTACAAGGTAGACGGTATTAATAAAGCAAAACTGTATAATAATTTTTTTAGCATTTTTATTTCGTTTTTATACAGTTTTTAATTCAATTAACAAATTCAATTAATGCGACAATTATGAATTGAAATAAGCGAAATTCACTAATGAAATAGCGGTTATAACAGCGGTATCTGATCTCAAAATATTCTTAGATATAGTAAAAGATTTTACACCAGGAACTTTCAAAATTGACTCGCGTTCAGCTGGTGAAAAATCACCTTCGGGTCCTATCAAAACACTTAGAGCTTCTCCTTTTTTAACATTGTCATCTTTCAAAATATTTTGAGAATTTACATCGGCAAATAATAGTTTATTAGAACTTTCTAAGTTTTTTAGAAAATCTTTGAGTTTTTTTACTTCTGAAATTTCTGGAGGATTTAATTGATTGGATTGTTCTGTAGCTTCAATAACAATTTTTCTTGCTCTTTCATAATTTAAATCTTTGACTTCTGTTCTCTCAGAAATAATAGGAATTATTTTTTTTACACCTAGTTCAGTAGATTTTTGCAAGATAATTTCCATTGGAGTTTTTTTGACTAAACAAATCGCAAGCTCAATTTTGGATGCATTATCTGTTTGTTTTATTTTTTTTATAAATTTTACTTCAACTTTATCTTTTTGAATTAAAGTTATTTCACTTTCCCACTCTCCATCTTTATTAAAAAAATTTAATCGAGAACCTAATTTAAGTCTCATTACGTTTGCTACATAATGACCATGTTCCCTAGAAAGTGACTTAGTTGTATTTTCGGCTATACTGTTTGGGTGATATAATCTAATATTCATAGAATATAGTATAATATAAAAACTGAGATTAAAGTATGGATTTTAAAGCAATAGTATTTGATGCTTATGGAACATTATTTGACGTAAATTCAGCGGCAGAGAAATGTAAACATAAAATAGGAGATAAGTGGGAGGCCTTTGCAAATTTTTGGCGAACCACACAACTTGAATACACTTGGCTGAGAAGTTTAATGAAAAGACATAAAGACTTTTGGCAAATAACTGAAGATAGTTTGGATAAATCTATGAAAGTTTTTAACATAGATACAAGCATGAAAAGTGAATTATTGAATCTTTATAAAGTTTTATCGCCTTATCCAGAAGTAAAAGAGATTTTAACAGATTTAAAAAAAAAAAATCTTAAGCTCGCGATACTTTCAAACGGTACTCCAGATTTAATAAATGAATTAGTAAGTAGCAACAATTTAGATGCCTTTGATGATCTTTTTTCAATTGAGGAGGTGAAAATTTACAAGCCTGACTCAAGAGTCTACCGTCTTCCGGTTGATAAATATAAAATTCAACCCAAAGAAGTTGTTTTTTTGAGTGCTAACACTTGGGATGTTTCAGGTGGTGGCAATTTTGGTTACAATGCTGTCTGGGTCAACCGTAACAATTCTCATTTTGATAAACTTGATTATAAACCAAAAAAAGAAATTAAAAATTTAAAAGGACTACTTGAAATAGTTTGAAACATAATTAAACTAAACCCATGTCAATTATTGAAATCAAAAAAATTGTTAAATCTATTGAGACATCTGACGGTGCGGGAGTAAAACTTAAAAGAAGTATAGGAACACCAGAGGCAGATTATATTGATCCATTTTTAATGTTGGATGAATTTGGTTCAGAAAATAAAGATGATTACGTTGCGGGTTTTCCACCTCATCCTCACAGAGGTATTGAAACAGTAACTTATATGATTAAGGGAAAATTTGAGCATGAGGATAGCACTGGCGCTAAAGGAATCATGTCATCAGGAGATGTGCAGTGGATGAAAACTGGAAGAGGAATAATACATTCTGAAATGCCCGCAATGTCTAATGGTCAATTACTTGGATTTCAATTGTGGATAAATATGCCTGCAAAATTAAAAAAAAATAAACCTGAATATATTTATATTAAAAATAAGGAGCTTGGAGCTTACATTGATGATGAAAAAGTAGTTAAAGTGATTGCTGGAAAGTACAAAGATATTGAGGGTCCTGAAAAAAGTCATAACGTTGAACCAATTTACTTTCATGTAGTACTAAAAAATGAAAAAGAGTTTAAATGTGAAGTTCCAGAGGAACATAATTCATTTATTTATTTGCTTAAAGGACAAATTAAAGTTGGAAATACAAATCATAAAAAAACAAATGACTCAAATTTGATATTGTTAAAACAAGGTAAGAATCTTCAAGTGAAGGCCGAAAAAGATAGCGAATTTTTATTTATTGCAGGTAAACCAATTGGAGAACCGATAGCTAGAGGAGGTCCATTTGTAATGAATACAAAAGCTGAAATTATTGAGGCAATAAATGATTATCAAAATGGAACTTTTGCAAAATATTAAATGTATTCTATAAATTTTTCAAAAACTGGTGGTCCTGAGGTTTTAAAATACGAAAAATTATCTTTCGCTGAACCTAAAGAGAATGAAGTATTAATAAAACATTCGGCTATAGGTTTGAACTTCATTGATACATATCATAGGTCAGGACTATATCCTGTCCCACTTCCATCAGGCATTGGACTTGAAGGTGCAGGGATTATAGAAAAAATTGGGCCGGGTGTTACTAATTTTAAAGAGGGTGATAAGGTAGCTTACGCAGCTGCACCTCTTGGTTCATATTCAACACATAGAATTTATCCAACAAAAAATTTAGTGAAAGTACCTGATGGAATTAATCTTGAAATTGTAGCTTGTTTGATGACAAAAGGTTTAACAACTTTTTATCTACTCCATAAAACTTATCCTGTAAAAAAAGGTCAGACCATTTTATTCCACGCTGCAGCTGGTGGAGTTGGTCAAATTTTTTGTCAATGGGCAAAAAGTTTAGGCTGCAAGGTAATAGGAACAGTTGGATCAGATGAAAAAATCAAACTAGCAAAAAAATTTGGATGTGATCAGGTGATAAATTATAATAAAGAAAATTTTAAAGATAAGGTTTTGGAATTAACTAATAATGAAGGACTTCCGGTGGTATATGATGGGGTAGGAAAAAATACTTTAGAAGACTCGTTAGGATGCTTAAAAATGCGAGGGACGATGGTTTCATTTGGAAACGCATCAGGAAAATTAGATCCTATTGATGTTGGAAAACTTATTGCACCAAAAGGATTGTATCTTACAAGACCAAGTATTGCTCACTACACTTCTACGAGAGAGGAATTGGATGAAGCATCAAATAAACTTTTTGAAATGGTTAAATCAGGTTCAATTAAAGTTGAAATATTTAAAAAATATTCTTTAAAGGATGCATCAATTGCTCATCAAGATTTAGAAGGAAGAAAAATTTTAGGGCCTGCAATAATTACTCCCTAAACTGTACATCCATATCTGAAATATGCAATTTAAGAGCTTTAGTAGAAATTTGTATTTCTCTGATAAAGAAAACTATAGACACCATCATTGATAGGCAACAAGAGCCAAAAATAATTCTTGCAACAAGTATTTTATCTAAATAAAGCGCAAACACAGTTAACATATTAAACAAGAATCCAAATGCTGAAAACATAATTGTGAGTTTTAAAACCCCAATTCTGTCGTTTAGATTAATTAATTGATTTTTCCATTCAGGTGGTGTGTGTTTTTCAAATACATGTTCATCATGTATTTTTCTTATTAAATTACTTAAAGTATGAAACCTGTTACTGTAAACACCCATTATTAATGGGATTGCAGGAAACATTAGAGCTGTAACTGTGTAATCAATATCCATAACGAATCAATTTGATTATGAAACGATGCTTTGTTATTTACAAGAAAATTATATGAAAAATTTTAAAATTTTCTTAACCCTTACAAGATTGAATAAACCAATAGGTTTTATGTTGTTATTTTGGCCGTGCCTATGGGGTTTGACAATCGCTCACGAATTTTCAGAAAATAATTTAATATTTTATAAGTTTTCTTTTTTATTTTTTTTGGGTGCAGTATTAATGAGATCAGCTGGTTGTATAGTAAACGATGTTTTAGATAGGAAAATTGACTTAATGGTTGAAAGAACTAAAAATCGACCTATAGCTTCTGGGCAAGTATCTGTAAAAACAGCTTTAGTATTAAGTGCAATTCTTTGCTTATTCGCTTTTGTAATTTTAATACAGTTTAATCAGAAAACTATAATCTTAGGTTTGGCATCAATGCCTTTTGCTTTTTCTTATCCATTAATGAAAAGATTTACATATTGGCCTCAGCTATTTCTGGGACTCACATTTAATTACGGATTGATTATGGCTTGGGTTTCTTTGAATAATAATTTAAGCATCTATCCGATTGTTTTTTACTTAGGAGCCATATTTTGGACACTAGGTTACGACACAATATATGGGTTTCAAGATATTAAAGATGATGAAATTATAGGAGTAAAATCAACATCAATTAAATTTAAAAAAAACCCTAAAATTTTTATATTCTCATGTTACTTTTTTTTCTACTTATCGCTTATATTAATTGGATTTTTGATGACATTTAGTAAGTTCTATTTTATTTTTTCATTTATTCTTTTTTTTCAATTATTTTTTTTCCAGGTTTATATGTTAAATGTAGATAAGCCTGAGGATTGTTTTAAAAAATTTAAAAGTAATAATCTCTTAGGTTTTTTAATTTTCATTAATATTTTAATAGGTAAAATCTTATAAATGGGGAAAATCGAAATATTAAAAAGATTATATAATGAGTACACAAAAAAGTACCTATCTAAAATTCTTTTAGCTTTATTATTTTCTTTGATTTTGGCAGGTAGTACTTCATCTATAGCTTATCTTCTGGATCCAGCTATTGAAAAAATTTTTATAAATAAAGATCGAAATTTAATTTTGATAATCCCTTTATTTATAGTTATCTCCTTTGCCGCCAAAGGTATATCGCTGTATGGGGCAAAAGTAATCATGATAGGTATTTCAGAGGAAATTCGTAAAGCTTTACAAATGGATATGATGAAATCATTAATCAAGGCTGACACAGATTTCATTGAAAAAAGACATACCGGAAAAATCATAGGAAATTTGCTTAATGATGTAAATTATATGACGGGACTAGTTAGTGTTGCGATTTTGAATATATTTAAAGACTCTTTATCTTTAATTGGCCTAATGTCAGTTATGTTTTATCAAAATTGGAAATTGTCAATTGTAGCCATCATAATGATACCATTAGCTAGTTTTTTTGCACGTTTGTTAGGTAATAGAATTACGAAGGTAACCTCTCAAGCGATGGAAAGAGCTGGGGAAGTTTTTACATATCTGATTGAAATTTTTAAAAACCACAAATTAATAAAAATTTTTCAAAAAGAAACGTTTGAAACTTCCAGAGCAGATAAAACTTTGGAGGGTCATAAAGACAGGCAAAAGAAACTCAATGAAATTTATGCGAGATCATCCCCAATAATGGAAGTTTTAACAGGTTTTATGATTGCAATACTTATATATTATTCCGGAAATTTAATTATTCAAGATGAACTAGGTATTAATAATTTTTTTTCATTTTTAGCAGCAATGATGCTTGCCTATCAACCGGTTAGATCCCTTGCGACACTTAATATAACTATTAATCAAGGCTTAGCTAGTGCGAAAAGGATATTGCCGATTATTGATCTAAAAGAAAAAATTTTTGAAGATAAAAAATTAGATAACATTTATTTAAAAGATGGAAGAATTGAATTTTCCAACATAAGCTTTAATTATGGTGAAGAAACAAAAGTTGTTCTTAAAAACATTAATTTGAATATCTCTGGTGGTAAGATGACATCATTAGTTGGTTTAAGTGGCGCTGGAAAGTCTACAATATTAAATTTAATACCAAGATTTTATGACCCTACAGATGGAGATATAAAAATTGATAATCAATCAATTTATACAAAAAAACTTTCATCTTTGCGAAAAAATATTTCACTTGTAAGTCAAGAGACAACTCTTTTCGATGATACTGTCCTTAACAATATAAAATACGCAAACTTGGATGCCACAGATGAGGAAGTTAATGAGGCAGCCAAACTATCATATTCATTAGAATTTATTGATACTTTACCAAAAAAAATGAGCACTTTAATCGGCGAAAATGGTGTGAGACTTTCTGGGGGAGAGAAACAAAGAATTTCAATAGCAAGAGCAATTTTAAAGAAAAGTAAAATTATTTTACTTGATGAAGCAACATCTTCATTGGATGCTGAAACCGAGAAAAAAATTCAAGATGCTATTAGTTTTCTAACCAAAGACAGAACTACACTTGTAATAGCACATAGACTTTCGACAATATTAAATTCAGACAAAATATATGTAATTGATAGTGGTAAAGTTATAGGTGAAGGAAAACATGAGGATTTAATAAATAATTCTGAAACTTATAAGAATTTTTACGAAAAACAAATCCAAAAGCATTAATGAGAATAATCTATAATTTCTTAGTATATATTGTTATCATATTTTCTCCATTAATAATTACATACAGAATATTCAAAAAAAAAGAAAATCCTAAAAGATTCTTAGAGAAATTCTCAATTAATAAGGAAAAAAGAAAGGAGGGCAAACTAATTTGGTTTCATTGCTCAAGTGTTGGCGAGTTTTTAAGCATTGTTCCATTGGTTCAAGAGTTTGAAAAAATAAAAAAAATAAAACAAATTTTAATAACAACTTCAACATTAAGCTCATCAAAAATATTTGAAAAATATAGCTTTAAAAAAGCCTTACACCAGTTTTATCCTTTGGATAATATTTATATAATAAATAATTTTCTAAATTATTGGAGACCATCTTCCGTGATTTTTGTAGAATCTGAAATCTGGCCTGCAATGATCTCTGAATTAAAGGAGAGAAAAATCAAAACTGTTTTGATTAATGCCAGAATGAGTCAAAAATCTTTTAAAAGATGGTCTTCTATAAAATTCTTTGGCAAAAATATCTTTGAGAAATTTGATTATATTTTTCCTCAAAATAAGGAGACATTTTTATATTTTAAAAAATTAGGTATTAAAAAACTTAAATTTTTAGGAAATCTTAAATTTATCAGCACGAATAAAGACAAGTTGAAAGAGGTAAATGGGAAATACTTTAAAAATAAAACAATTTTATGTTCTGCTAGCACTCACAAAAATGAAGAAGAAATTTTTGCTGATTTACATATTAGATGTAAAAAAAAGATTCCTAATTTAATGACAATTATCATTCCGAGACATATTGAAAGAACTGATGAAATTGCACAGATGTTAGAGGAAAAAAACTTAAAGTTTACAAGACATAGTGAAAATGTAAAAGAATTAAACAACTATGAAATTTATATAGTTGACAGTTACGGGGAAAGTAAATCATTTTACAAAATAAGTCATGTGGTTTTCCTAGGTGGTTCTTTAGTTAGAAGAGGAGGACAAAACCCATTAGAGGCCTTAAGGTTTGGTTGTAATATTTTGCATGGAAATCATACTTATA
>CABXSF010000018.1 GCA_902514805.1 uncultured Pelagibacteraceae bacterium | reverse complement strand
AATGAACTTAAAAGAAATCAAAAAACTATTCAGCTTTTAACAGGAAAAAAAATAAAAATAGTTGGTTTATCAGCAAGAAATAAGAATAAAAAAAGAAGATACCCAATAAATAAAAAAATCTTTTTTAAAGATCCAATTAAAATGCTTAAGAGTAAACAAATTGATATTTTGTTTGAATGCATTGGATTATCAGATGGAATGTCAAAGAGATGTGTTGAGTTTGCTTTAAATAGGAAAATTCATGTTATAACACCCAACAAAGCCTTAATATCAAAACATGGCGACAAACTTTCCTCCATTGCTGAAAGTAAAAGAGTAAATTTGGAGTTTGAAGCATCAGTTGGAGGTGGTATTCCAATTTTAAGAACAATTAAAGACAGTTTAGCAACCAATCACATTACAAAAGTTTATGGAATATTGAACGGAACATGTAATTACATATTATCTGAGATGGAAAAAACAAAAGATGATTTTAAAAATGTCCTAACAAAAGCCCAAAAATTGGGCTATGCAGAACCAGGTAATCCAAAATTAGATTTAAATGGGTATGACGCACTTGCTAAAGTTAAAATTCTATCTGCTTTAGCATTTAATAAACGTTTGTCGAATTCAGTTTCTTTGATGGAAGGAATAGAAAATGTCGAACCAAAGGATTTTGAAATTGCAGATCAATTAAATCTTAGAATAAAATTATTAGGGATTACAGAAATCATCAATAATAAGCTTTTTGAAAGGGTTCACCCGTGTTTGGTCAAAAAGAATACATATATTGGAAATGTAGGCGGTGTAATGAACGCAGTAATATTAGAAGGAAAACCAGTAGGGGAGAGTGTTTTACAAGGTGAAGGAGCAGGGCCTGAACCTACATCATCGGCACTAATGTCAGATTTAATGTCAATTTTGAGAGGAAATATTAAATATCCTTTTGGAATTCCAAATGCAAAACGGAATAAAATTAAAAGTTATGATCTCAAGAATTATGAAAATTCTTTGTATATTCGATTTGAGGTAAAAGACAAACAAGGTGTATTATCTCAAATCACAAAAAACTTAGCTAATAATAAAATTTCTATTCAAAGATTAATACAAATACCAAATAACAAAAACAAAACTGCTTCTATAGTTATTATTACACATGCAACTAAACAAGTAAATTCAGATAAATGTCTAAGATCATTACAAAAAAACAAAAATGTGCTTAAAAAACCTATTTTATTAAGGCTTTTTTAGTAATGGAAATATACATAAAGATATTTGAAGTTATTTTTCCAGTTTTTTTTGTCATAGGTATTGGCTACTATTTAGGTAAAAAAAATCCAAAATTTGACACTAATTTTATAACAAATTTTGCCGGAAATATTGGTACTCCAGCAATGATTTTTTATACTGTTACAACAACAGGTATAACTCTAAGTATTTTTATTCATTACTTTGCATATGCTATTTTAATGATTGGTGGTTTTGCAATAGTTGGGCTTATAATGCTTTTCTTTCTTAAAAAAGATCTTAGTATGGAGCTTCCACCATTAATTCTTCCAAATACTGGGAATATGGGTGTCCCAATTTGCCTATTTGCTTATGGAACTGAAGGTTTAGGAGTAGCATCAGCTGTTGCTTCTGTAATTATTCTATTCCACTTCACTTTGGGTGTTTTTTTAGCTAAAAAAAAATTTTCATTTGATATTCTTATTAAAAGTCCACCTGTATACGCAATTATAGTCTCTGTTTTTTTTCTATACTTTGATATCAAAACACCTTTATTTCTTGAAAACACAACTTTTCTTCTCACTTATGCAACTATTTTTTTGGTATTGATGTCTTTGGGTATTGCATTAACGAGGTTTAAATTTTCTTTTCGAGACTCAATTATATTCTCGTTTTTAAGAGTTATAATAGGCCCCATTATAGGCTTTACTGTTATTTATTATTTTGATCTTTCAGGATTTCCAGCAGGTGTACTTTTAATACAAAGTGCAATGCCAAGTGCTATATTAAACTATTTAGTTGGAAGCATGTATTCTCCCAAAAAAATTGTTGATAGTATTGCAAGTACAATTGTTACATCAACTTTAATGTCATTTATAACTATTCCGATTGTAGTATTCTTTGCTTTAAAATATTTCAATTAATTTAAATATAAATGAAAGCTATTATTTTTAATCTATTAGCGTGGGTAATGCTCCCCATAATGGATGGTTTTGCAAAATTTCTCAGTTCTGATCTTCCAGTTTTACAAATTACTTGGGCACGATACTTCTTCACAGTAGCATTTACATTACCAATAATGTTTTTCTTTTTTAGAAAAAACCTTGTTTGGACTGACAAACCTAAACTACAACTTATTAGAGGTTTAATTTTATTAACTGCAAATGTTTGTTTTTTTTATTCAATTTCAATAATTTCTTTAGCAAAGGCTCTTACATTAGCTTTCATTGCACCTTTAATTGTTACAGCATTTTCTCCAATTTTTTTAGGTGAGAAAGTAGGTTTTAGAAGATGGTCTGCAGTTATAATTGGTTTTATTGGATCAATGGTAGTAATTAGACCAGGATTTGTAGAAATAAACTTAGCAAGTTTAGCAGCTTTAGGAACTGGGGTTATGTATGGTTTTTATTTAATAATTACACGAAAACTAAGTTCATCTGATAATCCATTATTAACTTTATTATTAACTGGTGTAGTAGGGGCCATAATAATCTCATTTGTTATGCCTTTCGTTTGGATTAAACCTACCTTAAATCAATGGTCTATGATGGCAGCTATTGGAATATTTGCATGTGTAGGTCATCTATTTATTATATTGTCTCTTAAATATGCAGATGCTTCGAAATTAGCTCCATTTAGTTACTTTGAGATAGTTACAAATATTATAATAGGATACTACTTCTTTAGTGATTTCCCAGATAAATGGACTTTCCTTGGTTTATTTATTATTATTCTTAGTGGTATCTATATATCAAGGCGGGAGAACATCGTTAAAAGACTTAAATAAATAGGTAATATAAGTTTACTAATTAGTAAAGTAATACTTTCATATATTATTGTAAACTATTGTTATTATTGAATATTATTAGTAACTTTAAAAAATTATTTTTGATAAAAAAACTAACAAAAAACCTTAAATTAATGATAAAAATGAAAAAACCTTTAAAATAGCCATTAATATTAGTTCAAAAACTGTGAAAAATCAAAAAAAAGGGGGTGTCTAAAACTATTTTTATTCAATAATTTTAGACCAATGCAGATATTGAATATGCTATTTAGACGGCCATAGAGGGGTCAATTTTAAGAATTGTCCTCAGAATGGTGCAACTGATCGTTGAATTTATAAATAATATCAATTTATAGACTAAATATTAAAAAAACGTTGATTTTATTGGGTTTTTAATTGAAAAAAAGCCCTAAATATCAACCTTTTCTGACCTCAGCAATTTCAATTTTTGATCAACTCCACCTCTTCCAGAATAACCTCCAAGGCCTCCATCAGACCTAATAACCCGATGACAAGGTATATTTGGAGCATAAGGGTTCTTAGCACAGGCATTAGCAACCGCACGAGCTGATTTTGGCTTTTTTATTGCTATAGCTACTTGTTTATATGTTTTTACAGTTCCTTTAGGTATCTTTTTAAGATAATTCCATACTTGTAATTGAAATTTAGTGCCTTTCATGAAGAAAAACCCCTGTTTCCTTGCACTTTTTACGGTGCAAAGAACAGTAGTTTTGGCACGTCGTTGTATGCGCTACCGCCATGCCTTCCGCCCTACGATTTTAGCGCTACTCCGTAAGACTTTCTGCCCCCTGGGCTTGGTCCTCTCGGCCTTTCCCCAGTCGGCCAGTTAAGGGTTGCCCCTTAATTCATTTCATAATAACAAACTACTTAGGTTGAATGTATCACTTTTTAAGCGATTAAACAGGATAGGTGTGAATAACGTTAATAACTCTAAAAGTACAATAATGAAACAATTCCAGCTAAGCTTAAAATTAATACTGCTATCAAAATATATATAGATTTCTTTTTCTCAGGCTTATCCAATTTTTCAAATTTAAACAGCACAAAAAAAACTATTCCAATAAAAGCTAAAGCTAAAATTATATATTTTAACATAAAAACAAATTAACTTATTTACTTGACATCTTAAATGACTTATATTATTACTAATGATAATTAATTGTTATCAATAGTAATAATGAATAAACTAACTACAGATCTAAAATCGCTTCATGAAGCTACTTTAAATAATCTTAAAAGTTCTAAAGCTAATAATACATTAAGGGCTTATAAATCCGATTTTAAAGACTTCGGAGCTTTTTGTGCTAAGCATGGACTGACTTCATTACCATCAGAGCCGAAAATTGTATCTATCTACCTTACCCATCTTTCAAAAAATTCAAAAATAAGTACTATAAGAAGAAGATTGGTATCAATTAGCATGGTTCATAAGCTAAAAGGACATTACCTAGATACAAAACATCCAATTATTACAGAGAACTTGTTAGGTATAAAAAGGGTAAAGGGAAGTATTCAAAGAGGTAAAAAACCTATATTAATCAATCATTTAAAATCTATAATTAATGTAATAGATGAACAAAAGTGCGAGGAAATCAAAAAGTTAAGAGACAGATCAATAATACTTATCGGGTTTGGTGGTGGTTTCAGAAGAACTGAGCTAATTTCAATAGATCATGAGGACTTAGAGTTTGTCCCTGAAGGCCTTAAAATAACTATCAAAAGATCAAAAACAGATCAATTTGGGGAGGGAATGATAAAAGGCCTGCCCTATTTCTCAAATGAAATTTATTGTCCAGTTACTAGTCTTAAGAGATGGTTAGAAGTTTCAAAGATTAAGTCTGGACCTATTTTTAGAAGATTTTCTAAAGGTTCGTCATTAACAGAAAAGAGATTAACAGATCAATCTGTAGTATTGTTAATGAAAGAATATTTGAACTTAGCAGGTATAGAAAATAAAAACTTTGCAGGTCACAGTCTAAGAGCGGGATTTGCTACTGTAGCAGCAGAATCCGGTGCTGATGAAAGAAGTATAATGGCTATGACAGGACATAAAACAACGCAAATGGTAAGAAGATATATTAGAGAAGCTAACATATTTAAGAATAATGCGCTGAACAAAATTAAGATATAAATAAATATTTATAAATGAATAATTCATATAAAGAAGTTACAGTTGTTATAATATCTCATAGAAGTAAAAAAAAAGTTTTTAATTTAATAAAAAGAATATCAAACAATTTTAAGATAATAATAGTTGAAAATTCCTACGACAAATCAATAGGAAATGAACTTTCTGATGTTCATAAAAATATAGAAATTATATTTTCTGAAAATAATGGTTATGGCAGTGCAATTAATTTAGCAAGAACATATGTAACAACAAAATACTTTTTTGTTTTAAATCCTGATATGCAAAAAATTGACGATAATTTAATAAATGTTTTTTATGAATCAGCAAAGGAATTGAATAATAATTTTGGAGCATTAGGCCCTAGATTTGAAAATGTAAGTGAGAAATCACATAAGCAATCAAATATAAACGAAAAATTCGGGCAGATTGAATCAATAAGTGGATCTGCTATGTTCTTTTGTAGTGAGGTATTTGATAAAAATAAAGGATTTGATGAAAATTTCTTTCTATATTTTGAAGAAACTGATTATTGCTATAGATCAAATAATAATAACTTTAAAATTTACCAAGTAAACTCTCAAAAAGTATATCATGAGATTGGAACATCTGTTGAAACATCAAGCAAGGAAGATATTGAAAAACTTAAAAACTTATATGCATGGCATTTTATTTGGTCAAAATTTTATTTTGTTAAAAAAAATAAAGGTTATCTTTATAGTTTAATTGTTTTTGTACCAATTATGATAAGAACAATAATTAAATTATTCTTTTATAAAATATTAAAAAATATCAAAAGAGAAGAACATTATAAAGTAAGGTTAAATGGTATATTATCAGCAATCAAAGGCTTAAAGTCTATCAAGAGACCCTGAAATTACTTTCGTTTGAAGAACTTTTTTTGAAAATTTGAAGTTTCAAAAGGAGTAGTAAAATGTTCTCCTTGAATTGAATTTGAAGCATCATAGCCTTCTTGTTGAAAAGCAATACCGAATAACCTTTCCATACACATTTGTTCAAGTTTATTTGTTGGAAGAATCTTATTAAAATTTTTTTTATACAGTTTTTTCATAACTATTTTCTTACACATAAATATTGGACCAAAGACACTAAGCCAAACTTTAGGCATAAAATAATCCGTTTTATTTAATTTTAGTTTGCACCATTCAATCTGTTTTTTAAAATCAAATCCATAAATATCATGATTTTTGTACCTTTTTTTTCTAGTTAATAAATCATGAATTCTGTTTTGAATATTCTTTCTCGTTTTTTCAAGTTTTCGCCCACCAATTCTGCTTAAAGACAGAAAGTATCTAAAAGTGGTAAGATCGTTTTTTTCATATTTAGAAAGGTTTTTTTTAAATATGACAGAGTCTTGAAGAAAATAAAAAAAATTTGCTTTTTTAAACTTATTGTATGCATACCAATAAGCTCCAGTGTCATAATTCTTATTTTTTGCATTATAAACAATTACCCCTTTTTCCTCTAATTTTTTAAAATAAGATTTATCAGGTGAATTACTATCAATTACAGCAATTTGTGGTGATTTGTAATATTTTTGAATAGAGTCTATACATTCAAAAATAGAGCTATTAGACCCATCATAATAGCATGCTATTACAAATAACTTTTTTGAATTCATGGAATTAATTAACTAAATTTTTTTTGGTAATAAAGTTCTTTAAATCGTCAGGAGTTCCTAATCCATGCATCTCTGAGACTTTATCAATCACTATTTTTTTCCCCTCACCTATAGCTTCATTGTAAACTGGACACACATAAAATTCGTTATTTACTCGTATATTCTTTTTAATCATAGTCTCGGCATAGTTTACATAATCGCTCCCCTTTTTCCAATAATACACACCTACAGTAGCATTTTTAGAAATTACTTTTTTTTCTGCAACCTCTATTACAAAATTATTATTATCAGTTTTTGCATATGACCATTTAGGGTGGATTGCTTCGAATGTAAGAATACTACCATCGATTTTTTTTTGATTATAGTTATACATTGACTTGATACTGTCCCACTTAATATATTGGTCCGAATTAGCTATAATTAAAGGATTACTGGTATTAATAAATTCTTTTGCAAGTAAAGTTGTGCAGGCTGCACCTTCAGTAATATGATCTAATTCTATAATTTTACAATTAGGTTTTAATATTTTTAAAACACTATTAATATTGTATTTTTCTTGATGCTCTTTTTGGACTATAAAAATAAAGTTGCCCTCTAAATTAAGACTTTCTATCACCCATTGAATCATAGGTTTATTATCTATTTCAATAAGAGGCTTTGGGAAAATATAACCAGCTTCTTTAAATCTACTACCAGCACCTGCCATTGGTATTAAGATGTTTAAATTTGGGTCAGACCAATAATTTGAATTATTAGTTTGTTTTTTATCTTTTTCAAGATTTTTCATAAAATTTAGTATTTTATTATAACTTATATCTGATAAATTTTTTACCGTAAATAAATGACAACCTGAGTCTTGAGCGGCCATAACACCATGAGAAGAGTCTTCAAAGATGAGAGTTTCATTAGGTTTGCAACCAATTTCAATAAGACACTTTAAATAGATTTCAGGATGTGGCTTATTGTTAATCACATCCTGATTAGAAAATGATGAAAAAATAAATTTTTTAATTCTTAATTTCTTTAAACATACTTGAAGAGTTTTATTAACTGCGTTGGTTGCTATACATATTTTATATTTTTTTGATAATTTTGAAAATAGCTTAAAAATTTTAGGATTATATTTTAAATTATTATTTAAAAGTTTTTGTGTTTCGATTTGTTTTATTTTTTGAATTTTTGGAAAAAACTTTTTGTTTAAACCTTTTTTTTTTCCTAAAATCTTAAGTTTTTCCAACGTAGGCAATCCATCATAAATATTTAGATGATCTTTAAATGAAATCTGATCAAACTTTATAGATTTAAGAGCGACATTTAACGCATCAAAATGTATTTTCTTTGTATCAACTAAAACACCGTCTAAATCAAAAATTAGTCCTTTAATTTTCATAAATCTTTAAAATATTTTTTAATATTATCTGTACAAATTCCATAACATATAGACAAATCTTGTTTATATTTTTCTGGAAGTACAGCAATACAATTTTTAATAAGTGGTTTACCAGGATATACCCAAACAAAACCTTTATTTGTTAATGTATAATCGTCTTCTTGATGCCAAAAGTAATGGCATTCAACATTTCTTATTTGATCTAATGTTTTGAAATCTTTAGCATGACACCAAAGATTTTTATGTTCTAAAAAATCATTACTGATTTTATATTTTGGCTCATCATGTCCTAAGTAAAAATTATTATTGTGATATCTAACATCAACTTCTACATGTATATTCTTCTTTAAAAGATTTCTTATATTATCTGGATTATTCTCAAGCTTTTCGTCTATACCGTTTATATAACCTCTGTGTGAAATATATATCATCTTACTAAAGTTCTATTTTGTTAAATTTATTATAAATGAATCTTATATATATATAATTTAATTTACATAAAAATAAATTTATTAGATATGCTATTCCCATTTTAGGATTATTAAGCTCTCCTGTATATTTCGTGTCAGATCTTAAATAAAACCTCTTAAAAAAATTTATTGATATTCCCCACTTTAATATAAAAATTTTTGCACCTTTGCTTCCTGTCTCTGTTTTAATTCTAGGGTGATTTTTGTAGTTTCTCGTAACTATAGATCCAAAATGATAAACCTTACAATTGTTTACACCTTTAAATATTCTAACACCCTCTTTCCAAAGTTTCATATTTAAATCTGGATCAGATCCTGTACCTGGATAATATTCTTCGCTAAAACCACCAATTTTATTCCATAAAGTTTTATGTATTAAATGAGGAGCCCAAGTAGAACCTTGAAAGTCATAATGATTTATACTTTGATAATTATCTAATAATTTACTTTCGTTAAAATTTTCTAAAGAGTTTCCACAATCAAATTTTAGTGGACCATTATTCATCATTATACCGGATAAATAAAACTTTTTATGACCTATTTTATCAATTTCATTTTTTAATGTGAGATCCCACTTAGGACAAAAATAAAAATCATCATGGGCATATAAGATAAAATCATTTTTTGCTTTTTTTGAAGCCATATTCATTCCCTCACAAATTCCAGCATTATATTTTGTAAATGTATATTCTATATTTTCTTTTTCCAAAAAATTTGCAGTACCATCTTCACCAATATTAACATGAGGAATAATTTGATGACTATAACTCGAGTTGTTTCTTAAACTTTTTATGCATAATCTTAAATATTCTAGGTTATTTAATGTTGGTATAATTATTGAAAACATTTAAACGTTTTCCCAATAAAATTTTTTTTTAGACCCAAAAGTTTTGTTAATGATAAAATCAGCTACTACAGTTGAATTAAAGTATTTAAAGTATTTATCTCTTCCTTTTTTTGCAATTTTGCATCTTAATTTGTTGTCGTTACTAAATTTTATGATTTTTGCTGATAAATCTTTAATGTTTTTATAAAGAACAATTTCGTCTTTACTAAAAAAATTTCCAATTTTCGTTTTTTCATCTACCATTACAAGCAATCCATTGCCAATTAATTGGGCGAATCTATCACTAGAATACAGTTCTGCAGGTTTTCCTTGACTTAGATTAAGTCCAATTTTGGATTGGGAAATAGCTAATAGATAATTATCAGCCCAAACTGGTTGAACACCATTCATTCCATATAAATCAAACCTTACATTTGGGGTAACCGAGATTAATTTATTAATAAAATTTTCTCTTTGGTCAAATTTACCTTTTTTTAACACTCCTCTATGAACACCATGACTCATTGCGAAAAAAACGTCATTATTGAAATTTTTACTTTTATAATTCTCTAACTTTTCAAAAGACTCATCTACCGGATTTGGTATATAATGTACTTCATATTTGGAAGGTATATTTAGAGATCTTGGTTCTGTTGTGCAAAAACTAGCATCCATCATATCTATCTTATCTAAAAATCTTTTTTTATTACTCAACCACTGAGTATCCATCCTATCTAAAAACCACTGAGCTATTTTAATATTTGGATAGTTTTTTTTAATAAAACTTAACGTTTCTTTTTTGATTAAGTCAGCGTGACCAAGAATAATTATATCAGGTACGTAATTGCTTATTACTTCAATTAATTTATTATTTAACCTTTTTGAACCATTAATATCATTTAAACTTCTATAATAACTTACAATATCTCTGTCACTAAATTCTAAAACACTATGATTTAACCTAATAAGACCATTATTAATTCTTTTACCGGTATTATAAAACAATCTTCCATTATGTCTTTCATTAAAGTTTGTAACATGCAAAATTTTTAGTTTTTTAAGTTTTAAAGATCCATTCAAGGTTAATTTTAAGTTTACAATTTTTTTTCTGTAATTATCTATTTTTTTACTAATGAATTCATCTGTTAAATAAAAGTTCTTTAATGATGATTTTTGAAGGTTAAGTCTTTGTTTTTTGTTATTTATAAGTTTGTTTAAGGCATTATATAAATTTTTAACATTTAAATTTCTCACAATAATACCGTTTGTAATTGTCTCAGGTAGACCCCCCCTGTTTGATACAATGACCGCACAACCTCGACTTGATGCTTCTAAACTTGTTCTGCCAAAGGGCTCTTCCCATCTTGAACATGCAACAGCTATACTTGTTTTCTTAAAGACATTTAAAACTTTTGAATGATTTTGAAAACCTAGAACTTTTAAATTCTTATGTTTAAATATCAGTTTTTCTCTTGGTTCGTCACCTATGACAATTGATTTCCAATCTTTGTGCTTATCTAATATTTTTAATATCGATTTTCCAAACAAATCATATCCTTTAGCCGAATTTAGTTTTCCAACAAAAGTAATTAATTTTTCTTTTTTTTTAATATTTACTTCATCTTTATTTATTGATTGATGAATTACCTCTAATTTTTCTGATTTATGATAAAATTTATCAAGTTTTTTCAAAAATTGTTTTTTGGACCACTCGCTATTAAATATAATTTTTGCACAGTTTCTTAATAATTCTTTTCTTTCTGTCGGTGTTTTTGAACCAATCATCGATATAGGGTCGTTATGAAAATATAAAACTTTTTTCGTATTTAAAGAATTTAGAAATTCAATGTAGTTTGGCCTATTATGTATTTCAATAATATCTGTATTTTGGTTTTTATGTAAATGAACAAACTTATTAACATAGTCGCGCGTCTGACTTTTCAAAAAACTTCTTTTTAATTCAATATTTATATAATTATCAGAGAATTTTTCATTTAAATCTGTAGAGCCGTAAACTGTAATGTTGCCTTTATAAATGCTTAATTTATTCATAGAGTTAATAAACAATGAGACTGCTCCTGGATATAAAGGAGAAAAATTTTCCTTATAAGGTAAAAGAATTGAAATTTTCATTTTTTAAATTAAAGGTTAATTTAATTATTTCCCTTTTTTTTTTGTCATTTTTGAGACGATATTCTTCTTTTAAGGCTTTTGATTTGGAATTGTAAGATTTTTTATAAGCTAAATACCATTTTTTTCCCCTTGTGTATTTAGCACCTCTAGAAGAATTATGGAGATTAATCCTTTTTTTGAGGTTATTTGTAATCCCAACATAAGAAAAAAACTTACCGTATTTCTTTGATATTAATAAATACACAAAATATTTCATTATGGCGGTCCCTAGGGGAATCGAACCCCTCTTTCATGGATGAAAACCATGTGTCCTAACCGATAGACGAAGGGACCAAATTTCATTCTTTTAGAGTAAAAAAAAAAATTAATCAAGTTATTAAGTCTTTAGAATTATATCAATTACTCTTAATTCCAAATTTTTTTTGTTATTCCAATTATTTTCAACTATACAAGCAATTAAATCAAATTCTTTTTTAAAGTTTAATAAATAATTACCTAATTCAGAATTGACGCAGTCAAAACTAAGACTTTTAATAGACCTTCCGCTTTTATTTTTTAAAATATTCCAAACATGTCTTTTATTAATAATTTTAGATTTAATTGATTTTATATTTTTAAAATAGAAAATAGGTTCAGGATTATCCTTTCCAAATGGCTCTAAAGATTTTAAGTCATTAACTATAGAACTATTCTTTTTTGGGAAAATTGCAAAAGCATCAAAATATGAATACCTTATTGTTTTAAGAGTTCTATATTCATTTTCTAAAAATTCTTCTATATCAGGTAGATGTCCTTTTTTGGCGGAAAAGCCTCCGGCTTCATCGTGGCCACCTCCAGAGATTATCAATTTATTATCAATAAGTTTATTTATAGTCTTGTTAATTTTCACATTATTTGCTGATCTTATTGAGCATTTTAATAAGTCATGAGACTCGGTCATTATAAAACAAGGTTTGTTGAATATCTTTGATAATTTTGCTGCAACTATACCTATTACACCTTCGTGAAATTTTTTATTATAAATAAATATTATATTTTTACCATAATATTTTTTAAAATCTATTAAGTCCAAATTCTCTTGTTCGATTTTTTTTCTTTTTACATTATGAGTATTAATCTTATTTAATATCTTATCAATTTTGTAATCATTTTGGGAAAAAAATAATTCAATTACATCATTAGCTTTGGCAATTCTTCCAGAAGAATTTATTAATGGTCCAATATTAAATCCAATATCTTGGTAGGTTATCTTTTTTTTTACATTATTGTTAATTAGTTTTTTTAACCCCTTATTTTTAATTATTAAGTTTTTAAAACCAATTGTTAATATTTTTCTATTAAAACCCTTTAAGGGCATTACATCACAAATAGTGGATATTAAACAATAAATTAAATAATCGTATAACTTAAATTTAGAGTTCAATTTTTTATTTATTATATCTATTAAGAAAAAAGTTAAAGTTGCTGCACAAACATTAATATCAATTTTTTTTTGATTATTCTTTACGGGATTTATAAGTATATCCGATTTTGGTATATCTAAATTATTTATTATGTGATGGTCTATTATGATGGTTTTAATTTTTTTAGTTTTTAAGTGATTAATAACATTATGAGAATTTGATCCACAATCTAAAAAAATTACATTATCTGTTTCTTTATCTAAATTTTGCTCTATTAATCTAATGTTTGGACCGTAACCATCTATAAATCTATCCGGAATTACATATTTGAATGGATGATTTAAATATTTAAAGAAGCTTGATAAAATTGTTATTGAAGAAATTCCATCTACATCATAATCACCAAATATTAAAGATTTTCGTTTATTCTTTATGATATCAACTATCATTTCAGATGCAGATAAAAAGTCTTTATTCTTAGAAAAGATATTTAGATTATAATTACTAATTTCTTTAATCAAAATATCTTCTTTATTGAAATTGCGTGATAAATAGAATTTAGATAAATTATCTGAAATATCAAAATCGCTTGAATATTTATCGATTAAACGTTTAGGTATTTTGTATTCTTTCCACTCTTTACCGGAAATAGAT
>CABXSF010000017.1 GCA_902514805.1 uncultured Pelagibacteraceae bacterium | reverse complement strand
AAAATTAAATTTTCGGAAATATCGTCAAATATTTGGCATTTGATAAATTTACCATTTTTATCAAAATTTAAGCGCCAAAAACCAAAAAATTTAGCTCAAATTGAAAAATTAAATGAGTTTGTGAGATTGAAAACAAAAACTTTAAGTGTAATATCCAAAAAAAAATGAAACACTTATTTTTAATTTTGCTAATTTTCAAATTTACAATCATCAATGCTTTTGCTGACGTAATAAATGAGGTGCAAGTAAAAAACAATAACCGTATTACAAAAGAAACAATTATAACTTTCGGCGGTATTAAATTGGGTAAAGATTACTCAGAGGAAGAATTAAACAAAATTTTATTAGATTTGTATAGTACAAATTTCTTCTCTGATATCAATTTTAATATTGAGGGTAATATTTTAATTGTAGACGTTCAGGAAAGAAAAATTGTTCAACAGATTGTATTAAATGGTATACCGGCTCAAAAAACAAAAAAAGCGATAATTAAAAATTTAAGTATAAGAGAAAAAAGCCCTTATGTAAATTTTTTAGCAAAACAAGATATAAAAAAAATCGAAAATTCGTTAAATAATTCTGGTTTTTACTTCAGCAAAGTAAATGTATCTATTAAAAATAATGACAATGAAACAGTAGATTTAATTTATGATATAGAGTTGGGTGATAAAGCCTTAATAAAGAACATCATTTTTACAGGAAATAGATACTATAAAGATAGAAAATTAAAAAATATTATAGTTAGTGAGGAAAGCAAGTTTTGGAAGTTTATTTCGAATAAAAAGTATTTAAATCCTAATCAAATTGACCTTGACCTGAGATTACTAGAAAAATTTTATTTAAACAAAGGTTTTTATAATGTAAAAATTAAAAATTCATCAGCTGTTTTTAACGATAATCATTTTAATTTAATTTATAATATTGATGCAGGAAATATTTATACCATACGAGATACAAAACTAGTTTTACCAGATGATTTTGATGAAAATGATTTTATCGATGTAAAAAAGATTTTAAATGAATTGAAAGACGAAAGATATTCTCTAAATAAATTAAATAAGGTTGTTAAGCAAATAGATCAAATTTCAATCTCCAGACTGTATGATTTCTTGGATGCATCTATTGAAACTAAAATAATAGAAGACGATAAATTAGATATAACTTTTGAAGTAAAAGAAAGTGAAAAATTCTATGTTAAACGAATTAATGTTATAGGGAATAATATTACTGAAGAAAGAGTTATAAGAGATATGTTAGAGGTAGATGAGGGAGACCCATTCAATAAATTACTTCATGCAAAATCTATTAACAACTTAAAAGCCAAAAATATATTTCAAGAAGTAAAAAGTGAAATCAAAGACACTCCAGATGAAAACTTGAAAAATATAGATATAACCGTCGAAGAGAAAGCGACAGGTGAAATACTTGTAGGAGCAGGAATTGGTTCTGAAGGTGGTACAGCACAATTTTCAGTCGCAGAAAATAATTTTTTAGGTAAAGGTGTTAAACTGTCCACAGGTTTAAGAGTTAGTCAGCAACGTATAAGAGGTAATTTTACAGTCATTAACCCAAATTTTAATTATTCAGATAAATCTTTATCTACAGATTTATTTGTGACAGATACAGACAAAATGACAGACTCTGGTTATAAATCAACTAACACAGGTTTTTCTTTAGGAACATCCTTTGAACAATATGATGACTTTTTCTTTTCACCAACTTTTAGAACAACTTATGAGAATTTAACTACAAGTTCCTCGGCAAGTACTAATTTAAAAAAACAAGAAGGTACATATTTTACAACTGAAGTTGGTTATACCTTTGACCTAGATAAAAGAAATCAAAGATTTCAAACCTCTGATGGTTTTCAATCTAAATTTACCCAAAAAATTCCATTAATATCTGAAAGTGACACTTTACTTAATGGTTATCAATTTGATACATTTCATTCCTATAACGATGTAACAGCTAGTCTAGGATTATATTTAAGGGCAGTTACAGGACTTACGGATGATGTTAGATTATCTGAAAGAGTAAACTTACCAAGAAAAAGATTAAGAGGTTTTGAGTCTGGTAAAATTGGTCCAGTTGACGATAACGATTATATTGGCGGAAACTATGCTGCATCTTTAAACTTTCAAACAAATTTACCATTTCTATTTCCAAGTTTTCAAAGTATGGATTTCAATTATTTCGTTGACGCAGGTAGTGTTTGGGGTGTTGATTATTCTAACTCAGTAGGAGACTCTAGTCAAATTCGGAGCTCAACAGGGGTTGGCCTTGAATGGTTTTCACCTATTGGACCTTTCACTTTTACATTAGCTAGGCCAATATCAAAAGTCGACACCGACAAAACCCAAACTTTTCAATTTAATATTGGCACAACTTTTTAAAATTTATGAAAAAAAAAATAATTTATATTTTATTATTTTTCATAATTTCAATACCTTCCTATTCTAGTGAAAAGATTGTTTATTTAGATGTAGAAAAAATAATGCAAGAGTCTATTGCAGGTAAAGCTATTATAATAAAAATCAAAAAAAAACGTGATACATCAATATCTAAGTTCAAAAAAAAAGAAAAAGATATTTTTGAAAAAGAGAAAAAATTAATATCACAAAAAAACATTCTAAGCGATGAAGAATTCAAAAAAAAAATTCAAGATTTAAGAGCGGATATTTCAAATTACCAAAAGGAGAGAAACAAAACATCAAACGATATTACACAAACACGAATTAGAGCTTCAACTAATTTAATAAAGAAACTTACGCCAATATTAGAGTCATACTCTAAAGAAAATTCTATAAGGATAATTATTCAAAAAAAACACATTGTGATGGGATCAAAAGAGGATGATATAACCACAGAAATTTTAGATCTAGTAAACCAAAAAATTAAAAGTATTAAAGTAGATTAATTGAATGTCTAATAACTTAACAAAAGATCAAATAAAACAATTATTGCCACATAGAGAGCCAATGTTACTATTAGATCAACTAGTTGATATAAAAAAATTACATTCCGGTAGAGCAATTGTAAATGTAACAAAAGAAAGTTTTTTTGTTCAAGGACACTTCCCTGGACAACCTGTTATGCCGGGGGTCCTAATTGTTGAAGCTTTTGGCCAGGCTGCTGCAGCACTTACAGCCCACGGTTTAGATAAATCAACCTATGAGAATAAATTAGTTTTTTTGATGAACGTCGAAAAAGCTAGGTTTAGAAATCCAGTAATACCAAATTGCAAACTTGAGCTTAAGATTGAAGCTATTAGGTCTCACGGAAGAGTATGGAAATACAAAGGAGACGCATTTGTAAATGATTTAAAAATGGCTGATGCAATTTGGTCTGCTACAATTGTCGACAGGAAATAATTAGCAATAAAACTTGATAGGTAATAATTACATGTATTTGTTATTAATCAATTAATGACAAATCCCTTTTTTAAAAATTTTGGACCTATAAACTTAAAAGATATTTTTAAAATTTTAGGAATTAATAATATTAACAATGTTAAAAAAATAAAAATTTTCGACATCGCAGATTTAAATTCCGCTTCCTCTAAAGATATAACTTTTTTTCACTCAAACAAGTATAACGCTCAAGCATCTAATACAAAAGCCACGGCCTGTATTACAACAAAAAATTTACAGAATTTTTTGCCACACAAATGTGAAAGAATTATTGTAGAAAATGTTTTAATAAGTACTGCGAAAGTAACTGAAATATTGTATCCTGACTCTGTAAATGATGATTTTGATAATTCAGTAAAAGAAATTTCCAAAACAAGATTTAAAGAAAAAGTAAAATTTGGAAAAAATGTTCTTATTGGCTCTAATGTAAAAATTGGAAAAAACTGTTTGATCGGTCATAATACCATAATTGAAAAAAATGTTGTGATTGGAGATAATTGCTCAATTGGATCAAATACGATTATAAGAAATACAATTTTAAAAAATAATATAAGAGTATTAGATAATTGCGTTATAGGTAAAAAGGGATTTGGTTTTTTTCCTAAAAATGGAAATAATTATAGATTTCCACAAATAGGAATAGTCTTAATTAATGATTATTCAGAAATTGGATGTGGATCCACAATAGACAGAGGTTCTATTTCAAATACAGTTATTGGCAAAAATACTTACCTTGATAATCAAATACATGTTGCCCACAATGTTAAAATTGGAGACAATTGTATAATAGCAGGTCAAGTTGGTTTTGCAGGTTCGTCAGTATTAGGTGATAATGTTATGATAGGTGGTCAAGCAGGTATCTCTGGACATCTCAAAATTGGAAATAATATTAAAATTGGTGGAGGAAGTGGTGTAATAAAAAACATTCCAGACAACAGTAGAGTTATGGGATATCCAGCAAAAGACTTAAAAGAATTTATTAAAGACAACAAATAAAAAAAGATTATAATAATGATACACGAAAAAGCGATAGTAGACAAAAAAGCCAAGATATCTGATAGTGTTGTAATAGGACCATATAGTATTGTAGGTCCATATGTTGAAATAAAAGAAGGATCAGAGATACAATCTCATGTTATTTTACAAGGCAACACAATAATAGGAAAAAATACGAGGATATTTCCGTTCGCATCGATTGGAACAAGCCCTCAAGACTTGAAATATAGTGGGGAGCATACAAAACTAGAAATTGGAAATAACAATATTATAAGGGAACATGTAACAATCAATATCGGTACACAAGGCGGTGGTGGTATTACCAAAATAGGAAATGACAATCTCATAATGATTGGTGCTCACATTGCACACGATTGTAAAGTAGGAAATAATACTGTTATTGCAAATTGCGCAGCTATAGCTGGGCATGCAGAAATAGCCGATGATGTAATCATTGGTGGAAATTGTGGCATCCAACAATTTACCAGAATAGGTAAAATGGCAATGATAGGTGGCATGACAGCAGTTTCAAGGGATGTGATACCTTACGGATTATCTTTTGGTAATAGAAATTATCTTGAGGGAATAAATCTCGTGGGTTTAAGAAGAAAAAAAGTATCAAATAAAGAAATATTATCCCTTTCAGAGGCTTACAAGGAAATTTTTAAAACAAAGGCATTACATGAAAATTTAACAAAACTTAATGAAGAACTTAAAAATAATAGTTATGTGATGGAAATAATAGACTTTATTAATCATGATAAAAAAAGGCCAATTTGTACGCCGTTAATTAAATAAAATGATAGGTTTATTCTTTGGAGATACAGATTTTCCAAAATTGATTTTAGAAAAATTAAAAAAAAGAAAAAAAAAATATCTAATCTTAGATTTATCAAAATATAATATTTTTAAAAAAAATCCAAATTCATACAGAATTAGTATAGGAAAGTTTGGCTCAATTTTAAAATTATTGAGAGTAAAGAAATGTGATAAAGTAATATTTGCAGGTAAAATAGATAAACCAAATTTGACTAAATTAAAACTTGATATGACTGGAATTTATTATCTCCCAAGAATTATCAAAGCTTACAAAAAAGGAGATGCTGCAATTTTAAAAGAATTAATAAATATTTTAGCTTTAGAAAACATAAAGGTAATTAAATCTACATTTATTACTCCAGAACTATCATTAAAGAAAGGTGTCTATACCAAAGTCAAACCCACACAAGATGACTTAACTGACATCATGAAAGGTGAAAATATTCTTAAAAAGACTAATGCTTTTGACCATGTTCAAGCAATTATTGTAAGGGAAAATTCAATTTTTAAAGAAACTTCAAAAGGTACAAAAAATTTAATTAAAAAGATTAATAAAACAAAAATTAAAAGAGGTGTATTGATAAAATATCCAAAGAAAAAACAAGATATGAGAGTTGATTTACCTACAATAGGTTTAGATACTTTTATAGATTGTAAAAAAGCAGGTCTTAAAGGAATAGTACTGAAAGATAAACAAAATATTTTTCTAGAAAAAAACAAATGTATTAACTTTGCCATTAAAAATAAGATGTTTATATTAGTTAAATGAAAAAAATCTTTATTTTAACAGGGGAAGCTTCAGGAGATAAATTGGCATCAACAGTAATTGAGAAAATTCAAAAACAAAATAATGATGTTAAGTTTTTATCAGTTGGAGGATCAAATTTAAAAAGTTTGGGCATAAACTCAATTTTTAATATTGATCAAATAACTTATATGGGCTTTACAAGCGTTTTATTAAATATTTTTAAAATAAAAAAAAAAATTGATCTTACTGTAAAAGAAATTATTAAGTTTGACCCCGATGTATTATTTAGCGTAGATAGTCCTGATTTTACTCTACGTGTTGCAAAAAAAGTTAAAAAAATTAATGCTAATATTAAAACTATTCATTATGTTGCGCCTCAAGTATGGATTTGGAGGGAGGGAAGAGTAAAAAAATTTAAAAATTTTATTGATCACTTTTTATTATTATTTAGTTTTGAAAGAAAATATTTTGACAAAGAAAATATTCCCAATACATTTGTAGGACATCCTTTATTAGAAAAAAAGGAGTCTAAAGTTGATATATCTCATATTTCTAGAGGAAAAAAAATAATTTCTATATTTCCAGGAAGTAGAATGTCAGAGCTAAAAGTACTTTTACCTATTTTAATTAAATTTATAAAGTTGATGAACAAGAAATATAAGGATTTCATTTTTGTATTTCATTTAACGTTAGAAAATATTAATTTTGTTACAGAAAAATTAGAAAAATCAAATTTAGATAATTGTGATATTATAGTAGATAAAGATATTAAATCTGAGGTACTGCTTAATTCAATTTTTGCTGTGTCAAAATCAGGTACTGTTTCTTTAGAAATTTGTAATGCAAAAGTACCTTCAATAATTATTTATAAGATTAATTACATTAATTACTTAATAATGAAGTCTCTAGTAAAAGTTAGATTCGCTAATATTATAAATATAATAAATAAAAGGGAAGTTATTCCAGAACTTTTACAAAATGAGTGTAACGCTAAGGAAATTTATAAATCAACTGTATACTTCCTTAAAAATCCAAAATTTGCACAAAATCAAGTAGAAGAATGTTCAAAAACACTCGATCAAATTAGACCTGCAAGCTCCTCAAGCGAGGAGGCCGCAAAAGTCTTAAATAAATATCTTATTACTTAATCTTTTGAGAACCTCGTCTTTTCCTAAAGAAACAATTATATCATAAATACCTGGTCCATATTTTGATCCTGTTAATGCAATTCTTAATGGCTGACCAACACCTTTAAAATTTGTATTATTAGACTTAATCAATTCATTTACCAATGGTTCTAAATTCTCTCGGTTAAATTTAGATAGATTTTTAATTCTATTAGCAAAATCAGCTATTATTTTTTTTGATGTAGCATCTATTAATTTTAAATCTTCATTATTGAACTGAACTTTGTCAAAAAGTAAATATTTTGAATTATTGAAAATATCCTCTAATGTTTTTGCTTTATTCTTAAGAAATATAAGAGATTTTTTTATTTGATGTTCCTTTTCTGAAGGTATTTTTTCTTTATTATTTTCACAAAAATCTTTTAATTGACCAAATAAATTATCCTCTTTCATATTTTTAATATAATATTCATTCATTGATAAAATACGGTTAAAATCTAGTTTAGAGGGAGATTTTCCAATACCTTCTAAATTAAAATGTTTGATACTTTCTTCCAAATTAAAAATCTCTTTATCTTTAAAAGACCACCCCAATCTTAACAAATAATTTCTTAAAGCTTCTGGCATTATTCCAATTTTCGAATAATCATCTAGCGTAGACTCTTTGTCCCTTTTTGATAATTTTTTACCTTCTTTTGTATGAATTAAAGGTATATGTGCAAATACCGGGAGATCCCAATTCATAGCATCATATATTTGCATTTGTTTAAAAGTATTAATTTTATGATCATCTCCTCTAATGATATGTGTTACATTCATATCGTGGTCGTCCACAGTCACTGACAAATTATATGTTGGGGTTCCATCATTTCTTAAAATTACAAAATCTTCAATTGTATTATTATCTATTTCAACATCTCCTTGCACTAAATCTTTTAACTTGGATTTACCATCTATCTTACTTTTAAATCTTATTACTGGTTTAATATTTTTTGGAGCTTCATTTTCGTTTTTATCTCTCCATTTTCTGTCATAAATATATGGTATTTTTTTTTGTTTAGCTCTTTTCTTTTGTTCTTCAATTTCATCATTCGAACAATAACATTTATAAGCATTTCCTTTTTTTAAAAGTTCCTCTGCAATTTTAACGTGACTAATAATTTTAGTTGATTGGATGTACTCATCGCTATCATAGTTTATACCAATCCATTTTAAAGATTGAATAATTTGATCTTGAAATTCTTTTTTTGATCTTTCTTTATCTGTATCCTCTATTCTTAAAAGGAAGTTTCCACCCTTACTTTTTGCAAATAACCAATTAAACAATGCAGTTCTAACTCCACCTATATGAAGAGGTCCTGTTGGGGATGGAGCAAATCTTGTTGCTACTTTTGACATTAATAACGTTTAGACTATTTTTTTAGAAGTTTCTATATAAAGATACCAGAACTCCTTGAACTTTTACTCTATCAGGACCAAAAATTTTAGTTTCGTAATTTCTATTTGCACTCTCAAGCGCTATAGTTTTACCTTTTCTTCTAATTCTTTTCAACATTGCTTCATGGTCATCAATTAATGCAACCACAATTTTTCCGTTTTCAGCAGTATCTGCTTTTTTTACAATAACTGTATCACCATTATTTATTCCAGCTTCTATCATAGAGTCACCTTGAACTTTTAGGCCAAAAAATTCTCCATTTTTCTCAATATTTGCTGGGAGTGGAATTCTACTTACCTCATTTTGAATAGCTTCAACTGGTGTACCAGCCGCAATCTTCCCTAAAACTGGAATTTCGTTTTCATTGTCTGACGCTTCGTCAAGTCCTCCCTTTATTACACTTGGTGAAAATGAATTATAAATGTCATTTGCTGAAGCTGTTTCTGGTAGTTTGACAACCTCTAATGCCCTTGCTTTATGAGCCAACCTTTTAATAAAACCTCTTTCTTCTAATGCACTTATTAATCTATGTATTCCTGACTTAGATTTGAGATTTAAAGAGCTTTTCATTTCCTCATAAGAAGGAGAAACACCACTGCTTCTCAGCTTCTTATTGATGAACATTAATAAGTTTTTTTGTTTTTTAGTTAGCATAGAACAAATTACGTACATCAATGTTCTACAAAAGTTCTTATTAATAAACAATAGTAAAAAATTAAGCAAATATGGGGTTTTATATCCTATAATACAGAAAAAATAGAATTATTGTCTAAATCTTTTAACAGCGATTCACCAATAAGAAAAGTTTTGATGGAGGTTTTGTTTGAAACTTCTAATAGTTCGTCTTTTGTTTTTATTCCACTCTCAGAAATTAAAGGTCCGGGATGAGTGACCAAAACGTCATGAATATCGTAAGTTGTATTTATTTCAGTTTTGAGAGTTTTAAGATTTCTATTATTTATTCCAATCAATGAATTTTTGAATTTTAATGCTCGCTTCGCTTCTTCCACAGTATGGACCTCAACAATAATTGACATATCTAATCTTAGTGCCTCTTCGTATAATTCATTTGCCACCTTATCAGAAACCCCAGCTAATATAATTAATATTGCATCCGCTCCATAACTTTTGGCTAAAGATACTTGAAATTTATCGATAAAAAAATCTTTACAAAGAATTGGTAATTTTATTTTCTGTTTGATTTTGCTTATGTGAATTAAATTTCCATAAAAAAAATCTTCTTCAGTTAAAACAGATAAGCAAGTTGCTTTATTATTATTATATATGGAGGCTATTTCCACAGGGTTATAATTTTTGATTATTATACCCGCTGACGGACTAGCTTTTTTAATTTCAGCAATAACAGAAAATTTATTATTTTTGATATTGTCTTCAATTTTTTCTTTAAAATTTGCAAAAGTATTATTTTCTTTAATTAAAACATTTAAGGATTCTAATGAAATAGTTTTTTTGAGTTTTTCTATTTTTTCAGTTTTTTTTGTAATTATTTTTTCAAGAATGTTATCAGACATTTTGTATTTTTAGTAGGTATTTATAAGGAGCTCCTGTTTTAATGAAAACTCTTGCGTAATTATAAGCTAATTCAAAATTTTCATATTTTTCAGATACAACTAATCCTGCGGCAGCATTTAAACATACTGCCTTCGAAAAATCATTATCTTTCCCTTTAAAGATATTCAACATTTGTTCAGCATTAAATTTTGCATCTTGACCTACAAGATTATCAAATTTATCTGCATTTACTTTTAATTTCTTTGGATCTATTATGATTTCTGTAATCTCATTGTTTTTCAATTGTATAACATTAGTCTTTGCATATGGTGATATTTCATCTAATCCATCATCACTATTTACAATCCACGCAAACTTGATATCTAAACTTTTTAAAGCATTTGCAAATATTTTTAATAGTTTTTTGTCAAATACACCAATAACTTGTTTTTTAACTAATGCAGGGCTACTTAAAGGTCCAATCATATTGAAAATTGTTCTTTTTCCAATTTTTTTTCTAGTTGGCCCAACAAATTTCATTGCACTATGGTAATTAGGCGCAAACATGAAACCAAAATTGTTTTTATCAATTTGTTGTTCAATTTCATTTGGATCTAAATTAATATTTATATTTAGAGCTTCCAAAACATCCCCGGATCCACACTTTGATGAAACAGCTTTGTTACCGTGTTTTGCTACCTTAATATCCATACTAGCTAATAATAAAGCTGATGCAGTAGAAATGTTTAAAGTGTTCATACCATCTCCACCTGTACCACATGTATCAATACAATTATCTACATTTACCCGTTTTGATTTCTCTCTCAAAATACAAACACCCCCAGCTATTTCATCTGAGGACTCGCCCTTTTCTGATAATAGAGTTAAAAAGTCAAATATCTCTTGATCATTAGCTTTTCCTTCCATCAATTTTTTAAACGCCTCTTTACTTTCTAAGAAAGTTAAATCTTGTTTTGCTCCAATTTTATCTATGAATTGTTTCATTTGTTTTTAAATCTAATAAAATTTTTTAAAATTTTTATACCAAGTTTTGTTTTAATACTTTCAGGATGGAATTGTACTCCATGTACGTTGTATTTTTTATGCATGATACCCATAATTAGACCCTCTTTTGTTTCCGCGGTGATTTCAAGGTCTTTTGATAGTGTTTTTTTATCAATTATCAAACTATGATATCTAGTTGCTTCGAAATTTTTAGGTAAATTTTTTAATATTCCGATGTTTTTAGATATTATTCTGCTAGTTTTTCCGTGCATCAATTTTTTCGCTTGAATTATTTTAGATCCAAAAATTTGACCTATTATTTGATGTCCTAGGCAAACCCCAAGAATAGGTATTTTTTTATGAATTTCTCTTACAATTTTCAAACAATTTCCAGACTGATTTGGATTACCAGGTCCTGGAGAAATAACAATTCTATCAAATCCCTTTTTTATAATATCTGGGGTATTAATTTTGTCATTTCTGTAAACTTGCACTTTAGTTTTTAAAGAAGACAAATAGTGAAATAAATTGTATGTAAAACTATCATAGTTATCAATAAGAAGTATTTTCATTTTTCTAGTGACTTTATTAAAGCTTTCGCTTTATTTATGGTTTCATTATATTCATTTATTGGCTTGCTATCAGCAACAATTCCTGCTCCCGCCTGAACATAAAATTTATTATTTTTTGTTACTGCTGTCCTAAGGGCTATACAGGTATCAAAATCTCCATTCGCAGAAAAGTATCCAATGCCTCCTGCGTAGATTTTTCTACTATTTTTTTCAAGTTCATCAATTATTTCCATTGCTCTAATTTTTGGCGCTCCTGAGACTGTACCTGCTGGAAACCCAGCCATTAAAGCCTCAAATTTAGAAAATTTTTTATCATAGATACCTGTCACATTAGATACAATATGCATAACGTGCGAATACTTTTCAATTTTAAATCTTTCAGTAACTTTTACTGTATTGATCTTCGAAACTTTTCCAGCATCATTTCTACCAAGATCAAGAAGCATAAGATGTTCAGATAATTCTTTTTTATCATTAATTAAATCTTTTTTTAATAAGTTGTCCTCTTTGTTGTTTCTACCCCTAGGTCTCGTTCCAGCAATTGGTCTTACAGTAATTAAATTATTCCTTAATCTAACTAATATTTCTGGACTTGCGCCAATAATTTGAAAATCATTAAAATTAAAGAAAAACATAAATGGTGAAGGATTTGTTACTCTTAATTTTTTGTAAATCTCAACTGGTTTTTTTGTAAGTTTTGTCTCAAATCTTTGGCTTAAGACAACCTGGAATATGTCACCTTTTTTTATATATTGTTTAGCTTTTTTTACAATTTGGAAAAATCTTTTTTTAGAAATGTTTGATTTTACGTTAAACTTTGTTACTGAGATATTTTTTTGAAATTTAGAAATTCTTGAACTTATCAATAAACTATTAATTTCATCTTGTATCTCAAAATACTTTTTTTCTAAGTTGTTTATTTTAATATCAAAAAAAATATTTTTAATGAAAAAAATTTCCTTTTTAATATTATCATGTATTATTAGAGTAGTAGGTCTTATCAACCTAATATCTGGTAGCTTAAGGTCGTTCTTACAAGAATTTTTAATTTTTTCTATGTATCTAATTGAATCATAAGAAAAGTATCCAGCTATCATACTACACATAGGTGGTAATGAAGATGGAATCTTAAATCTAAAATCATCTATTATTTTACTTAATATAATTTTTGGATCGCCTTTAATTATTTTTTTCTTTCCTGATATTATTGAAAAAACTCTCTTTTGATTAAACTCCCATATTTTGTCTGGTCCCTTACCAAAAATTGTGTATCTACCTTTTATTTTACCTTTTTCTACAGACTCAAAAATAAAACTATTTTTGTCCTCTAAAAAGTTATTTATTAAATTTCGAATTTCTAAAGAGTTTTTGGATTTAATCTTATAGTATAATACTTGATTTCTTTTTTGGTTGTACGTTTTCTTAAATTCTTTTAGTCCAACATTTAATTTCATTTAAAATAGTTTCTTAATCTTTCGATTGTTCTTGAATAAATTTTTACATTATATTTGTTATTTAAGTATAAATCATAAGTAGAAAAAACATCACTCTTAAATTTTTCGTGAATTTTATCATGATAAGTATTAAAATCTTTTTTTTTATTATCAATATTTTTAGTTTTTATTTTATCTATTTTGGCTAGGTATATTTTACCTTTTTCATCAGAGGCTAATAAGAAACTTTTTTCCGGAAGAGAATACATATATTTAACAGAGTTTATATCGAAAAAATTATTATCCTTTACTGAATTTAACTCAATATTCTTAAATAAGGATTTATCACTACTAATTTTCTCAAAGTCAGCGTCTGAAAATTTATTGGTATTTATCTTTTCAAAGATTTTTTTGTTATAATCAAATTTTTCTTTCTCGACAAGCGATGTTAAAATAAAGTTTTTAAAACTTTCATTTGTTTTTTCTGGAATTTTATTTTCGATATTGTTGACCTGAAATAGAAGAATATAATCATTCTTATCTATAATCTGAATGCCATTATCAAATCTATTGTCATAGATCTCTTTAAAAGGATCATTATTATTTATAAGTGTATAATTTGTTTTTTTTTCAATGATAATATTTTCATAACTATTCAAAAGACTTTTTAGATCTGAAAAATTGGATATATTATTTTCAATCTTATCTATTTCTGAGAAAAAAGTTTCGTTATATTCATCAGCACCAATTAA
>CABXSF010000016.1 GCA_902514805.1 uncultured Pelagibacteraceae bacterium | reverse complement strand
GGTATGCTGGGACCAAACGGAGTTGGTAAATCAACAATTTTTAATTTAATTACAGGCCTAATTTCACCTGAAAAAGGATCAATATTTATAGGAGGAGAGAAAGTAAACAATTTTCCAATATTCCTTCGAACTACTAAATTTAAAATTGGTTATGTTCCACAGTATGGTGGTTATTTTTATGATTTAACTTTATTTGAGAACCTGGAGGCAGTGGGTGAAATCCTTGTTAAAAATTCTAGGGATCGAATGGAAAAAATTAATTACTTAACATCTAAATTCGACCTTGAATCAATAAGAGACATCAAAGCAAAATTTTTATCAGGTGGTCAAAAGAAAAAATTAGTTATTGCTATGGCACTTCTTGGAAATCCAGAGTTACTTTTATTAGATGAATGTTTTGCAGCTTTAGATGTAATGACAATTAAAATGTTGCAGCAAATTATAGTAAATCTTCAATCTGAAAATAGAATTACTATTTGTATATGTGATCATCAAGCAAGAGATCTTTTAACTTGTGTTGATGTAGCGGTAGTTTTATCAGATGGGAAAGTAATTGCGAAAGGAACACCCTCAGAACTTGTTAAAAATCCAAATGCTCAATCAGCATATTTTGGTGATTCTTTTAAATTCAACTAAGAGCAATGGGGAAAAAATTATTTATAGAAAACAAATATAATTCGTTTAAAAAAACTATTTTGGTTGATGGAGATAAGAGTATCTCTATAAGAACATTATTACTTGGGTCACAAGCTTATGGTAATACTTTAATAGAAAATATACTTTTGTCAGAAGATATATTGAGTTCAATAAATTGTTTGAAAAAACTGGGTGTTAAAATCTCTTTAAATAATAATAAATGTTCTATACATGGCAAGGGTCTAAATGGGTTTAAATTTAAAAAAAATATTATATTAAATGCGGGTAACTCTGGAACATTTGCTAGATTAGTTTTAGGACTTTTAGTAAAATCACCTTACTACATTAAGTTAATCGGTGATAGAAGTTTATCAAAAAGAGATTTTGCAAGAGTAATATTGCCTTTACAAAAAATCGGGGCAACTTTTAAAGTTAACAACAAAAAAACTTTACCTCTTCAAATTATTGGATCAACCTTTGTAAATCCCATCCGTTATTTTGAAAAAAGAGGATCTGCGCAGTGTAAAAGTACTATAATGCTGGCTGCACTCAATTCACCAGGCCAAACAGTAATAAAAGCGAAAAAATCTAGAGATCATACTGAAAATATCTTTAAACATTTAGGAATACCTATCATCGTAAAAAAAAGTAAATATTATGATGAAATTAAAATTAAGGGTCAAAAGGATATTAAGTCATTTAAGTATGAAGTTCCTTCTGACCCTAGTTCATGTGCTTTCTTTGTAGTGCTTACACTTTTGTCGAAAAATTGTAATTTAAAAATTCAGAATGTTAATGTTAACAATTCTAGAATTGGTTATATAAAAATCTTAAATAAAATGGGAGCTAAGATTAAAATAAAAAATGTAAGAACAAAATATGGAGAAAAACAAGCTGATCTATATGTTAAAAGTCAACCCACTTTAAAAAAAATTACTTGTCCACCAAACCTTAGTAGTAATTTAATTGATGAATTCCTAATTATATTCTTAGCTGCAGCAAAAGCTAGTGGTGTTTCAAGCTTTTCCAATTTAGGTGAATTAAACAAAAAAGAAAGTCCAAGATTAAAGTTGGGTTCAAAACTATTAAATCAATTAGGAATAAAGACTAAGTTAACAAAAGACTCAATTAAAATTTTTGGAAATCCTACTATTGGTTTGAAAAAAACTATAAATGTTAAAAATTATTATAAAGACCATAGGATATTTATGACCTCAGTAATTGCAGCATTTACCTTTGGCGGCAAATGGAAAATAGACGACATTGACTCATACAAAAGCTCATTTCCATCTTTTTTAAATATTGTAAAAAAATTGGGTTTTAAATTTAAAATTGTTTAATTTTTTATACATTTAATCACTAAAAAAGCCCTACTTATTATCGATTAGATAATTTAATTGTAGCTTGATTAATTCTTATTTTTTATCTAAAACATCGAAATTTTAAAATTATGGAAATATTTAAAAGCGTTAAAACTGAAGCATCTAAAGAATTTGAAAAACTATTAGATACTCAATTTTCAAAAACCCAGAGCCTTGTTGAGGGTAAGATAATCGAAGGTGAAATAACAAAAGTTACTGAAAAATTTGTTTTTTTAGACTGTGGTTTAAAATCAGAACCAATTTTAGACATTAACGAGCTGAAAGCTATGGGCCTCGAAAAGAAAATTGTAATTGGTGGAAAAATTCCAGTTTTGTTAGAAAGACTTGAAGACAGAAACGGCGAGATAGTTGTCTCAGCAAGTAAAGCTCAAAAAATTAAAGGTTGGGATATTTTAGTTAAAGCGTTTGAGAAAAACGAACCAATTATTGGTAAGATTACAAGTAAGTGCAAAGGTGGGGTTATTGTTGAACATTTAGACACAGGTTCTTTAATGTTTTGTCCAGGATCTCAAATTTCTGATACACCCTTAAAAGATATATCTCATTTAATCAATGAACCCCAAAAGTTTGCTTTAATAAAAATGGATAGAGTGAGAGGCAATGCATGCGTTTCACGTCGCCAAATAATATCATCTGGTAAAAAAGAAGATAAGGCTAAAATTATCGAAAAGTATAAAGTTGGAGATGTAATAAATAATGCGATAGTGAAAGGATATAGTTCATTCGGAGTTTTTTTTAATGTAAATAATGAAATTGATTGTCTCGTACATTTGCAAGAAATAAGTTATTCTAGAGTCAATCACCCTGAAGAGATGTTTACGATTGGAGATAAACATTCAATCTTAGTAATTTCAGTAGATAAAGAAAAACTCCAAGTCGGTTGCTCAATTAAACAACTTTCGCCTGATCCATTTGAAAAAATAACCAATTATGAATTAAACAAAAAGTATGAGGTCAAAGTAATTAAACTAATGGACTTTGGAGCATTTTGTGAATTGGAGCCCGGTTTAACAACTTTGTTACATTCTAGTGAAATTAGTTGGACTAGAAAAAACGTATCTCCAAAAAAAGCTTTTAAAGTAGGTGACAAGATCTCTTGTGTAATTACAGAAATTGACAAAGAAAAAAGAAGAATTGCCATATCTCATAAACTTACACTTGATAATCCTTACAAAGTCTTAAATGAAAAAAATCCAGTTGGAAGCGTTGTTAAGGGTATTGTAAGCAGCACAAATGACTATGCAGTTTATGTAAAGCTTGAAGGATATGACATTGATGCTTTTTTACATTGCAATGATTTAAGTTATACAAAAGATCCAGAGACTGAATTAAAAAATTATAAGGTTGGAGACAAAATAAAAGTTAAGATTTTAGAGATTAAAGATGACCAACAAAAAGTTAGAGTTGGTTTAAAGCAAACTGAAAAAGATCCATTTGATTACTTCAAAGATAAGAAAATCAATGACACTATTACTGTAAAAATAATATCATCCGACAATAAAGGGTTGATTGTTCAACCAGAGGGTTGTGAAATGAATATTTTAATAAAAAAATCTCAAATAGCTGTAAACGCAAGCGATGCTCGTCCATCAAGATTTGTTGGTGGCGAGCGTATTGACTCAGCTATTGCTGAGCTGAATTTTGAAAAAAGAAAAGTATCTTTAAGTATTAAACTTCTTGAAGAAATTCAAAAAAAAGAGGCTTTGGACAAATACGGTGCAGAAGGATCTGGAAAAAACCTACCTTTTTCAACTTTATCTGATAAACTTAAAAAAAAAGATAAAGAAAAAAAATAGGTAAAAAACAAATTGCCGATAACTAAGTCAGAATTAGTAAAACAATTATCCAAAACATACCCAAATCTATTAAAAAAAGATTTAGAAAAATTTTTTGATATATTCATTAATGAAGTTAAGTTGGCTCTTCAAAACGATGAAAGAGTCGAACTCCGTGGATGGGGTGTTTTTTCAACCAAAAATCAAAAAAGCAAAACTTCAAGGAATCCAAAAACTGGAGAAAAAGTTATAGTTGATGAAAAAAAAAGCATAAATTTCAAAATGTCAAAAGATCTATTTATTGAGATAAACAATGAATAAAAAAAAGATATTTATCGCTGTAGATACCAATAAAATCTCTAGAGCAAAAAAAATAATAAGAGATACGCAAACAAATAAAATTAAAATTGGTTACAAGTTTGGTCTTGAGTTTTTTTACTCAAAGGAGGGCAGAAAATTTATTTCAAGATTAAAGAATCAAACAATTTTTTTAGATTTAAAACTCAATGATATCCCAAATACAGTATTATCAGCTGTAAAATCATTAAAAAATTTAAAGATCTCTTATTTGACTGTTCATCTGAACTCAGGATTAAGTGCCTTAAAAGCTTTAAAAAAAGAGAGTAGAAATATGAAGATAGTCGGAGTAACTACTTTAACCTCATTAAATAATAAAGATTTAAAAGAGATTGGATATAATAAAAAGGTAAATGAACTGGTTAGACATCAAGCCAAACTTGCCACAAAAGCAAAATTAGATGCAATTGTCTGTAGTGGACATGAAATAAGATCAGTCAAGAGGGTGTTTAAAAAAGAAATAATTACACCTGGAATTAAAATACACAATGCAAAAAATGATCAAAAAAGGGTTATGAGACCCGCTGATGCTTTTGCTGCAGGAAGCAATTGGTTGGTAATCGGAAGATCAATAACAAATGGTAATATTAAAAAGAATATTAAGAATTTATTGGAAATTTTAGAGGACTGATGCAATCTAAGATTTGTGGAGTCAAAGATAGCGAAACATTAAATTTTTTAATAAACTACAAATATCCTCCTGAATTAATTGGTTTTATTTGTAACTATCCAAAATCTAAAAGATTTGTTAATGTTAAATCTCTTCAAAGTCTTCTCAAGGTTGATAATCAAAAGTCCCGATTTGTATCTGTTCTGGTAAAACCCGATGAATTTATATTAAATGAAATGCAAAAATTAAATTTTGATTATTTTCAGATTTACGATTGTACACCTGATGAAATAAAATCAATAAAAAAGAAATATAACAAAAAGATAATTTCTGCAATTACCGTCGAGACCAAAGAAGATATTCTCAAATATAAGAAATACGAGGATTGTTCTGATATAATATTGTTTGACAGTAAGGGGTATGAAAAATCATTAGAATTTGACCACACTTTAATGGAAAATGTACCAGTCAATGTTAATAGTATGATAGCTGGAAACATTAAACACAACGATAATCTTGATAAGTTTATGAAAATTTGTAATTATATTGATATATCTGGAGGCGTAGAGACAACTGGATTAAAAGATATTTCTAAAGTAAAAATTTTCTTAGACAACGTTAAAAAATTAAATGATTAAATTAAAGAAAAGAACACCTCTTATTGACCAGCACGATAAATTTGGATTTTATGGAAATAAATTTGGTGGAAACTATTGTGCAGAAACAATGCGAAAACCAATTGAGGATTTATCAAAGCTTTTTGAGAAATTAAGAAAAGATAGAAAATTTCTTAAAAAAAGAGATCATTATTTTAAACATTATCTTGGAGGTGAAACACCTTTTTTTAAATTAGAAAATTTAACTAGACATTTAGGTGGAGCTCAAATTTGGTGTAAAGACGTGTCAGCTATAAACGGAGATGCGCATAAGGCGTATCACGCAACTGTCAATGCATTGATTTGTAAAGAAAGTGGTAAACGTTACATAGCAGGCGATACCGGTGCCGGAATGTTTGGAAAAAATCTTGCAATGGCAGCAAAAAAAATGAATTTAAAGTGCAAAATTTTTATGGGTACAAAAGATATTTCTAGACAAGCACCTAATGTAAAATTCATGCGTGACGCAGGTGCTGAAGTTGTGCCAGTTGATTCAGGTTCAAAGACTTTGGTAGATGCTGTTTCTGAGTGTATGCGCCACTATGTTTCAAACTGTGATAATACACATCTAGCAGTAGGCTCAGCAATTGGCTGTAACATTTTTTTAAAGATTTGTGCTTGGTCGACTTCTCAAATATCGAGGGAATTAAAAAAACAATTAATTGAAGAGTTTGGTGAAATTCCAAAACTGAAATTAATTAATGTCATAGGAGGGGGAAGTAGTGCGCTAGGATTTTGGAATGAATTTATAGATTACGACAAAAAACATGTTGAGCTTATTGGTGTTGAGGCAAAGTATGCTGCACCTTTATCAACAAATGCAAAAGTTGCTATTTTACATGGAGCAGCACAATATTGTTTAACTGATAAAGAAGGTCAAATAGCAGAAACCCATTCATTAAGTGCAGGTTTAGATTATCCCGGCTCGAGTCCCTTACATGGGTTGCTCAAAGACTCTAGAAGAGCTCGATACACTAATGCTTCAGATAAAGAAGCGCTAGCTGCTTTCAAGTTAATCACTAAATTAGAAGACATAAGACCAAGTTTGGAACCAGCGCATGCATGGAGCGAATGTATTCGTTTAGCTCCAAAATTGAAAAAAAGTGATGTGCTTGTAGTCAACAATTGTGGAAAAGGCTACAAAGATAAAAAAATTTATATTGAGCAATTAGGATACTATCCCAAATGAAAAATTCTATTAACAATGCCTTTAAAATTGCAAAAAAAGAAAATAGACCTGCATTAATATCCTATACAGTTTGTGGTGATAATACTAAGGACAAATCACTACAAATACTAAATTCAATATCAAAGGATTTGGATATTGCAGAATGGGGAATACCTCACAATTGTCCAACTGCAGATGGTGAAGATATTCAAAATAGCTCTTATAGAGCTTTACAAAATGGTATTCGATTAAATGATATTTTTAAACTTGTAAAAAGATTTAAGAAAACAAAACCATCTAAGCCAATTATATTAATGGGTTACTACCAAATGATATTTAATTATGGAGATAAAAAATTTATTCAAAAATGTAAAGCATCTGGTGTCGACGGTTTAATTGTTGTGGATTTATCATTTCCCGATAATAAAAATTTTGCCAAATTGTGTAAGAGAAGTTCTATTTGTTTCGTTCAATTGATAGCTCCTACTACAACATTAAAAAGAATGAAAGAGATAATAAGAAGTTCACATGAAATGATTTATATGATTTCGACTATATCAACTACAGGGTCAGCATTAAAATATAGTATAAAAAGAATTATCAAAAATTATAATATTGTAAAAAAAATCAAACCATCAAAAAATGTAGTCATAGGTTTTGGTATTACTGAAAAAACTATTTCAAATCTAAGACCTGCTGACGGTCTAGTTGTTGGTAGTGCAATTTGTCGAGAAATAACAAGAAGTTTAAAAGATAGACAAAATCCCGTCACAAATGTAAGTAAATTAGTAAGGAAACTAAAAAACAAAATTATATGAATTGGTTAAAAAAAACTCTTAGATTTGGTGAAAAGATAAAACAGTTATTAAAAAAAAGACCATCGAAGACTGATATAGAAAACAGTGATTGGGCATCTTGCTGTAAAGGTCCAATTTTAAAAAAAGATCTGGAGGATAATTTGTGGGTATGTCCTGGTCCATGTGGAAAACATTTTAGAATCAGTTCTAACCAAAGATTTGATCTTTTTTTTGGTAAAAATAATTATGAAATATTAAAAACACCAATACCTGCCGATGATCCATTAGAATTTGAAGATTCTTCTCCATATATTAAGAAGTTAAATGCTGCCAGAAAAAAAACTAACCAAGATTGTGCAGTTATGATCACTAAAGGTAAGGTTGAGAATATAGATGTCATAGCTGCTGCAATCAATTTTGCTTTCATGGGTGGTTCAATAGCAACAAGTGAAGGTGAGGCAATCATTTTTGGTATTCAAAAAGCTGTTGAAGAAAAAAAACCTTTTGTGATTTTCACTTGTGGTGGTGGTCAAAGAATGCATGAAAGTCCCCTAGCCCTTGCGCAAATGACAAGGACTACTATGGCCATTAATGATTTAAAAGAAAATAAGTTACCTTACATAGTGTGTCTTACAGATCCAACTGCTGGAGGGATCACTGCATCTTTTGCGATGCTTGGTGACATTCAAATATCTGAGCCTGGAGCCTTGATCGCATTTGCAGGAAGAAGAGTTATAGAGGGAACGGTGAAAGAGGAATTGCCTGAAAATTTTCAAAAAGCAGAACATGTTCTCGATTGCGGTTTTGTAGACAACATAATACCTCGTAAAGATTTATCAAAAAAAATTGGTAAGGTATTATCTATATTGCTAAAAAAGAATTCTGAAGTAAATTCAGAGAATAGTGAACAAACTCCAGAACTTAATATCGGAACTAGAGAAGCATCATAAAAAGAAATTAGACTTATCGCTAGGTCGAACTTTTAATCTTTTAAAAAAACTTGGAGACCCTCAGGACAAAATTAAGAATATAATTACAGTAGTAGGAACGAATGCTAAGGCAAGTATGTCATACAGTCTAAAGGCAATCCTTAATCAAGCTGGATTAAAGTGTAATATGTATACATCCCCACATCTTCAATCTTACACTGAACGTTTTGTGTTTAATGATAATGAAATTGATGAAGAGAGTCTTTTTAAACTATTAGAAGATACAGAAAAAGTATTAGGAAATGACAACGCGACAGTATTCGAAATTCTCACATGTGCCTTTTTAAAATATGCAGAAAGCTTCAAAGGTAATATTAATATAATTGAAGCTGGATTATTTCATCAATTCGATAGTACCAATGTTTTTAAAAAAAATTTGATCACATTGATCGGTGTAATACATAATGATCATTTTCAATGGTTAGAAAACAAGAGTATTGATGGAGTTATATATGAAAAAACAAATAAGCTTTTAAACTCTAATATTTTTGTAAATAAGCAAGTAACCGATGAGATACGAGAAAAGGTAAAGGGGTCTTTAAAAAAAAATACATCAAACAAGTATTTTTTTGGAAAAGACTTCAATATCTCAAGATCAGATAATAACTTTATTCAATATCAAGACGATTTAGGTGAATTAGTACTACCAGAACCTAATATTCTAGGAGATCATCAACTTTACAACATCAGTACTTCAATTGCAGCATCAAGGAAAATATTTAACGTTAAAGACCAAGATATCAAATCAGGTATTCAAAATATCTCTCTTAAAGGAAGATTACAGGAAATTAAGTCTGGAAAACTCAAAAAGATTGCTGGTAATAACAGATTAGTAATTGATGGGGGTCATAACATTTCAAGCAGTTATGTTATTGCAAGCTGGATTAAAAACCAAAATCAAAAAGTTAATCTCATCGTAGCCATGATGAAAGATAAGGAACATCAAAAATTTATGAAATCTTTTGAAGGTTTAGTAAACTCAGTTACTGTAATTGATATACCTAATCAAGATGGAGGAATTTCCAAAAGAGAATTAAAGGAAAAAATAAGCAATCTCAATTTTACATTAAAAATATCCGATAGTATTGATAGTGCAATTCGCTCAAACTCAAAAGATATGAATGCTATTACCTTAGTGTGTGGATCTCTTTATTTAATTGGTGAAGTCTTAAATTTAAATTAAGTATTTTCTTTAATCCAAGAAACAATATTAGATTTAGTTGTTGCTCCAACTTTTGTTGCCTTTAATTCTCCGCCAGAAAATAGGAGCATAGTTGGTATACCTCTAACTCCGTATTTTGTAGGGGTGTTAGGTTCATTATCGATATTGTGTTTTGCAATTACAACATCAGACATCTCATTAGAAATTTCTTCTAAGATTGGTCCGATTTGTTTACAAGGTCCGCACCACTCTGCCCAGAAGTCAACTATAACTGGTTTGCCAGCCTTAATAACTTCTGCTTCAAAATTTTCATCCGTTACGTTTACAGTAGCCATAGTGTTTATATATAAAGATTAGATTTATATTCAAGTCCAAAATGATTAAAATTTATTTTATCCACATTAAACATTTTGATATTTCTTCTCAATAGACATTACAAAATTATTTAGTTGGTCTAAAAATTTAAGATTTTTCTCATCATTTTCATTAGTAAATTTATCTCTTAAATTGTCGCACTCAAAATAAAATTCTTTGCAAGTCCACCACTTCTCTTTTTTATCACTAAGAATTCTTTTAGCTATACCTTGCTTCACTTGTTTTAAAATAGATTCGGGCAGAACATGTGGGGCTTCTTGAAATATTATCTTTTTGCCAAATCCAACAAGTCTCTCATCCTCAAACTTATCCAACAATCTTAGTTTATCTGACCAAGATGCCTCATGCCATTTTGTGAATAAATTTGTGTCTTTGTTTGGAGTAAACTTTTTATATATGCTCTCTTCTGGAAGTATATCTTCTTGAGATTTGGATTGTTCTTTTTCTTCAGCAATCTCTCTTAAAGCGGTTAATATATTTTCTGAAAACTTTTCGTTACTGTTTACTAATTCAGCCCTTTTTATCAGTATATTTTTATCTATTGCATTATAGGGATCAACATCCATACCGTACTTTTTATCTAAAATTATAGGTGCTTTATTTGATCTAATAGTTCTCAAAAATTTAGGTGATTTTTTTATCACAGCTTTTAAATCATTGATCGACATTTTAAGAAGAGGCTCTACATCAACCCTTAAATCGACTGCTTGACCCCACTGATATATCGGATGGGTACAAAATTTCGGGTGGAGAGGAGAACATAGGTAAAGTCTTGATTTTCCATAGAAATACTCATTTAAAGTAATAATCTTTTCTTTTTTAATAATTGTTTCTGTGTCCAACTTATTTGCGGTTTTTAAAAAATCGTTCCAAGATTCTGGCTGTTTTTTCTTAATTAAGCCTAGCACTTTAAGTGTGAGCTCAGCATCAAAAATTGCACTATGAGCTCCGCCAGATTCAAAACCATTCATTCTTGCTAAAGATTCTAATTTCATTACAGCATTACCCTTCTCATTAATTTCAGTGTTTAATATTTTATTATCAATAGCAAAAGCACCTCTTGCTATATTTAGTCCATCGTGTCTTTTATTTGGTGAGGCATTAGTAATGTAGGGGTATCTAATACCTTTAAAAAACTCTTTTCTAATCATTTCATCATCAAAACCTATGTTTGACCATCCCATGAAGATTGCGGGACTCCACTTTTTAAAAATAGCTTCAACTTGATTTAACATTTGATAATGACTTAGGTTCGTTTTAGTTAGCAAATCTACGTTTGTTTTATTAACGAGTAACGCCATACACTGAGGTATTTCGCCTTCGGGCAGTCTACATCTTAGATTGAACCTGTCTTTTTCTTTAAAGTTTTCATCAACCAATATTCCTCCAATTTCAATTATGCTGCCAAAATCAGTAGAAGAACTTGATGACTCAATATCCCAAATAACAATATTCAATTTTTTTCCTTTTTTTTAATGCTTTTTGTGAAGAGGATATGATCTCGCATCTAAACAAGTAGCAAGTAAATTTGTTAATATATTAATCTAATAATTTGTCAATTTCATTTGACAAAAAGGTTGTAAAATTTTTCAACTCTCTCAAGAAATTTATTTTGATAATCTAAAAGTTCATTACCTTCAATTTTAAAATCTTGAAATAGTCTATCTACCGTACACATCAAAACAACTCCCTGAGTGATGTTGGAGTTATAAACTGTGTTATGCGCTAATGAATATGCCCCTATTTGTAAAAAATAGTCTTCAATATACTCTTTCTTTTTTGGTTTATTACTTTGTTTAAAATCTAAAATTGTTTCTCTACCTTCATAAACACCTATACAGTCAGCTGTGCCAGCATATTTGTTAGGATAATATAGTGTCGCTTCAGCACCCCAAACTTCTGTTAGTTTATTTTTTAGACCATTATCTATAATTTCTTCTGCCATTTTTTTTGAGTGATTGTTATTATCAATTAAATCTTGATTAAGCTTTCCATGTAAAAACTCTTCAATAAACTTGTGAATTGAGCTACCTCTACTTGATGCTTCTTTTTTGATTCTATCTGCCTCAAGCTTTCCGACTCTTTCCTTCCATGCAGCTAATGCAGCTTTGTCCTCTTCACTTTTTGTTGCTGAAAGTATGGTTGTAACAGAGGGTAAGTTAGATCCATCTAAAGAGTAGTGCCTTTTTCCTTGAATTAATGCTCGAGTAGAACTTGGATAATTAAATTTTTTATTCCATTCCATTTGAACCGTTATATTTGTTTTTTAATTTGAAATGAATTAGTTTTTAGCTTGTTTGGGTTGTTTACTTAGCTTTTCTACATTCTCTGTATTGATAGCTCTTTCAATCTGCTCTGGATCTTTTATATTTTCCAGTGTCCGCGTAATAGATCTGGCATCTTTTCCAAAACTGTCAACGACTGTCATAGCCTCCTCTAATTTTTTTCTTAATTTATAAATATTATCGAAATGAGTTGAAAATCTAGTGCTGATTGTTTTTAAATGATCATAAATTTCTGTTGCGTGCTTTTGAACTTTCAAAGTTTGAAATCCCATATGCAGAGATTGCAAATAAGCTGAGAGAGTATTTGGTCCTAAAATTACAACTTTATACTTTTTCATTATTTCTTGCGTCAACAGCTCTTTATTAACAGGGTCTTGGTAAGAGCTTAATTCTGAAAATAAACTTTCTGTTGGAGCGTAAACAATTGCGAAGTCTGTAGTTTTAGGAGGGTTTATATATTTATCATTAACTGATTTCGCTTTGTCCCTAAAAGCTTTTGCTAAATTTTTTCTCGCATCAGCAGCAGCCTTTTTGTCCTCATCTTTAAATGCATCATCTATGGCTTTAAATTTATCTACTGGAAAATGACTATCTACTGGTATAAGCACATCCTCTTTAAGTTTGATAGCAAACTCAACATTTTCACTTGTATCTTCTTTCATTTTAACATTAGATAAATATTGTGAAGCTGGTAACAAATCCTCTAATAAAGATCCTAAACTGAATTCAGCTAATGTTCCAAATTTTTTCACCCCTGCAAGTATCTTATTTATGCCTCTCTGGCTTTCATTTAAATCTTTTACCTGCATATTAAATGCTTCAACTTTTTGATTTACTGATGTTAGTGTCTGAGTCATATCTCTTGTGACATCTTTAGATAAACTGTTAAAAGACGCACTCATTGTATTAAATGAACTATTAATACTATCCCTTAAATTATTAATTTCTTGAGAATTATCTTTTGGTTCCGATTTATTTCTCCTCAGAGTAATTAACAGGTAAATTATTATTACCATTAAAACTAAAATTAAATATAATATCGAATCTTGCATGTATCAGTTATGAATATTCCTATTTTATCAAAGTATACAAGTAAAAAGATTAAAAAAACAAATGAAATTGTAATATAATTAATTAAAATAATGGAATTTCAATTAATCCTTAAAATAATAATTATAGTAGGCGTTTTAATAGCTGTTTATGCAACTTTAAGAAATTTAGATGTAATTAAAATTATTCTTATCTATCTTAAGGACTTGTTACTAAGAAAATAACTTAATAATATTTTTTAAACCTTTTTTTGAAAAACTTTTTTTTGATGAAAAAACACACGCCTGAGATTTCAAAATTTCACCGTCTTTGAGTACACGTAAATTGTTACTTTTAATCGTTTTCCCAGTGGAGGTGATGTCAGAAATCAAATTTGCTGAACCTGTAAAAGGATAAACTTCCGTAGCGCCCAAACTTTCGACAATTTGAAATTGAGTTACACCTTTTGAAAATAAGAAGTCTCTAGTCAGATTGGGATATTTAGTTGCAACTCTAAGTCTTTTCTTTTTTTTATCTCTAAATTCAAACGCAATTTCTTCTAAGTCTGCAACTGTTTGAACATCAATCCACGGATCAGGAATAGCAACAACCAGATTTGCTTTTCCGAAATCGTATTTTTTAACAAGGTTTATTTTTTTTTGTGTATTAAATTCACTTTCTTTAAATAAGTCAAAACCAGAAAAACCTATATCTAGAGAACCATCCCCTAGTCTTTCTATAATCTCTCTAGCGTGTAAATATAATATTTTTAAATTTTTTTTATTTTTAATTGATCCAATGAGATCCCTTTCCCCTCTTTCTGAAATAAGTTTTAGTTTTTTTCTTTTAAAAATCTTTAAAACGTCTTTCCTTAATCTGCCTTTGCTTGGTATACCTATGTTAATTGTATTTTTCATAATTTACTTTAAGTTTATTGCTGCACCAACAGCTGGCACTTTTTTTTTCGATCCTAAATCAGAAATTAATTGATCGTATCTTCCACCATTAAATATATTTTTAATTTTATTTTTTGATTTAATGTCAATTTTAAACACCATGCCTGTATAGTATTCGAGTTGTCTTCCAAAGGCAGTTGAAAAAATTACATTAAGCTTTGAAACTTTTTTATTTGATAATGGAAAATATTTTTGATCAACTTCTAAATTAATTTTATTTTTTTTAAAAAATTTATTTAATTCCTGTGCTGCTTTGTTGATTGGACATTTGATCTTTAAAAACCCTTTAATAATTTTAGAAACATTTCTACCCTTGCTTGGGCGTCTTGGGTCTTTAATCTTTTTATCAAACCTCTTTAAAATTTCATCAATGGATCTACCAGCGATTATTGAAGACTTATTTTCTTTGGTCATTTTTAAATAACGTTTTTTATCAACCTCTACAATTGTTGGATCAACATCTGAGTTAGTCTCTAATCTTTTCAGCAAGTCGTTGAAATAGCTTTCTCTCCAAAAATGTCTTGAAAGTCTCAACTTCCATCTCTTAGGGATATCCAATTTTGAAATTAAAAGATTAAATATCCCCACATTTCCTATTGTCAATGTGCCTGTAGAATACTTTAAGTTTTTTATTGATTTAAGAGAAGTATCAATTATTTCTTTATCATCTTTTTTCTCATCTTTTGAACCAATAATTTCAAATCCAATTTGGTCCCTAATAATTGAGTCTTTTTTATTATTTGATTTTCTATATGCCTGACCGCTGTAAAATATTTTTTCTTTAGTTTTAAGATTGTTTTCAAGGTACCTAAGGCAAGAAACTATTGTTAAATCAGGTCTTAAACATAACTCGCTTCCATTTTGATCGATAAATGAAAAGATAAACTTTCTAAAATTTTCGCCTGATCTTTGAACTATGTGATTAGATTCAATTATGGATGGTAATTCGATGTATTTAAATCCTTTAGATTTTACAGATCTAAGAATTTTTTCAGATAAATTTTTTGATTTCATTGATTAAATTTTCTTTTGAAAATGTAACTTGATTATTTTCTCCTTTAACCCCAAGAAGATTTTTCAAGGTGATGTTGTTATCTTTAAATTCATTTTCCCCACAAATTACAGCGACAGGGCACCCCCTTTTATTAGCATAAGTTAATTGTTTCCCGAGATTTTTTTTACTGTCTAAAAAGATTTCTGAATTAATATTATTTTTTCTCAAAGTTTCTAAAATTTCGTAATAATTTTTTAAATATTTTTCATCCATCACACAAATAATAACCGGCTTTTGTTCTTTGATATCTGGGTTTAATTGCATCATCGCAAATAACAATCTATCAACACCAATACTTACACCTGTACCAGGTATATCTACACCCTTAAATCTAGATATTAATTTATTGTATTGTCCTCCAGAGCAAATGCTTCCAATATCTACTTCTTTGCCTTTGTTATTTTTTGCTTTAAAACTAAGATTAGTTTCAACACAAAAACCATCATAATATGCAAGGCCTCTTACAATTGCAAAATTAGTTTTAATTTGACCAGAATAATTTCCAAATTTTAAAATTTCCAGAAGATCTTCTAATTCTTTAATTCCCTGTTGTGTTAAAGGATTTTTAAAATTTTGTTTAAGTTTACTCAAATCATTAATCTTTAAAAAATTTAAAATCTTAGATACTTGGTCATAACTTAGATTAGCACCTTTTGTAATTGCACCACTTTTATCTTTTCTCTCTTTTTTTAATAAATCCTCAACGCCTCTTAATCCAAAATCAGGTTTATCAAGCTTGTCTATAGCTCTCATAACCCTTGTCTGTTTAGTATCTGGAATTTTTAGATCTTTGATTATACCTTGAATTATTTTTCTGTTGCTGATGTTAATGATAAATTGATCTGTTTTTAAACCGCACTCCAACAATGTGCTTGCAATTAAATTGCATAGTTCTGCATTCGCTTGAGCTGGATTAACATTTCCTACAATATCACAGTCTGCTTGTGTAAATTCTCTATAACGCGCGTTACCAGCTTTCTCATTTCTAAAAACATTTTGGATTGCATATCTTTTAAATATTGGTGGAAGGTCTTGATTGTTTTGAGCAACAAATCTCGCTAATGGACTTGATAGGTCATAACGAAGAGTGATATCTTTTGCTCCATCTTTAAAGGAGAATACATCAGACATAGGATTACTTTCATCCTCTGCGAGAAAGGATCCGATATTTTCTCCAATTTCAAACGATGGGGTTTCCAAAGGGTCGAACCCGTATTTTATAAAATTATTCTCTATAACTTTTAAAAGTTTCTTTTTAAGAAGTAATTTTTTATTCCACCTATCTTCAAATCCTTGAGGTAACCCAGGAGTTAATTTATTTTCTTTACTCATTTTTTGGTACCCTGGCTTGGGATCGAACCAAAAACTGAAGTTCCACAAACTTCCGTGATAACCATTTCACCACCAGGGCCTATATTTATTTTATATTAATTGTTGTTAAATTTAAATTTATTAAATAATTAAATAGCTAGCATGCAGCCAGCATGTGTATGTCTGTGAAGTGAATTAGATGTATTATTTAATATAATCATAGTGATTAAATAGCATCTAATTCTTAAAATACAAGAATGAATTGTATAGGAATAACTAACCCAATGGATTTTATACTCCTATACAATAATGATGAATTAGAATTAAGAGGTTTTTTGCAGTTTAACTGCTGAAGGACCTTTATCTCCGTCTTCAACTTCAAATGTAATTTCGTCACCTTCGTTTAAAAATCTTAAACCAGCATCTCTAACAGCAGAAGCATGGACGAACACATCTTTTTCTTTATCTTCACGTTCAATGAAACCATAACCTTTTTTTCCATTAAACCATTTTACTTTACCTTTTAGACTCATTTTACTCTTTCTTTATTAGTTATTCTTTGTTTATACAAAGAAGATGATTAAATATTAGATTTCTAAATGGGATGCAAGTGATTTAATTGTCTATTATTGAGCTTTTTGGTGGTGGCCTTGGTAAGAATCGCACTTACGACACATACCTTTTCAGGGTACTGCTCTACTACTGAGCTACAAGGCCATTAAAATCTAAATGTTATACGACCCTTTGTAAGGTCATATGGAGTTACTTCTACAGTAACATTGTCTCCCTGCAAAACTCTAATTCTGTTTTTTCTTAACTTTCCAGCAGTATGTGCTGTAACAATGTGATTATTTTCTAATTTAACCCTAAACATTGCATTGGGTAAAAGGTCTATAACCTTTCCTTTAAATTCTAAAGAGTCTTGTTTTGACAAATTTATAATTCTCCTAATCTTTTTTTAATTGATTTAGCATGTCCATCTAAACCTTCATTGGTTGCAAGAGTTATAACTGATGGACCAAGAGTTTCAATACCCTTTTTTGATAAATTTATGTATGAAATTTTTTTAATGAACTCTGAAACACTTAATCCACTTGAGTATTTACTAGTCATATTGGTTGGAAGAACATGATTAGTACCTGGTACTCCATAATCTGTCATTGCCATCACTGCATATTTTCCTAAGCAAATAGAACCAGCATTCTTAATTTTTGGAATTAAAGACTTGTAATTTTTTATATTTAGTTCTAAGTGTTCTGGGCCCACCTTATTAATTATCTCTACAATTTTATTTTCTGAATTTTCGTAGATTAGTATGCCATTCATCATTAAACTTTTTTTCGCAATTGAGCTCCTTGAAATGCTTTTAAGTTGATTTATTATTTCATTTTTAGTTTTTTTCAGAATGTTTTTATCTTTTGAAATTAAAATACACTGTGCAAGAGAATCATGTTCAGCTTGAGCAATTAAATCGCTTGCCAACCATTCTGGATTAGATTTGTTGTCACAAACAACTAAAACTTCTGAAGGTCCAGCTGTCATTGACTCAATTCCTATATCCCCAAAGACCTCTTTTTTTGCTGAAGCAACATATGAATTCCCTGGTCCTACAATTTTATTTACAGGTTTAATTGATTTAGTTCCATATGCAGCAGCTGCAATTGCTGAAGGGCCACCAATAGAATAAATTTCCTTAATTTTACATTTTCTTGCAGCGTACAAAACTGCAGCATCTTGCTTTCCTTTATAACCAGGATTAATCATAACAATTCTTTTAACTCCTGCTACAATTGCAGGTATCGTGCTCATTAAAACACTCGATGGATAGGAAACTTTTGAACCTGGCACATAGATTGCAACTGACTCAAGTGGAACATATTTATATTTAACTTTATTTTGATACTTATCAATATATGAGATATCTTTAAACTTTTGAAGTGAATGGAATTTATAAATTCTATTATA
>CABXSF010000015.1 GCA_902514805.1 uncultured Pelagibacteraceae bacterium | reverse complement strand
TGAAAAAAATTTTAATTACAGGAGGATCGGGATTTATTGGAGCATCATTAATAAATAATTTGTTAATAAATAACTATAAAGTTAATTGTTTAGATCTAAACAAACCAAAAATAATAGAAAATCAAAACTTAAAATTTTTTAAAGGAAATATTTTTGATGAGAAAAAAGCTAAAGATGCAATAAAAGGTTGTCAAATAGTCATTCATTTAGCTGCAGCATTAGGTGTTAAAAATACTGATCAAAATATTGTTGAATGTTTGGATACAAATACTTTTGGTTTAAAAAAAATACTATTATTAGCTATTGAAAATAAAGTAAAAAAATTTATTTTCTCGTCGTCCTCAGAAGTTTATGGGGAACAATCAAAATTTCCTATAAGTGAGAATGCTGAACTCAAAAATAAATCTATTTATGCCACTAGCAAAATTGTAGCTGAGAAATATTTAGAAGGCTTTGCTCAAAAAAAGAAAATTAAATATAATATTGTAAGATTTTTTAATGTTTATGGGGTGGGACAAAGACCGAATTTTGTCATTTCAAAGTTTATTAAAAATATTAAAGAAAACAAAAATTTATTAATTTATGGAAATGGAAAACAAATTAGATCTTTCTGTAATGTTGAAGATGCAACAAGAGGTCTTATACATGTTATAAAAAAAGGCAAAGTGAATGAAACTTATAATATTGGAAACAATAATGAGCCAATATCAATATATAGTTTGGCAAAAAAAATTATTAAGCTTTCAAAAAAAAATGCTAAAATTAAAAAAATCCCTTACAGCAAAAGTGATCGTGGTAAAAATAGAGAAATCTTTAAAAGAATTCCGGATTTGAAAAAAATAAAAAAAGATACTGGATATAAGCCTAGTATCAACATTGATAGTGGAATTGAAGAGCTTTTTACAAATTTTAATATAGATGACAGAAAAGATTTTATTAGAAAAATTGGAATTGGTACACTTCAATGGGGTTTAAAATATGGTATCGCAAATAAAGAGGGCAAACTTTCGAATAATGAAATCAAAAGAATTAAAGAGATAGCTATAAAAAATAATATAAATTTTATAGACACAGCACATGCTTATGGAAATTGTGAAAAAAGAATTGGAGACTTAAATTTTAAAAATTTTAATTTAATCACAAAACTACCTGCAACTAAACCACACTCAAACATTTCAAAATGGGTTAACAATTCATTAAAGAATTCTTTAAAAAAACTTAAAACCCCGTCTTTATATTGCCTTCATGTTCATAATACTAAATATTTATTTGGAAGATCGGGTCCCCAAATATATAGGAGTTTAATCAATGCAAAAAGAAAAGGTTTAATAAAAAAAATTGGTGTATCAATCTATACTGTGCAAGAACTCAATAAAATTTTAAAAAACTATAGAATTGATCTTGTTTTACTTCCATTTAATATTTTTGATCAAAGAACCATTAAAACGAAAATTCTAAAAAAACTCAAAAAATTAAATATTGAGGTTCACGCTAGATCTGTATTTTTGCAAGGCTTGTTAACAATGTCTAAAAAAGAGATACCAAATCAATTTTCAAAATACAAAAAATACTTTGATAACTTTAGTAAGATTTCTAAAAAATTAAAAAAATCTAAAATTGAAATATGTTTGAAGTATGCTCTATCAAATTCTTTAATAGATAAGGTGATTCTAGGTGTTGACTCTTCTAAGCAGTTTAAAGATTTAATTTCGAAGAGTGGTTACATAAAATTAAATACAAAAAAAGTTGATGCTAGTAAAGAAATAGACTTAATTAATCCTTCAAAATGGTAAAAAAAAAAATCATAGCAATTGTTCAGGCAAGATTAAATTCAATTAGGTTTCCTGGAAAGGCTTTGAAAAAAATAAATGGCACAACTACAATTGAATTATTATACAGAAGATTGAAAAAATCTAAACAAATCGATGATATTGTAATTGCTACTTCAAAGAATAGGAAAAACAATAAACTTATCAATTTCTTAAAAAATAAAAAGATTAATTTTTTTGTGGGTGATGATGAGGATGTTTTAAAACGTTATCATGATGCTGCCTCCAAATGGCAAGCAAACATTGTAGTAAGAGTTACAGGCGATAGTATACTCATAGATCCATATTTAGTAGATAATTTCATAAAAATTTTTAAAAAAAAAAAAATAGATTACATAAGCAATACTTATCCTGAAACTTATCCTGATGGCCTAGATATCGAGATTTTTACAATGAAAACATTAAAAATTGCAAATAAAAATGCCAAAGGAAAACATTATAGAGAGCATGTCACATTATTTATGAAAGATTCAAAAAAAATAAAGAAATATAATCTAGAATATTTTGAAAACTTATCTAAATTAAGATGGTCTTTGGACGAGGAACAAGATTTAAAAGTCATAAAATTAATTTATAATAGATTCAAACCAAATATCTACTTTAGTTGGAAAAAAATTCTAAATATTGTGAAAAAAAATTATAAAAAATATACTGTTAATAGCCATATTCAAAGAAATGAAGGTGCAAAAATGTCTAAAACAAAAAAATTATGGAAAAGAGCCAGACAAATAATTCCAGGTGGAAATATGTTGTTATCAAAACGGCCTGAACTTTTTCACCCAAATAACTGGCCAGCTTATTTCAGTAAAGCTAAAGACTGCGATGTTTGGGATTTAGATGGAAAAAAATACTATGATATATCTTTGATGGGAGTTGGATCCAACATTTTAGGTTACGCAAATTCCTCAGTGGATAATGCTGTAAAAAGAGCAATTAGCAAAAGTAATATAAGTACTTTAAATTGTCCTGAGGAGGTTGAATTATGCGAAAGACTTATCGATATGCATCCTTGGGCTAACATGGCAAGGTTAGCTAGAACAGGTGGAGAAGCAAGTGCTATATCTATAAGAATTGCAAGGGCTGCAAGTGGCAAAAGTAAAATAGCTTTTTGTGGATACCATGGTTGGCACGATTGGTATTTATCAGCAAATTTAAAAGGTACAAATAGTTTGAAGCCATATTTATTACCAGGTCTAGAACCAAATGGAGTTCCTAAAGAACTAAAAAATACTGCAATTCCTTTTAGTTATAACAATTTTGAACAATTAGAGCAAATTGTGAAAAATCATGATATTGGAGCTATAAAAATGGAGGTTTCAAGAAATCAAAAACCAAAAAATAATTTCTTAAAAAAAATAAGAAATCTTTGTTATAAAAAAAATATAATATTAATGTTTGATGAGTGTTCTTCAGGATTTAGACAAACTTTTGGAGGACTTCATAAAATGTATGGAGTTAACCCTGATATGGCTTGGTTTGGAAAAGCATTAGGAAATGGTTATGGAATCACAGCTATCATTGGCAAAAAAGAAATCATGGATCATGCACAGAGCAGTTTTATTAGTAGCACTTTTTGGACCGAAAGATCTGGTCCTGTAGCAGCTAATAAAACTTTAGAAATAATGGAAAAAATGAAATCTTGGAAAATAATAACAAAGATTGGGGAGGATGTTCAAAAAAAATGGAAAATACTTGCACAAAGAAATAACCTTAATATTCAAGTGAGTGGAATACCAGCTTTGTCAAGTTTCAGCATTATTTCAGAAGACTGGCTTAAGTATAAAACATTTATTACTCAAGAAATGTTAAAGAGAAATTTTTTAGCAACAAATGCTATATTTGTGTCAGTAAAACATGATAAAAAAGTGTTGAATAGATATTTTGATATTTTAGATGGGCTATTTAAAAAAATTTCAGATTTCGAAAATAAATACAAATCAGTAGACCAATATCTAGATGGACCTGTATGTCATACAAAATTTGAAAGATTAAATTAATAAAATGAATTCAAAAAAAAAAATTGGCATTATTGGTTTGGGCTATGTTGGTCTCCCCCTATACTTATTGATAAGTAAAAAATACGAAACTTTTGGCTTTGATTTGAATGAAGAAAAAATTGATCTACTCAAAAAAAATAAATCTTACATATCTGATATTTCAAATAATGAACTAAAAAGATTAAAAAAACAAAATATTTTATCAATGGATAAGATAAAGAGTATTTCTAAGTGTGATTATATAATCTTTTGTTTGCCTACCCCTCTTAAAAATAATGCCCCAGATATGACATTTATCATATCTGCTTTCAATAGAATGTTTAAACATTTAAAACAAAATCAAACTATTATACTAGAAAGTACTGTATTTACTGGGGCAACAAGTGAAATTTTTGTAAAAAAATTGAATAAAAAATTTAAAATAGGAAGAAATTTTTATTTGGGATATTCTCCAGAAAGAATAGACCCAGGCAAGGATGCAATTAACCAAAAATTGGAATATAAAAATATTACAAAGCTTGTTTCTGGTTACAGTGAAAAATGTAAAACAAAAATCATAGATTTATATAAAAGTATTTTTAGTAACATTTATCCCTGCAAATCTATAGAAGTAGCTGAAACAGCAAAGATATTTGAAAATATATTTAGAGCAGTTAACATAGCTGTGGTAAATGAGATGAAAATGATCACAAACAAACTAAAACTAAATATTCACGATGTTGTGGACGCAGCAGCTTCCAAACCATTTGGATTTAGAAAATTTGTCCCAGGACCTGGAGTTGGTGGACACTGCATCCCAGTTGATCCAATTTTTATGTCATGGCTTGCTAAAAGGAAAAAACAAGAGACAAAATTTATTAATTTGAGCACTGTTATAAACCACAATGTAACAAGTTGGACTTTAAAAAAAATTAATCAAACTCTTCCAAAGAAAAGAAAATTAAAATGTCTTTTGCTAGGCATTGCTTACAAAAAAGATATAAATGATTATAGAGAGTCTCCTAGTTTAAAAATTTTTGAAAAATTAAAATTAAAAAAAAATTTTTCTATTGAAGTTTGCGATACATATATAAAAAGTTTTAAAATAAAAAATAAAATTTATGCAACACGAAAAGTAAATAATTTTAAAAAATACGATTGCGTAATTTTACTGACCGATCACTCTAACTTTAATTATAAAAAAATTTTAAATGAATCAAAGTTAATATTTGACACTAGGGGTGTTTTTAAAAACGAAAGAAAAAATAAAATCATTCATTTATAAAACAGAGTTTAAATATTTACAGGAAAACTATCTTCAAAATTTATTTTTTTTAGTAATGTAATGGATACATCTTGTGATTTAAAATTTTTTCTTGTTTTATTTTTTTTTAATTTTCTTTTATCCAAAAAATAATTATTTTGTCTCAGTTTATATGTTGTTTTAAATAATCCACTCTCTTCTAAAAATCTATCGTAATTCATCTTAAAACTTTTAAAATTTTTATTATAATTTGAATTATTTGTGTGTTTAAATAAAGGATCGAAATCTTCTATGATCAAATGACCATTTTTATTTAATTTTTTATATATTAAATTAAATTGATTAAATATTTCTTCCCTATCAAGCATATAAAGAAAAAAACCACAAATTATTAAATCAAATTTAATTTTTATTTTGCTTAAATCTAGAGACGATAGTCGGATTAATTTTAGTTTTTTATATCTTTTCTTTCCATCTTTTATAGCTAATGAGGAAATATCTATGCCATAATTGACTCTGCTCATCAAAGTTTTTTGGTATTCATGTAACCTAATGCCATTAGCGCAACCAATCTCTAGTATACTTTTTGGCTTTATATTGATAATTTTACACAAATCTAATATTCCACTGTCATTTTTCGTATTGTAAAGAAGCTTAAAATTTCTTTTAAAATACTTATCAGCCTCTTTCTGTTTTAATAATTTTAAGTTTTTCATAAAATTTAGAAATTAATTATAGATCTTTAAATCATTTATCCTTTTTATTTTTTGACATAAAATCATTATGGAATAATTTATCTAAATATACTATATACCCACTAATTAATTGTATCAATGAATTTTAATAAAGTATCAAAATCAGCAAAAGAAAGAATTTTTTCTGAGCTCAAAAACAATGGTTACACAAAAATTAAAAATTTTGTTCCAAGGAAAATAATTAAAAAATACCTAAATCTTACAAGAAATATTTGGCAAAAAAGTAATGGGACAAGTAAATATTCACCAAAGATATGGAATACAGCAAATGTTATTTACAACTTGCAAAATAAAGATTTGAGCTACTTAAAGATATTACAATGCAGTTTATTTGATGAAATTCTAAAAAAAAAACTAAATGATCCACATTTTAGAAATTTAAAAAAAAAGCATTCAAATTATGTTTTAAATAATTATCAAGCAAGATCGAGCGGCAAGGGAAAATTATTTTTACATATTGATAGCGGTATACCAACTGGCTATACTACTCACTTACAAATCTCGATACCTCTTGAAGATACAAATAAAGAAAAAGGTTGCACTGTAGTAGTACCAAAAAGCCACAAAACTAGAAAGTTTTCTGACCGAAGTATTAAAAAATTTAAATATTTAGAGGGAAACCCTGGCGATGTATTTATTTGGGATGGCAATCTTTGGCATGGGAGTTTAGCAAATAAAACTAATTCATCAAGATGGAATCTAATTGCAACTTTTTCCAATTGGAGATTTAAAAGTGTTTTTGATATTCCAAGGTCAATGAGCCAAAATAATTATAAAAAACTAAGTACTAAAGAAAAAATTTTATTAGGTTACTTAACCATTCCATCACATGACGAGAACGAGAGAGTATCAAGCAGCATTAAAACTTCTAAATTTAAAAAGAATGTAAAAGACTATTTTAAATTCAAATAAAATAAATTAATAAAATTTCTTTAAAAAAATTGCAATATTAAAAACACTAAAAATAAGTTTACTATTTTTGTTATCTGAATTTTTTTGATCTTTTAAAAATGTTATAAAGTTTTTTAAGTTAACAAAGTCATTTAATTCATCACTTTTTTTAAAAAAATCAATTATTTCTTTATCTTTAAGATCTACTAAAGAATGAATACTAGAATTAAAAGCGTGTTTTTTCCTATCAAGACGAACTTGATTATTTAGGATTCCATCCATTGACTCTCGTAAGAGAGATTTTCCATAGCCATTCTTAATAAAAAAATTGACTGGTAAAGACATTGTAAAGTTAAGCAATTCTTTATTTAAGAAAGGACTTCTATTTTCAATTGACATTCTCATTGAATTCATATCATCCTCATTATTTATTAATGGGACTAATTCGTGAAATAAAGAATTAAGAAGTCTATTTTTTAAAAGTGATTTAGAAAAATTTTTTTCATAAAAAGATAATTTTGATTTATCTTTAAATATTTTTCTCATAAAAATCTTGTCAAATTCTGTTATCATAAAAGATCTATTATTTTTATTTCTGAAAAGATTTAAATTTTTAAAATTATTATTTCTTACATATGGCAGAATATATTTTTTCCAATATGAAAGATTTTCGGAATATTGTTTCTTGTCGAGTTCTCTTAAATGCATCAAATAATGATCGTAATAACCACTAAACATCTCATCTCCACCCAAACCAGATATTAATACTTTAATATTATGTTTCTTTACATGTTCATGAAGGAATGAATGAGTATAGTAATTCAAAGTTGAGATTGGTTTGTCATGATACTCAATAAGTTTACTTAATTGTTCTAAAAAATTATTATTATTAGGAAATTTAATTTTAACTACTTCACACTTTAAATCACCAGCTGTTTTATCAATATTTTTTTCCTCATTATATCTCTCGTCTTTGTCGATTATAGAAAAACATTTAATACTTCTATTCAAAACTTTAGAGGCAATAGAGGTTATAGAACCAGTATCTATGCCGCCACTAAGATAAAAACCAATTGGACGATCTGAAATTAACCTGCTTTCTACTGTTTTAATTACTAATTCCCTAATTTTACTTATAGCATCATCTCTAGATATTTTAATAGTTTCATCAAATTTTTTTTTATTAATATTAATTTTTTTTTTTAACTTTAGGTTTTTTAAAGAAAATTTTTGTATAGAGCCATTCTCTAATTTAAAAATATTTTTAAAATAAGTATCATTTTTTTTAAATAAAAATTTATATCCTTGTCTTAAAAAAGTATTTATGTGAGCCTTATTTATTTTTTTTATTGAAGGGTTATTATCAAGATTTATAATATATTTAATTTCTGAACCAAATATTAAAGTGTTAGAATTTTTGTAGATGTACAAAGGTTTTTCACCAAACAAGTCTCTTGACAAGATTATCTCATTTTTTTTAGTATCATATATGCAGACTGCCCACATACCATCAAACATTTTAAAACAATTTTCCCCCCATTTATGATAAGCTTTAATAAGGACTTCTGTATCTGAAGTAGTTGTGAAATTATAATTAAATTTAATTAATTTTTGTTTAATCTCATTAAAGTTATAAATTTCTCCGTTAAAAATTAATACAAAATTCTGAAAATGAAATGGCTGATTAGATCTCGGATTGTTATCAATAATTGCTAGGCGACTATGAAACAAATTTATAGAATAATCTGATTTTAATGTTTTAAAAGCACCTTTATGGTCAGGCCCTCGATTATCCATCAATTCCAAAATTTTTTTATTGTTACAAGAATAATTCTTTTTTAACTTTATGATGCCCGCAATTCCACACATTTTAATTGAATTTTCCTTTTAAAAAACTAATCACCATTTTATCTTTGAGAATTCCCTTTTTTTTTATATTTTTAATTAGTTCTTTGCAGAATATGTTGTATCCACCTTTTTGAGACATGTGAATTACCTTGTCATTTAGTATATCACTCTTTTCTAATTCAATAAGACCAGATAGAACCTCTAGTCCATAAAGCATTCTTTTTGCTTTAATTTTTTGGACTTCCTTAATTTTTGGAATTCTATGAATTTTTTGCAATGTTTTAAAATAACTTTTTTTGTTAGAATGGTCTATTGTAAAGCCTAATTTTGAATATATTGCATCGGCGGCAAGAATTGAAAATTTACCCTCACAACCAAATTCAAAACTCGCTGTTCCTGTGCAGGTAATAACATTATCACAAATTTTGGTTGTATTTTTTGATGTTAAATTATCGGGACACAATTTAATATTTTTATTTTTATAGTTTTTTAGTAGATTTTCAATAATTCCTATTTCGTTATAATTTTTTCTTGATGGGTGAGGCTTTACTAACCAAAATACGTTAGTCAGATTATTATATTCAATAAAATCTAAAGTTTCCTTTAGATGTTGAAAATAGTTCATAAATAAGAGTTTTCCATCACTTAGTGGAGCGTCAGAAAAAATATGCGGTGCAATGAGAATAATTTTTTTATTATAATTCTTGCTCTTAAAAACTCTTTTAATTAAATTTTTTTTAGAAACAAATATATTTTTTTTGTTTGCATTTTTTAAGTCAAGTATATTCGTATAGTTACCTTTAAGTTTTCCTTCATTCCTTTTATTAATAAATTTGTTAAGTGTTTTTGGATTTATTTTATTTAATTTTTTTAAAAACATTTTATTTTTTAGTAAGGCATATGTACTATTATAGTTGAAATTAAAGTATCTGTTTATTGTGGTGTAACCAACTTTATTTTTGTATAGCTTTTCAATTTTTAAAATTTTAATTTTTCTAAGAGATGCTATTCTAAATAAAATTCCTGAATTACTCGCATAAGCACTACCATTTGATATCACATATTTGATCTTATTTTTATCAAATATATTATTTATTAATTTTACTTTTATTATCACACTTAAAAGAATTAAAATAAATTTTAGATTTAAATTAAAATTTAAATAAGAGTGATTATATCTCACATAGGTATTATATATTAAATCCCCTATCTGAATGTTATCTATTTCATATTTATAAAAAAACCATTCGTAATCTTTTATTTTAATAATAAATAAATCACGAATAAGTACAAAAAGGCAGCTTATATAAATAAAAATAATTTTTATATTAAGAAAATTTTTTAATTTTATGTTTGGAAAAAAATTTCTAAAGCCGAAACTTTCAAAAATATTTTTGTATATTTTGTTATTTTTGTCAGAAAGAATAATAGCATTTGACTTTATCTGATTACATAAAGCAGAGCCTAAAATTGCATAAATCAGACTAAATTCAAATCTTCCCCGATCTGAAATTATTATATTGGTATTATATATTTTGTTATCTAATATTTTTTTATTAGATTGAAGAAATTTTTTATAGTATTTATTCATGCAAAAATTTTATTTAATCTATTTGAGAAATTATTCATTGCCTTTAATTAATTGATATATTTTTTATTAACTGTTTCACCCTCAGAAAAATTTTTTTTTGCAATTTTATTAATTATTTGTTCATATTCTCTAGGATGAGTAATATTCATAGGTCTTCTGATGATGATATCTTTTTCTAAAATTTTTTTACCTTTTTTTACATTTTTTCTGAAGTAAATACCTTTTCTAAAAAGTTTTCTAAATGATTTTTCATAAGGAGAAGGGTTTATTGTTTTTCTCCCAAATAAATATTGATAATCTTTTGCAAAATCACAAATTGCTTTTAGATCATTGTAATCAGCAGAAAGCTTATGGTCTAAACCAATTTTTTTTTTGTTAAACGTAAAATGTTTTTCTACAACTTTAGCTCCTAAAAAAATTGATGTAATTGCAGCATTAATACCAGTACAGTGGTCTGAGTAACCAATAGCATAGTTAAAATTCTCTTTTAACGAAATAATTCTGTTCAAATTTGCTTGTTTTTTTTCACATGGATAAAGAGAAACGCAATGCAAAATTACCAAATTCCTTGTTCTAAAATTTTTAATACAGTTTTTAATATCTTTTTTGTCTGACATGCCAGTTGATAAAATAATAGGTTTTTTTTCTTTGGAGATATACTTTTGCAAATAAGAGTCAGTTATGTCAGAAGAAGCGATTTTATAAGCATCAATATTTAAATTTCTAACTTTTTCTAGGCTTTCAACATCAAATACTGAACAAATAAAATAAATATTAATTTTCTTTGCAAAGGATCTTAATTTTTTTATTTGAACATAATTTAACTCCATCTTTTTCCAAATTTTATAAAGATTTTCTTTTTTACCGGAACTTTTCTTTTGCAAATTACTTTTTTTGGACATTTTATTTGCCAAAGTAAATGGTTTAAAAATTTGGAATTTTACCCCATCTGCACCAGCTTTTTTTGCCTCAAAAATTAGTTTTTTTGCAATATTGAAGTTTCCTTCATGGTTAATTCCTATTTCAGCAATTATGAAGGGTTTTTTTAATGCTTTAAAATTAATCATCTTATAATCTTAGTTTAAACTTTTGTTAACTCTGAATTTGATAAAGTAATTATTTCATCACATACATCAAGAGTTTTGATTCTGTGAGCTACTAAAATAATGATTTTTTCCTTTTTTAATTTTTCAACTTCTTTAATAATTTTATTTTCCATATCGACATCTAAAGCACTTGTAGCCTCATCTAATACAAGCAAACTACTATCATGATAAAGTGCCCTTGCAAATCCAATACGTTGTCTCTGACCTCCGGACAACTTTGCACCTTTATCTCCAATTTGAGTTTTATAACCATTTGGTAATTTGTTAATAAAATTAAGAAGTTCTGATCTCTCTAAAATATTTTCAAGTTTTTTGTGATTAATTTCCTCTTTTTTTAATCCAAATGCAATATTTTCTGCAATACTATTATCACTTAAATAAATATCTTGAGGAACATAACTTGCATAATTATTTCCATAAATATTTTCTTTAAAAATATTTTTATCATTAATATAGATTTCTCCATTAATAGGTTTTATTAGACCCAAAATTAAATCAATAAGTGTTGTTTTACCTGAACCTGACTCACCTTTTAAACCATAAATTTTACCCTTTTCAAATTTATAATTCACTTTATTTAAAATAATTTTATTTTCATACTTAAAAGTTAAATTTTTAATATCAATTTTTCTAACATCAATTTTTGATTTTTGAATTTTTGTTTTATTATCTAAATTAATATTTTTATATAAATTACTTATGTTTTCTACAGATTTAGTATTAAATCTAAGGTTATTTAAGTTCGTATTAATATTGATGCAAGCAGGTAGAGTTCTTAAGATAATTAAACAAACTAAAGACAAAATAGGTATTGACTCTTTAATACTAAGATTTTGAAATAAAAAAAATAAAAGTATTAATACCACAAGTATTACAGCTAAAACTTCAAGAATTAATCTTGGAAGTCTTCCAACTATTCTAAAAATTATTTCATTATTTTGTCTTCTAGCCATGTGCTTAAAAACATTTTGGACAAAAAATTCATTTTTGTTTGTTAATTTAACTATTTTTATTGATGAAACTGCTTCTGTAATTTTCTGTAAAATATTCTCTGCGCTTACTCTAACCTGTATACCAACTGATTTTATTTTAGCAGCAATCGACTTGTAAAAAAGAATTGTTGAAATTAACATAAAAATAAATAACAAAAAAGTAATCTTCATATTTACAAGAAACATCATGATGAATAAAAAAATAACAGTTATTGATTCTTTAAAAATTAATGAGAGATTTACAATATAATCCGTCACTCGTTTTGTTTCACCATTTACAGATTGTATAGTTATTGCTGGATTTTGATCCACATGAAATTGATAAGGTAAATTTAGATAGATTCTAAATATATCTTTAGCTAAATTAATATAAATATTTTTTACAATTTTTTCTTGAAAATAATAAAATAATAATAAAATTAAATTTTTTAGAAGAAAAACACATACTAAAATTATTGATGAATAGATTGCTAATTGATTTAAACTTAATGATAAAAATAAGTTTTTCAAATATTCTATTGGAATTTTCTGAGCTGCAAGTTCAGGGTCAGAAATTAGTATTAAAAAACCTACTAATGAACTTAAACTAATTGTTTCTACAAAAGCTAAGAAAATTGAAAAAAAAGCCAAAATACAAAGATATTGTTTTTGTCTCTTATTTAACATTAAGCTTAAATTTTTCAAAAGAACTTTCATGATTTTAACCCATTAGAAGTATAAGATTTAGTCAACATTATGTTTAATTAAAAATTAATGATTAATTTTAAAAATTTAATAATATATGATATCAATAAAGTCATTAGTGTCTTAAAACAAAAAAAATGATAAATTTTAAAGTAAAAATACCACCAAAAGCAAGCAATTCTAAAATAGAAAATTTTTTTATCAAAAAGGGATTGAAAGAGATAATTAATTTAAGCAAAGCAAAAAGTAAAGGTGTTAATGATATGATACACTTAAGTCCCTATAAACCTGAATTAAAAGATCTTTATAATTTATATAATTACATAACTTTAAATAAAAGAATTACAATTTTAGAATTTGGTTCTGGTTGGAGTTCATTAATTATGGCTATGGCACTTAATGAATTAAAAAAAAAATATTTTAAAGAAGTAAAAAAACTAAGAAGAAATAACCCATTTGAATTATTCATTTTAGAAAATGAAAAAAAATTCCTTAAAATTACTAAAAGAAAATTAGATAGTTTTACAAAAAAAAATGATATCAAAATAAAAATTCATTACTGCTTTTCAACAGTCAAAATGATAAAGTATAATGGAAATATTGCATCAGAATATACTAAGCTTCCATTATGCAACCCAGATTTTGTTTATGTTGATGGACCCGATCAATTTAATATTCTAGGCAATATCAATGGAATTAATATAGGTCACAAAGATATGATGCCAATGATATGTGATCCACTAAAATTTGAATATTTTTATACACCTGGAACAATAATATTGACTGATGGAAGAGCTGCGAACGCAAAATTTCTTAGAGATAATTTTAAAAGAAAATGGATATATAATAAATTAAAAAAAAACGATCAGCATATTTTTTATCTAAATGACAATACCTTAGGTAAATACAATTCTAGACAATTAAAATTTTATAAGAGTAAATCATTATAAGAATATGCTTTTTAAACTTACAAAATTAATTTACTGGATTTTATTGTCTATAAATAAATTTATAATGAGTATTTAAATCTTTAATTTTTAGAAACTAAAATTTATTCATAAGTATTTTTTGAGACCATAATTCACTGATGAATATTTGAAATATTTGAAAGCTGTTAAAATGTTTCGGATATTTCTCAAAATTTTCAAAATATTTAATAACTTCGTTTTTGTTTAAAAAACCGTGAACATTAAAGTTTTTGGAGTTTATTAAATCAAAAAACATACTTTTTAAATTTTTTTTCATCCACTTGCTTTGGGGATCAGCTATTGTTCTTTTATTTAAAAATAAAACTTCTTTATCTACATAATCTTTAAATGGATATTTCATTATTATTCTTTGTTGTTCATTTAATAATTTATATTTTGAGGGTATTTGTAAAGACCACTCTACAACTTTATGATCCAAAAAAGGGACTCTTGTCTCAATTGAATTGTGCATTGAGCTTCTATCTGCATATTTTAAAGATCTTGGTAATTTCAAATAATAAATATCTGCGTATTGAGCATTTCTAAGGTGACTTTTAAAAGGTTTATTTATTACAAAGTTATTTTTATAATCTTTAAAGATTTCACTATAAACTGAAAAATCTTGATACTTACTTCCATCAATCGTAGACGAGCCAGGACTTTTATATTGTGCAAAAGATCCCCTAATGAATTGTGAGTTTGACAAAGTGTCATTTTTAATATGTGGAAGACTTTTAAAATATTTTTTTTTTAATTTAGTTTTACTCAAAACTTTTAAATTATCCAAATACCAAGGAGTTAAATAGTAACTATAACCAGCTCCAATTTCATCACCTCCGGATCCATCAAATATAACTTTGCACTCATCTTTGAAATTGTCATATAAGTTATGCTGACTTAAAATTCTTAATGAGGAAAAAGGTTCATATTCTCTATTTAAAACATTTATTAAATGATCCTCAATTTTTCTTTCATTTATGCGAGATGAAAAATTTTGTATGTTTGCGCTTCTAGAAATCTTCTTTGCATAATCAAGCTCACTATATCTTTTATCTTCAAAATCAAAAGTGAAAGACTTAAATTTTTTCTTATTAAAATTCATTAGAGCTGAAAGAACTGCAGAGTCTACACCTCCAGATAAATGTACACCAGCTATTACATCAAAATAGTTATGTTCATCGAATGACTCGAGTAAACGTTGTTTAAATTCATTTACATAAAATTTAAAACTTTTATTTTCTTGATCTTTTTTTTCATTAACGAAGTCTTTAATATTATAGTATTTCTTTTCTACTATTTTACCACTACTGCTTACTTCCAAATAATGTGAGGGTTTGACCTGAAAAATGTCCTTAAACCAAGTTTCATCTGTAGAGTTAATTAAACCCTGATTAAAAAATCTGTATGCTTCTTTTTTGTTGATATTCTCTTTTGATTTATCAATTAAACCTTTTATCTCAGAAGAAAAATAGATTTTTTTATTTTTTTTTCTGAAGTAAAGCGGTTTAATACCAAATCTATCTCTAATTAAAAAAACTTTTTTAGTATTTTGATCGATAATACAAATTGAGAACATTCCTTTGATTTTATCTAAAAAGGATATTCCGAATTTTTCGTATAAATGAAGAATTATTTCCCCATCTCCCTCTGAAAAAAAGTCTTTCTTTGAAAAATAGGTCTCTTTTAGTTTCTTAAAATTATAAATTTCTCCATTATAAATTATTTGTATCTTTTTATCTTTTGAAGCAAATGGTTGATTTGATTTATCTGAAAGATCAATTATTTTTAATCTTAAAAAACCAAACATGCCCAGATGATTTTTAAATATAATTTTTTGATCAGGGCCTCTATGCGAAATTGATTGTAACATTTCCTCCATTTTAATTGAGTCTTTTGGTCCCTCAAAGGGCATGATTCCTGATATTCCACACATTATTTAACGGTCTTATTAATTAAAATTTTTGTCTTTTTTAGGACAATATTTGTATTTAGAAAATATCTCTAATTGCTTCTATACTCAAATGATTAATGACCAATAAATATGTTTGTATTAGCATTAAATAAATAATAAAAAATAGTTTATGAACTTTTTCTTTGGAGTTAATCAAGGTGATATTCAGTCAAAAATCTCAATACCTAAATTTCAAAATTCAGGAAAATTTAACAGAGATAATCTACTTTATTCAGCAAGCATAGTTAATTCAAAATGGTTTGTAAAAAAGGAAAAAACTGAAGAAACAGAAAGTTTCTTTAAACTTAAAGCCAATGAAATTGATAATCACAAAATTTTTTTTATAGCTACAGATCAAGAGGTTTCAAGTTACTTTTCAAATAATGTGGGTGAAAAACTGGAAGATCTAAATACGTTTTCTGATACTGCGCCATCTTTTAGGTGCAATCTAAAGGTTTTTAAAAAAAATAATGGTTATTCTTCCTATCAATCAGAATACCCTTATGTAATGACCAAAAAAAGAGGAAATATATTATCTTCTTTATATTTGTTGACTAATAAGAATGCTGAAAATAATTATGTATTGTTTAGAAACATTTTTCATATGCCAACAAATGAGGAGTTTAAAATTTATATTGTTGATGTAGAAAATCAAAAAGTTCTATTTGAGGAAAATCTAAAATCAAATTATTCCAATCTAATCAAAATTGATAAAAAATTTATCAATAAAAACTTTTATATATTTACCTCAGATTATTTGGGTATTCCTATTTATTTGTCTGAAAAAAATGGACATTTATCTTTTGAGCATACCCATCCACCACACACATATATTCTTAATAAAAACAAATATGAAGTTGTAGGAAAGTTGAAAAAGAAAATAAATGAAATCATTAATAAATAGAATCTTATCAAATGATAAAATCACTACTTTAAGAAATAGTTTAAAGTTAAAACCTGTTCAAATTAACAAGTATTCATCTGTAAACGCTTCAATATCTGATGCTTTTCTATTTAGGACAGATCAAGATTTTCTAACTTACTTTAGATTTAGTGATATTTTAAATATTTTTTATAATATTAAAAATTCAAAGGTAGAATTAGTTTTTTTTGATAATAGAAATAATTTTATAAAAAAACTGAATTTAGATAAAATTTACAAACTTAATGAAATTTGTATAGACAAAGAATTCATGAATAACAGAGAGGTTTACGGCCACTTTTATATATTCCACGATCATAAACAAGTAGGATTAGATAATTTATTATTAAGCAACAGATGTTATCTCGGATTTTCAAAGAAAGGAATAAACCCATCTTTTGTTCACGGAAATAGCTTTGTTAAGGGAAAAAATTTTATAAATGGGAAAATCGAGTCTAATTTTGTAAAAACTTCTTTTCTTAAAAACTATAAGTATTTTATTCAAGAAGATTTTTCAGATATTGACAAACTAGAACTTTTTTTTAATAACCCAACAAATAAATTAATTAAATTCACTGTAAATGGAAAAAATTATTCTATCGAACCTGATAACGACATAATGGTAAAAATGACTAAAATTGAAAAAGTAGAAATTATATCAAATTGTACACAACTAAGGCCCTTGGTTTTCACATTTAAAGAAAATTTTTATGATGTACACCACTGTTAATTTTTTTGAAAAGAGTAAAAATGAAAAGATTAAGATCTGATAAAAAATTTGTTACTTTAAGAGAGGCTGAAAATTATGCTCAAAAAAAGATAAATAAAAAAATTTTTAATTGGTTACAGTCGGGGGCTGAGGATAATTATACTACATCAAAAAATATTATTGATTTAAACAATATTAAAATAAAACCATTTCATTTAAAAAAAGTAAAAAAAATCAACCTTACTACAAATTTTTTTGGAACAAAAATTTCATCTCCATTAGTTTTATCCCCTATGGGACACCAAACTCAATTTCACAGAGAAGGTGAAATTGAAACCGCAAAGGGTATTTCAAGTATTAATTCAGTGGGCGTATTTGGTACCCAGGGTAGAATGAGTCTTGATGACGTTAGAAAAAATAATACAAAAACCAAACTATGTTGGACAATTTTTCCCTTTGGTCCCCTTAAGTGGGTAAGCTCACAAATTAAGAATGCTGAAAAAAATAAATGTATTGCTATTGTAGTGTGTATTGATGCTAATATAAGATCTCATAGATATCTGGATAGAGAGTCGAGATATGATGCTCGAACAATAGGCAAAAGAACAAATCCAAATCCACCTAATCAAGAGGCAGCTCTATTTTACGATTGGAATTTGGTGAAATTCATTAAAAAAAATACAAAATTACCAGTAATTGTAAAAGGCATATTATCAATCGAAGATGCTTTGAATTGTATAAGATTAAAATGTGATGGATTATGGATTTCTAATCACGGAGGAAGAATGTTTAATTCTGGAATAAGTGGTGTAGAAGCCTTAAGGGAAATTAAAAAAAAAATTTCAAATAAAAAAATTAAAATATTCGTCGACGGTGGCGTAAGAAGAGGCTCTGATATACTTAAATTATTATGTTTGGGAGCTGATTTTATTGGGATAGGTAGACCGGCAATACACGGTTTAATTTGTCATGGCAAAGAAGGTGTAAAAAATATATTTGACATTCTTAATAGTGAGCTGCTGACCTCAATGACAAATGGAGGATTTAGAGATTTTTCTGAATGTAAAACTAGTAGGATTAAATTTAAATGAAAAAACAAAAGGTAATTTGTATAATACCTGCTAGAGGTGGCTCTAAAGGATTGAAGATGAAAAACTTGCAAAAAGTAAATAGAAAACCCTTAATTTATTTTCCCATAAAAGCTGCAATTAAAAGTGGGGTATGTGATAAAGTATGTGTATCCACAGACTCTTTACAAATTGCTCAAGTTTCAAAAAAATATGGGGCCGAAGTTCCAGTTTTGCGAAAAAAAAAATTTGCAGGCGATTTTACAACTACAGAACAAACTTTAAAAAATGCTCTTTATGAATTTGAAAATTTTTACAAAACAAAGTTTGATATCTGTGTTTTTTTAACATCGACAAATATTTTTAGAAAAATTAGTTGGATTAAAAAAGCAGTAAAAATTTTAAAAAAAGATAAAAAGTATGATAGCGCTTTTTCTGTTCACAAAATATACAAACATTTCTGGCATTTAGATGATAAAAAATTAACTAAAGTTGCAAAATGGATGAACAGATATACCTCACGTCAAATTGCACCACAATTATTCAGGGAGGACACAGGTTTAGCATCCGCGTCAAGATCAAGTTTGTGGAGGAGAGGAAAGAGAATTGGAAAAAAGGTAAAGTTAATTATTAATAACGATAGTTTTACTGGAATCGATATACACGAAAAGAAAGATTTAGAGTTAGCGAACTTTGCAATCAGGTATCTTATAAAGAAAAAATTAAATAAAGATATGATCACATGATCAAAATTTCTAAAAAAGACACGATTGCAATTTTTGCCTATAATAGACCCTCACATTTACGACGTGTATTGATTAGTTTGGAGAATTATAAAATACCTAAAGCGTATATATTTCTTGATG
>CABXSF010000014.1 GCA_902514805.1 uncultured Pelagibacteraceae bacterium | reverse complement strand
GCTCCAGACATAATTGTCAGAAATGAAAAAAGAATGTTACAAGAGTCTGTCGATGCTCTCTTTGATAATGGTAGAAGAGGAAGAGTAATTACTGGAACTGGAAAACGTCCTCTAAAATCTTTAGCTGAAATGCTTAAGGGCAAACAAGGAAGGTTTAGACAAAACCTTTTGGGCAAAAGGGTAGATTATTCTGGAAGGTCAGTAATAGTGGTTGGCCCAGATCTTAAACTTCATGAATGTGGTTTACCAAAAAAAATGGCACTAGAATTATTCAAACCCTTTTTATATGCGAGACTAAATAAACTTGGTTTAGCTTCAACAATTAAACAAGCAAAGAAACTAGTTGAAAAAGAAACTAATGCAGTTTGGGATGCTTTGGAAGTTATTGTAAGGGAACATCCAGTTATACTTAATAGAGCACCTACACTTCATAGGCTAGGTGTTCAGGCTTTTGAACCTAAATTGATAGAAGGAGATGCAATCGAATTACATCCTCTAACTTGTGCAGCTTTTAATGCTGATTTTGATGGAGATCAAATGGCCGTGCACATTCCATTAAGTTTAGAGGCACAACTTGAAGCTAGAGTTTTAATGATGTCTACAAACAATATTCTAAGTCCATCTAATGGTAAACCAATTATTGTTCCCAGCCAGGACATGATACTTGGAATTTATTATTTATCTCTTCCACCATTCCAAGAGAAGAAAATTGAAGGTTATTTTGTAAATGACTCTGAAATAGAACAAGGTTTAGAGTCTGGAAAAATAAAAATACACTCAAGAATCATATCTAGATTTGAAACAGTAGATGAAAAAGGTAATCAAATATTTGAAAAACATACCAGCACTGCTGGTAGATTTTTATTAGCAAATCTTTTACCAAAAAACAAAGACATCAAATTTTCTTTAATTGACAGAGTTTTACCTAAAAAGATTGTCTCAGAAATAATTGATTTTGTTTTTAGATATACAGGTCAAAAAAGTACTGTAATTTTCTGTGATAAACTTAAAGATTTAGGATTTAAGCATGCGTTTAAAGCAGGTATTTCTTTTGGTAAGGATGACCTAATTATACCCGATAATAAAGAGCAGTTAATCGATGAAACTAAACAATTAATAAAAGACTATGAAAACCAGTATTCTGAGGGATTGATTACTAGAGGTGAAAAATACAATAAAGTTGTTGATGCTTGGTCCAAATGTACTGATAAAGTTGCATCTGAGATGATGAAAGGAATTTCGGCTACTAACAAATCTGAAAAAGGATTAGATATTAATTCCGTTTTCATGATGGCAGACTCTGGTGCAAGAGGTTCTGCAGCTCAAATGAAGCAATTAGCTGGTATGAGAGGTTTAATTGCGAAACCATCAGGTGAAATTATTGAGTCACCAATCACATCAAATTTTAAAGAGGGTTTAACAGCACTTGAGTATTTTAATTCTACACACGGTGCTAGAAAAGGATTAGCCGATACTGCATTAAAAACTGCTAATTCAGGTTATCTGACTAGAAGATTATGTGATGTTGCGCAAGATTTAACAGTAACAAAAGTACAATGTGAAAAACCAGGCAACATTTCCTTATCTGAAATAATCGAGGGTGGTAATATAATTGTAAGTTTATCAGAGCGTTCGCTTGGAAGAGTGGTGGCTGCTGATGTAAAAAATCCGATAACCGGTGATGTAATAATTAAAAAAGGTGAAATAATTGATGAAGCGGCTTGTGAAAAGATTGATGCAGCCGGGGTAAAAATGATTAAAGTTTATTCAGTAATTACTTGTTCTTCTAAAGAAGGAGTTTGTGCAACTTGTTACGGAAGAGATTTATCAAGAGGTAAAAGAGTAAATGTTGGAGAAGCAATTGGTATGATCTCGGCACAATCAATAGGTGAACCAGGTACCCAATTAACAATGAGAACTTTTCACGTTGGAGGAACAGCTTCAATAAAACAAGACTCTCAAATCGTAAGTAAAAGTGACGGAATTTTAAAAATAATAAATACAAATCTTCTCGAAGACTCTAAGAAAAATTTAATTGTTATGGGCAGAAATACACAATTAAGTTTAGAAGATGAGAAAGGTGTACAAATTGCAATTTATAAAGTTCCTTATGGGTCAAAACTTTTTTTTAAAAATGACGAAAAAGTTAAGAAAAATTCAAAAATATGTGAGTGGGATCCATACACTACACCAGTTATTGCTGAAAAAAGTGGAATAGCAAATTTTGTTGATTTGATTGATGGAGTTTCATTATCTGAAACACTCGATGATACCACTGGTATTTCATCTAAATCTGTAATTGACTGGAGATCTCAATCAAAAAATACAGATTTAAAACCTAGAATTACATTAAGAGATGAAAAGGGGAATGTTATTAAAAAAGCTGACGACAATGAAGCGAGATATTACCTTGTACCAGACTCAATTCTTTCAGTTCAGGATGGACAAAAAATCTTTGCTGGTGATGTTATAGCACGTTTACCGAAAGAAACATCGAAGACAAAAGACATTACCGGAGGTCTACCTAGAGTAGCTGAACTTTTCGAGGCACGTAAAGCAAAAGACAGTGCAATTATTGCAGAAAATAATGGTAAAGTAATTTTTGGTAAAGAAGTTCGAGGTAAACAAAGAGTTTCAATTGTTTCGTCAAATGGGGAAAGTTCAAATTATTTAATTCCAAAAGGAAAACACATTAACTTCAACCAAGGAGAAGAAATTAAAAAAGGAGAATATTTGTTAGATGGCCAACCTTTGCCACATGATATTTTAAGAATCCTAGGTATTGAAGAGTTGACCGAGTATTTTGTGAACCAAGTGCAGGAAGTTTATAGACTTCAGGGAGTAATTATAAATGATAAACACATAGAAACAATATTAAGACAGATGTTAAAAAAGGTTGAGATTAAAACTTCTGGTGACTCAGATTTATTACCTGGTGAAATTATTGATAGATTCAAATTTGACGTTATGAATGAACAACTTAAAAAAGATGGAAAAAAACCTGCTGTTGGTGAGCGAGTTTTAATGGGTATTACTAAGGCATCATTACAAACTGATTCCTTTATTTCTGCAGCTTCATTTCAGGAAACAACACGAGTTCTTACTGACGCCGCCATAAGAGGAAAGGTTGATACATTAGTTGGATTAAAAGAGAATGTTATAGTTGGAAGGTTGGTACCAGCTGGAACAGGATCAATTAAGAATAAGTGGAATAAAAAAGCTCTTGATGACGATCAAAAATTCATTGCTGAACAAGAAAAGATTGAACAGCCTGAAACGCCTGCAAATCAATAGTAATTTCGCATTAAATTCCTCGTTTTAGTTTGACAAATCATATAACTGTAGTATTTTCACCAAGAATTTTGGTTGGAATGTAGTGCCCTTGTAGCACTAAACGCTACCATACATAGGTCACTAGAGTATTTCTTCCAAAATAAAATTATTATGCCAACAATAAACCAATTGTTAAGAAAAAAAAGAATTAAGCCTAAGGCTAGGGACAGAGTCCCTGCTTTAGAGAAATCTCCACAGAAGAGAGGTGTCTGTGTAAAAGTTTATACGACTACACCTAAAAAACCTAACTCAGCCTTAAGGAAGGTTGCAAGAGTGAGACTTTCAAATGGTCACGAAGTAACTTCTTATATTCCTGGTGAAGGTCACAATCTTCAAGAACACTCTGTTGTATTAATAAGAGGCGGAAGAGTTAAAGATTTGCCAGGAGTTCGATATCATATCTTAAGGGGTAATTTAGATACTCAGGGTGTGACGGGAAGAAAACAACAAAGATCTAAATACGGAGCCAAAAAAGGTAAGTAAAAATGTCTAGAAAAAAAAGCGCTCCTAAAAAACTAAACGTTGTTGATCCAAAATTCAAGTCAGTAATTATTCCAAAATTAATAAATTCACTAATGTATGACGGAAAAAAAACTATTGCTGAAAAAATTGTTTACGATGCAATAGATAAAATTAAATCAAAATCGAAAGATGAACCAATCACAGTTTTCAACCAAGCAATTAGCAACATTAAACCAACCGTAGAAGTAAGATCTAGAAGAGTTGGTGGAGCTACCTATCAAGTTCCCGTGGAAGTTAAAGCTAAAAGATCGCAAGCTCTTGCAATTAGATGGTTAATAGATGCTTCAAGAAAAAGAAAAGATAAGAAAATGTCTGATAAAATTTTTAATGAAATTTTTGATGCTTATCAAAATAGAGGTTCAGCAATTAAAAAGAAAGAGGATACACATAAAATGGCAGAGTCAAATAAAGCTTTTGCTCATTTTAGATGGTAAGACAATATGCCTAGAACTCATAAATTAAATATGTATAGAAACATCGGTATCATGGCACACATTGATGCTGGTAAAACAACTACGACTGAGAGAATTCTTTATTATACAGGAAAGAGTCATAAGATTGGAGAAGTTCATGATGGTGCAGCTACTATGGACTGGATGGAACAAGAGCAAGAAAGAGGTATTACAATTACATCTGCTGCTACAACATGTTTTTGGAGAGATTATAGAATTAATATTATCGATACACCTGGACACGTTGATTTTACAATCGAAGTAGAAAGATCGTTAAAAGTTTTAGATGGGGCTGTAGCTGTTTTCGACGGAGTAGCTGGAGTAGAGCCTCAGTCTGAAACAGTATGGAGACAGGCCGACAAATATAAAGTTCCAAGAATTTGTTTTGTAAATAAATTGGATAGAACAGGTGCTGATTTTTTTAGATGTGTAGATATGATTAAAGATAGATTGGGAGCCAAACCTTTGGTTATGCAAATTCCTATTGGCATTGAGTCATCATTACAAGGAGTTGTTGATCTTGTAAAAATGAAAGCGATTGTATGGAAAAATGAAGACTTAGGAGCTGCTTGGGAAGAAAAAGAAATTCCAGCGGATTTAAAAGAAATTTGTGAAAAATATAGACAAGAACTCGTGGAGTCAGCTGTAGAACAAGATGAAAAACTAATGGAAAGTTATTTAAACGGCGATCAAATTCAAAACGAAGATTTAATTAGATGCGTAAGAAAAGGCTGTTTAAACTTTGATTTTGTTCCAGTTTTAACTGGATCTGCATTTAAGAATAAAGGGGTTCAACCATTGTTAGACGCTGTAGTTGATTATTTACCAAGCCCAGAAGACATTGGTTCAATTAAAGGAACAAAACCTGGATCAGAAGATATTGTTGAAATGAAATTTGAAGATAGCGCTCCTTTTTCAGCTCTTGCCTTTAAAGTAGCAAATGATCCATTTGTTGGATCTTTGACATTTATTAGAATTTACTCAGGAACAGTTAAATCAGGCACTGGGATTTATAACACATCCAAAGACAAAGAAGAAAGAGTTGGACGAATGCTTTTAATGCACGCAAATTCGAGAGAAGATATTAAAGAAGCTAATGCCGGTGATATCGTTGCTCTAGCTGGTTTAAAATATACTATTACTGGACACACTTTAGCTAATGAGGAAAGTCCCGTTTTATTAGAACCAATGGAATTCCCAGATCCGGTTATTGAAATTGCTGTCGAGCCTAAGACCAAAGGTGATCAAGAAAAAATGGGAGAGGCTTTAGGTAGATTGGCAAAAGAAGATCCATCTTTTAGAGTTACTTCTGACGAAGAGTCTGGACAAACAATTATTAAAGGAATGGGAGAACTCCATTTAGATATAATTGTTGATAGAATGAAAAGAGAATTTAAAGTAGAGGCAAATGTAGGTGCGCCCCAAGTAGCATATAGAGAAACAATACTTAAACAGTCAGAATTTGATTATACACACAAAAAACAAAGTGGTGGCGCTGGCCAATTTGCCAGAGTGAAGCTCTCAATTGAACCTTTAGAACCTGGTAAAGGAAGAGAAGTGGAAAGCAAAATTAAAGGTGGTGCTATTCCAAAAGAATTTATACCAGGTGTTGAAAAAGGTATTGAAAGTGTCTCCGACAGTGGGATATTAGCGGGATTTCCAATTATTGATTATAAAGTAACAATTCTAGATGGATTACATCACGATGTAGATTCAAGTGTTCTGGCTTTTGAATTGGCTTCAAGACAATGTTTCAAGGAAGCTTGCAACAGAGCAACTTTAAAATTACTTGAACCAGTTATGAGGGTTGAAGTTGTAACACCTGAGGATTACATGGGAGATGTAATAGGTGATCTTAACAGTAGACGAGGACAGATAAATACTCAAGAACAGAGAGGTAACGCTACAGTAATCACGGCAATGGTCCCGTTAGCAAATATGTTTGGATATATAAATGCACTAAGATCTATGTCTCAAGGACGTGCACAATACTCAATGTTCTTCGATCATTACGATAAAGTTCCACAAAATGTTCAAGATGAAGTTACAAAAAAGACAGGTTCAAATGGATAAACAAAATATTAGAATTAAATTAAGAGCTTATGATAATAAAGTTTTAGATCAGTCCACTGAAGAAATAGTTAATACCGTAAAAAGAACTGGAGCAAATATAAAAGGACCTATCCCTTTACCAACAAAAATAGAGAGATATACTGTTTTAAGATCGCCTCATATTGATAAAAAAAGTCGAGAACAATTCGAAACAAGAACTCATAAAAGACTAATAGATATTATAGAACCAACGCCACAAACCGTTGAAGCTTTGATGAAGTTAGATTTAGCTTCAGGAGTAGATGTGGAGATTAAAATATGATTCAGGAAATTGGACTTATCGGAAAGAAAATTGGTATGACAAGAGAGTTTTATAAGTCTGGCCAGTCGGTGCCTGTCACAGCTGTCAAAATCGACAAAGGAAGGATAATTCAGTTAATTTCAAAAGATCAAAGAGGCTATAACGCTGTTCAAGTTGGTTTTGGAAAAATTAAAAATTCAAAACTTTCAAAACAAATGAAAGGTTTCTTTTCTAAAAAAAACACTGAGCCTAAAAAAGTTTTAAAAGAATTTAGAGTATCTAAGTTAGATAATTATAAAGAGGGCAATGAACTTGGACTAGAAATTTTTAAAGATGCAAAATTTGTTGATGTTCGTTCAAAAACCATTGGTAAAGGATTTGCAGGAGCAATGAAAAGACATAATTTTGCTGGTCTTAGAGCATCACACGGTGTCTCAATTTCTCATAGAGCACATGGTTCTACAGGTCAAAACCAGGATCCAGGTAAAGTTTTTAAAGGAAAAAAAATGGCAGGTCACATGGGAAGCAAAATGAGAACTAAACAAAATATTGAAATCATCAAAACTGATTTAGAAAATGATATTATGTATTTAAAAGGATCAATTCCTGGTTCAAAAAATACTGAAGTTTTAGTTAAGCAATCAGTTAAAAATATTAGAAAACTTACAATGTCAGAAAAAATTGAAAAAATGGAAAAAATGAAAAAAGTTCCAGAAAAGAAGAAAAAATAAATGAAAATCGAAAAAATAAATCTTGAGGGAAAAAAAAGCTCAGTCGAAGTTAAAGACTCAATCTTTTCGTCAAAAATTAATGAGAAATTAATCAGTTCTGTTATTTACAAGACTAACGCTAATTTCAAAGGGAGAAGCTCCAAAACTAAACAAAAGAATGAAATTATTGGATCTACTTCAAAAATTTATGCACAAAAAGGAACTGGTAATGCAAGACACGCGAGCAGAAAAGCTCCAATTTTTGTTGGTGGTGGTATAGCTCATGGTCCAAAAGGAAGAAATAGTTATAAAACTAGAAAATTAAACAAAAATGAAAAAAGACAGAGCATTAGCTCTATTTTGACAAAAAAATTGAAACTCAAAGAGGTAATTGTTTTCGATGACTTTTCTAAAGAAATAAAAAAAACAAAAGAAATGGACAAAATTTTGAAAAAGTTTGATGCTAAAAACTCAATTTTGATCTTAGATAAAAATTCTAAAGATAAAATATTTAGGGCTACAAAGAATATACCTAACGTAAAATGCACAGATATAGGTCATTTCAGTGCATACGATATTTTAAAATTTAAAAAAATTATTTTTACAGAAACATCAGTTAAAGAATTGGAGAAAAGGTATAATTAATGAATAAAGTAAGTTTATACGACACAATAATTTCTCCAGTGATTACTGAGAAGTCTTCAAACATGTCTACTCAAAATAAAATTGTTTTTAAAGTCAGAGATGACGCTAACAAAAAAACTTTAAAGAAAAATATTGAAAAAATATTTAAAGTAAACGTAGTAAAAGTAAACATTATTAACAAAAAATCTATTTTGAAATTTACGAGAGGCAGAAACAGTAGAGTCAAAGGTTACAAAAAAGCAGTTATTACATTAAGAAAAGGTCAATCTATTGATCTAACAACAGGAATATAAAATGGCATTAAAAACATTCAAACCTTATACCAAATCTGTGAGAGGAACCATTCTTGTTGATAGAAAAAATCTTTGGAAAGGCAAACCATTTAAACCTCTTACATCAGTAAAAAATTCATCAAGCGGAAGAAACAATCTTGGAAGAATAACAGCTAGAAATGTTGGTGGTGGACATAAGCAAAAATACAGAAATATTGATTTTTATAGAAAAAAATTTGGTGAAAAAGCCGAGGTTGAAAGAATTGAATACGATCCTAATAGATCATGTCACATAATGTTAGTTAAATTTCCTGATGGTGAGAGGTTTTACTATTTAGCGCCCCAAGAAATTAAAGTTGGTGACAAAATCTCAAATGGACCAAATTCTGAAATCAAAGTAGGAAATTGCTTACCCTTATCTGAAATACCTGTTGGTATTGACATACATAATGTAGAAATTAATCCTGGCGGTGGCGGAAAAATTGCAAGATCTGCAGGAACATCCGTTTCTATTTCAGGTAATGATGGGAGTTATTCAATTGTTAAGATGGCATCAGGAGAGGTTAGAAGAATTGACTCTAGAGCAATGGCTACTATTGGAGTTCTTTCAAATCCTGATCAAAAAAATATTAAGATTGGTAAAGCTGGTAGATCAAGATGGCTTGGTAAAAGACCCCACACAAGAGGTGTTGTGATGAATCCGGTTGATCACCCTCATGGTGGTGGTGAGGGTAAATCTGCAGGTGGAAGACACCCTGTTTCAAGAAAAGGTCAATCTGCAAAAGGTTTGAAAACAAGAGACAATAAAAGAACAGATAAATTTATAATTCGAAGAAGAAAGAAAAAGAAAGGTTAAAATGACTAGATCAGTTTGGAAAGGTCCATTTGTTGAAGAAAGCTTAATTAAAAAAGCTGAAAAACAAAAAAATGAGTCTGGTAAAAAGCCTATTAAAACTTGGTCAAGAAAATCAACAATAATTCCAGATTTTGTTGGTTTAAGTTTTTTAATTTATAATGGTAAAAAGTTTATTCCACTCACTGTATCTGAAGATATGGTTGGCCATAAATTTGGAGAATTTGCACCAACAAGACAATTTTTTGGTCATACACCAGCCGATAAAAAAGCCAAGGCTGAAGAAACTAAACCTGAAGAGAAGAAATAAAAATGAGTAAAAAAGATAAAAAAGAAACAAATTTAGTAAGGTCAGTAAATAAGAATATTAGATCTAGTACCAGAAAGCTTAATCCAATTTTAAAAGGTATTGTTGGAAAAAAAGTTGATTTAGCAATCAGAGATCTTGATTTTTCAAATAAAAGAATTTGTAAGGATATCAAAAAAACTTTATCTTCAGCTATTGCTAATGCAGAGAACAATTTTCAATATGATATTGATAAACTTTTTGTTAAAGAAGCTTACTGCGGTAAACAAATTACTATGAAAAGGTTTAGACCAAGAGCAAAAGGAAGAGCAGCTCCAATTTTAAAACCATATTCAAATTTAACTATTATATTATCAGAAAAATTACAAACTAAAGAGGTTAAAGATGGGACAAAAGGTTAATCCAGTAGGTTTAAGATTAGGAGTTAACAGAGGATGGGACTCTGTCTGGTACGCTAAAAAAAAAGAATTTGGTAAGTTTTTGATCGAGGACTTTAAGATAAGAGAATATATTAAAAAAAACGTTATTAACTCTGGAGTTTCAAAAGTCATGATAGAAAGAACATCTAAAAAGTGTTTCGTGACAATTTACACTTCAAGACCAGGATTTGTGATTGGTAAAAAAGGTAGTGATATTGAAAAGATCAAAGGAAAGCTATCAAATCTAACTACTAACGAAGTAAACTTAAATATTAAAGAAGTAAAAAAACCAGAGACAAATAGTTACTTAGTTGCTGAAAATATATCTCAACAATTGGTAAAAAGAATTTCTTATAGAAGAGCTATGAAACGAGCTATGCAATCAGCTTTAAGATTAGGTGCCAAGGGTATTAAGGTATCTGTTAGTGGAAGATTAGGTGGAAATGAAATAGCAAGAACAGAATGGTTAAGAGAGGGTAGTATACCTTCACATACTCTTAGAGCAGACATTGATTACGCAGAAGCAGAAGCCTTAACTACTTATGGAATTATTGGCATTAAGGTTTGGATATATAAAGGTGAAATTTTTACGAAAGAATTTAGTCAGGAAACAAATAAGAGATAATTATGCTACAACCAACAAGAACAAAATTTAGAAAAGCTCATAAAGGACGTATCCATGGAAATGCGTCTAGATGCAATAAAATGAATTATGGTTCATTTGGACTAAAAGCATTGCAGCCAGATAGAGTAATTTCCAAACAAATAGAGGCAGCTAGAGTTGCACTAACAAGACATATGAAAAGACAAGGTAGAGTTTGGACAAGGGTTTTTCCAAATATACCTGTATCAAAAAAACCAACTGAAGTTAGAATGGGAAAAGGTAAAGGTTCACCGGAATTTTGGGCATGTAGAGTTAAACCAGGAAGAATTTTATTTGAAATAGACGGTGTATCTGAACAAATAGCAAAAGAGGCACTATATAAAGCTTCTGCAAAACTACCAATTAAAACTAAGTTCATAAGAAGGATCTCATAATGAAGAAAAATGAAATAAAGAAATTTACCAAGGATCAAGCTTTGAAAAATTTAGACAAGTTAAAGAAAGATTTATTCAATTTAAGATTTCAAAAAACAAATGGACAACTTACAAATCCGTCTAAAATATCCCAAACTAAAAAAGACATTTCAAGAATGAAAACTCTAATTGGAAGGAAAAAAAGTGCCTAAAAAAATATTAAATGGAATTGTAGTGAGTGATAAACCTAATAAAACAATAACAGTAATGGTAGAAAGAAAGTTTCAACATCCTACTTTAAAAAAAGTAGTAAAAGTTAGAAAAAAATTTAGTGCACATGATGAAAACAATAAATTTAAAAATGGAGATAAGGTGAAGATAATTGAATGCAGACCTTACTCAAAAACAAAAAAATTTGAAGTATTAGGAGACAATAAATGATACAGGTACAAACTGAACTATTTGTAGCAGATAATACTGGTGCAAAAAAAATTGAGTGTATAAAAGTACTTGGAGGTTCAAAAAGAAGATACGCAAGTATTGGTGATACAATTGTTGTTGCTGTAAAAGAAGCTATCCCTAAAGGTAAAGTTAAAAAAGGTTCAGTTCATAAGGCTGTAGTTGTTAGAGTAAAAAAAGGAATTCACAGAGATGATGGATCAAAAGTTAGATTCGATAATAATGCAGCTGTTTTGACAGATGACAAAGGCGAACCTATTGGGACTAGAATTTTTGGACCAGTAACAAGAGAATTAAGAAGTAGAGGGCAAATGAAAATAATATCATTAGCTCCGGAGGTAATTTAAATGATTAAGAAAGGCTCAAATGTTAAAGTGCTTGTTGGAAAAGATAAAAATAAATCAGGTGAGATTATAGAATTAGATATAAAGAGAAATAGAGCAAAAATTAAAGGGATAAACATGATAAAAAAACATCTTAAAACTACAAAAGAAAGAAAAGGTGGAATAGTTGATAAAGAAAATTTTGTTCATTTATCAAATCTTAAATTAGATGAAAAGAAAGAAAAAAAAAAGGTAGCTAAAAAATGATACCAAGATTAAAAACACTTTATCACAAGGAAGTTAAAACCATGCTTAAAGAAAAATATGGTTTTAAAAATCTTAATATGGCTCCTAAATTTGAAAAAGTCGTTTTAAATATGGGTTTAGGAATAGATGGAAACGATACAAAAATATTTAAATCTTGCGAAGAAGATTTAGCTAAAATTGCAGGACAAAAACCAGTTTCAACGAAATTTAAAAAATCCATTTCAAATTTTAAAACACGTAAAGATACGAAAGCTGGACTAAAGGTCACTTTACGAAAAAATAAAATGTATGAATTTATAGATAGACTTGTAAACATTGCGCTTCCAAGAATAAAAGATTTTAGAGGACTTTCCTCAAAAGGTTTTGATAAGTTTGGTAATTTTACCTTTGGTGTTAAGGAGCATATAATATTTCCTGAAGTAAATTTTGATAAGGTAGATAAAATAAGAGGTCTAGATATCACAATAGTTATAAAATCAAACTCTAAAGAACATAGCTTAGAATTATTAAAGAAATTTAATTTTCCATTTAGAGAAGAAAGGAGTAACTAATGGCAAAACTCAGCTCAATAAATAAGAATAATAGGAGAAAAAAGTTGTCTGACAGATTTTATGCAAAAAGAAAAAAACTAAAGCAAATTATAATGAATAAAAAATTACCTTTAGAGGAAAGGTTTAAAGCTCAACAAAAATTATCAAAATTACCAAGAAATTCAGCGAAGACTAGAGTAAGAAATAGATGTGAAATTACAGGTAGACCGCATGGTGTTTACAGAAAATTAAGAATATCAAGAATAGCTCTTAGACAATTAGGTCTGCAGGGTAAAATTCCTGGTATGATAAAATCAAGTTGGTAGAAAGGGGAATTATATGAGTTTAACAGATCCAATAGGAGATATGCTAGCGAGAATAAAAAACTCGCAATTAAGAAATCATAAAAAAGTAGAAATGCCCTCATCAAATTTTAAGATGAAGATTGCAGATGTTTTAAAAAACGAGGGTTATATTAATGGGTTTAATGTTGATAAAAATGAAAACAAACAAGTTTTAATTATTGATCTAAAATACAATTCTGGCACTCCGGTTATAAGTGTTATTGAAAGAATATCAAAACCAGGCAGAAGAGTTTTTTCTAGCGCACAAAGCCTGCCAAAAATTAATAATGGATTAGGAATTGCAATTATCTCTACACCAAAAGGTGTAATGACAGATATTGATGCAAGAAAACAAAAAGTTGGTGGCGAAATCATTTGTAAGGTATTTTAATGTCTAAAATAGGTAAAATAAGTATTAATATTCCAGATAAAGTCAAGGTCGCTTTAGCAGGATCAGATATAAATATAGAAGGTCCTTTAGGCAAACAAAAGCTGAAAATTAATTTAGAGATGTTCGATTTTAAAATCGATGATGGCAAAAATGTTTCAATTAAACCAAAGAAACTCGACGATGATACTAAAAGATTGTGGGGAATGAATAGAAGTCTTATTAATAATGCAATAATAGGAACTAGTGTAGGTTTTGAAAAAGTTCTTGAGCTAAGCGGCGTAGGTTACAGAGCAGCATTAAAAGGAAAACAATTGAATCTTCAACTAGGTTTTAGTCATGATATTAATTTTGATATCCCTGAAGATGTAAAAATTTTAGTTGAAAAACAAACAACTATTAAAATATCAGGTGTTAATAAACAAAAAGTTGGCATGATTGCATCAAAGATTAAATCTTTTAGACCACCCGAACCGTATAAAGGCAAAGGTATTAAAGAAAAAGGTCAATACATTTTAAGAAAAGAGGGTAAGAAAAAATAATGAAACTAAGTACTTTACAGAGAAAAAAATTTAGAGTTAGAAATAAACTAAAGGGTAATTCTAAAAATGATCGTTTCAGACTAAGCGTATCTAGAAGTTTAAAAAATATATCTGCGCAAATAATTGATGATGAAAATAGTAAGACAATTCTTTCTGCTTCATCTAATGAAAAAGGTATGAAATCTTCAAAAAAGGTAAATAAAACTGAACTTTCAAAACTGGTTGCTGAAAAATTGGCTAAAAAAGCAGTAGAAAAAAACATCAAGAAAATTTATTTTGATAGAGGGCAATTTAAGTACCACGGAAGAGTAAAGATTTTTGCTGAAACATTAAGAAAAAACGGAATGGAATTTTAATATGTCTAAAGAAAATGAATTTATAGAAAAACTTGTTCACGTAAATAGAATTACAAAAGTTGTTAAGGGTGGAAGGAGATTTGGTTTTTCTGCATTAGTAGTTGTTGGAAATCAGAGTGGAAAAATTGGTATTGCACATGCAAAATCTAAACAAGTTCCCGATGCCATAAAAAAAGCTAATGAAATAGCAAGAAGGAATTTAATTCAAATACCATTGAGAGAGGGAAGAACTATTCATCATGATGTTTCTGGTAAAGATGGTGCAGGAAAAATCAAAATGAGAGCAGCGCCAAAAGGAACAGGTATTATTGCCGGAGGACCGGTAAGAGCTGTATGTGAAGTGCTAGGTATTAAAGACATTGTTGCTAAATCTCTTGGAACAGCTAATCCTCATAATGTTATTAGAGCATGTCTTAAAGCTTTAAAAAAACAAAATTCACCAAAACAAATATCAATAATAAGGAATAAGAAAATTTCCGAAATTATAGAAAAAAGAGGATAACGATGCTTAATGGTTTGACTAAATTGAAAACAAGAAAAATTAGAGTTGGGAGAGGTATCGGATCTGGAAAAGGCAAAACTTCTGGAAGAGGTGTCAAAGGTCAAAAATCTAGATCTGGTGTAGCAATTAAAAGTTTTGAAGGTGGACAAATGCCTTTATATAGACGACTTCCTAAAAGAGGCTTCAATCCATTTAACAAAAGTAAAATAGGAAAATTAAATTTAGGTCATTTACAACAATTAATAGAGTCAAAAAGAATAAAATCGTCTGACAAGATTGATATAAAATATCTACAAAGTTCAAAGATTATAAAAAAAAAATACGAAAAAATAAAGATACTTGGCCAAGGTGAAATCAAGGATAAATTAAATTTAGAGGTACATTTTTTATCGAATTCGGCGAAAGAAAAGCTCTCAAAGAACGGTTCAATAATTAAAGTTTTAGAGAACAAATAAATAAAATAATATGAGTACAATGACACAAAATAACGATTTAAGAAATCGTATAATTTTTACTATATTCATACTAGCAGTTTACAGGTTTGGAACATTTGTTCCTTTACCTGGTATAGATCCCGATCAACTAAAAATTATGATGGAAGGAAATCAAAAAGGTTTGTTAGGCATGTTCAACGTTTTTGCAGGGGGCGCTGTTAGCCGTATGGCAATATTTGCTTTAGGAATAATGCCTTATATTTCATCTTCGATTATAGTTCAGTTGCTTACAGGAACTTCTGAATATTTTAAAAACTTAAAAAGTCAGGGTACAATTGGAAGACAGAAAATTACTCAAATTACTAGATACGGAACAGTCCTTTTAGCGACTATACAAGGTTATGGTTTGTCAGTTGGTTTAGAGTCATCAGAAAATTTAGTTATTTATCCAGGGATTTTTTTCAAAATCACTACTGTGACTACTATTGTTGCTGGTACTATTTTTTTAATGTGGTTAGGAGAACAAATTACTCAAAGAGGAATAGGTAATGGAATTTCATTAATTATCTTTTCTGGTATTGTTGCAGAAATACCAAGAGCATTAGTTACAACATTTGAATTAGGTAGAACAGGCGCAATATCATCAACTATGATAATTTTTATTTTTGTTTTATTAATTGCTACAATAATGTTTATTGTCTTTATGGAGAGGGCTTTAAGAAAAATATTAATAAACTATCCTAAAAGACAAATGGGCAATAAGATGTATGGAGGAGACTCCTCTCATCTACCATTAAAAATAAACACAGCGGGCGTGATCCCAGCAATTTTTGCTTCAGCTATATTACTCTTACCTGCAACACTTACAAATTTTAATATCACTGAAAATGATAATGTATCTTCCTTTTTATCTTTTTTTTCACAGGGTCAGCCTCTTTATATGATTTTATATGCTTCAGGAATAATTTTTTTCACTTTCTTTTATACTTCACTTGTATTTAATCCTGATGAAACTGCTGAGAATTTAAGAAAATATGGTGGTTTTGTGCCAGGGATAAGACCTGGGGAAAGCACCGCAAGATATATAGAAGAAATTTTAACAAGATTAACAACTATTGGAGCATTATATTTAACATTAGTTTGTTTAATGCCAGAGTTTTTAATAGCAAACTATCCTATACCTTTTTATTTAGGTGGAGCTTCTGTCCTAATTGTTGTTGTTGTAGCAATTGATACAGTAACCCAAATCCAAACAAGATTAATGAGCGCGCAGTACGAACAACTTATTAAAAAAACTAAATTTGGAAGATAAGTAGTGAACATAATTTTATTTGGTCCTCCAGGTGCAGGTAAAGGTACTCAGGCAAAATTTCTCGTTAAAATATTAAATAATTTTCAAATTTCTACAGGGGATATGTTAAGGGATGAGATTAAAAAAGACACAGAAATTGGTAAGAAAATTATTAGTTTCATGAATGAGGGTAAGTTTGTTGATGATGAAATTGTCAATGATCTCATGAAAAAAGTGGTTTCTGACTCCAAAAAAAAAGGAAAATTAATTTTTGATGGTTATCCAAGAACTATTGAACAAGCAAAAAATTTAGATTTAATTTTAAATGAGACTAAACAACAAATTGATTTTATTTTTTTTTTAAACGTAAATAAAGAAACCATAATTAAAAGAATTGAAAAAAGGAAAGTTGAAGAAAAAAGAGGAGATGATGACTTAGATACAATTCTTAAAAGATATGATACCTATATAAAAACAACCTCACCAGTATTAGATTATTATTCATCTAAACAAAACTTTTATAAGGTAGATGGAAACCTAGAAATTGATCAAATAAACAAGCAAATCAAGGGCTTTTTGAAGTTATAAAAAGTTGACTTTAAATTTTCATCTTATATAAAAGGCTAAATTTTATCTCAAATTATGGCTCGAATTGCAGGTGTAAATATCCCACAGAATAAAATCGTTCAAATTGGACTGACGTATATTTACGGTATCGGGGACAAATTTTCTAGACAAATTTGCAAGGAATTAGAAATACCAAAATCAAAAAGAGTAAATGAGCTAACTGACGACCAAATTCTTAAAATTAGGGAGTACATTGATCAACACTTTACGGTTGAAGGAGATTTAAGACGAGAAAATTCAATGAGCATAAAAAGACTAATTGATCTTGCGTGCTATAGAGGTTTTCGACATAAAAAGAAGTTACCTGTAAGAGGACAAAGAACTAGATGTAATGCGAGAACAAGAAAAGGCAAAGCAATTGCTATTGCAGGTAAAAAATTAACACCATTAAAGAAATAATTACAAAATGGCTGATAAAAAAAAAGTAGAAAAAAAAGTTGATGAAAAGCCAGAAGTAAAATCAGTTAAAAAAAGTTCTTACTCTAAAAAGAAAAAAGTTAAAAAGAACATAGTTAATGGAATAGCTTATGTTCAGTCAACTTTTAACAATACAATTGTATCAATAGCTGATACTCAAGGTAATGTTGTATCATGGGCATCTGCTGGACAAAAAGGTTTTAAAGGTTCTAGAAAATCAACACCTTATGCAGCACAAATAGCAGCTGACTCAGCTGCGTCGAAAGCTTTAGAGTATGGTATGAAAACTTTAACGGTTGAAATTAAAGGACCAGGTTCAGGTAGAGAAACAGCTTTGCGGGCATTACAAGCAAGAGGTTTTAAAATCTTGTCAATAAAAGATACAACACCAATGCCTCATAATGGAACAAGACCACCAAAAAAAAGGAGAGTTTAATGGAAACGGCAAATGTAAATTTAAAAAATTGGAAATCATTAATTAAACCTGGAAAGTTGGATATTAATTTAAATGAAGATAAATCATACGCTAAGATTGTTGCAGAACCACTTGAAAAAGGTTACGGTTTGACTTTAGGTAACTCACTAAGAAGAATTTTATTGTCTTCAATAAGAGGTACTGCTGTGACAGCTATTCAAATTGATGGAGTACTTCATGAATTTACTTCTATTAAAGGTGTAAGAGAAGATGTGACTGATATAGTGCTTAATGTTAAATCTTTAGCACTAAAAAGTACCTCAGAAGGTTCAAAAAAATTGGTGCTAGATGCAAAAGGCCCAGGGGTAATTAAAGCATCTGATATAACAAAGATTAATGAAATAGAAATTTTAAATCCGGACTTGGTAATTTGTAATTTAGATGAAAATACAAATTTCCACATGGAGATGACAATAGGTAATGGAAAAGGCTATGTTCCTGCTGAACTTAACAAACCAGATGAACCACCCCTAGGTCTTATACCAATTGACTCACTTTTTAGTCCAGTTAAGAAAGTATCTTATTCTGTGAGTACTGCTCGTGAAGGTAAGGCTTTAGATTATGACAAATTAACAATGGAAATAGAAACTAATGGCTCTATCTCAGCAGAGGATGCGTTAGCTTACTCAGCTAGAATTTTTCAAGATCAATTAGGAATGTTTGTTAATTTTGATGAACCTCAAGAAGTTACTATTACTGAGAAACCAAGTGAACCAGAATTTAACAAGAACTTGTTAAGAAAAGTTGATGAATTAGAACTTTCTGTAAGATCTATGAACTGTCTTAAAAATGATAATATTATTTATATTGGCGATCTTGTTCAAAAGTCAGAAGGTGAAATGTTAAGAACACCAAATTTTGGAAGAAAATCTCTCAACGAAATTAAAGAAGTTTTAAATGGTATGTCATTATATCTAGGTATGGAAATACCTAATTGGCCGCCAGACAATATAGCGGAATTATCTAAAAAGTTAGAGGAAAGTATCTAATAATGAGACATAGATTTGGTTATAAAAAACTTAACAGAACATCAGAGCATAGAAAAGCTTTAATTAAAAATATGCTTAATAATTTGATTAAATATGAGCAAATAATTACTACCTTGCCAAAAGCAAAAGTACTGAAGCCACAAGCTGATAAAATTATAACTTTAGGCAAGAAAAAAAATTTACAAAATACGAGGAGATTAGTATCTCAACTTCAGGACAAAACTAATGCGAACAAAGTCATTAAAACTCTATCTAAAAGATATGAAAAAAGGTCTGGAGGATACACTAGAATTGTAAAAGCTGGATTTAGGTATGGCGATAACGCTCCATTAGCTGTAATAGAATTTGTAGATAGAGATGTTGAAGCAAAAAGAAAATTTAAGAAAAAAAAGTCACAAGATAAACCTGCGAAGACAGAAGAAAAAAAAACAGCCACAGCATAAATAAAAAATGAATAAGTCCTACACTATTAAGGAAATTTATTCAGGAATGCGTATAGATAGGTGGATAAGAAATAACATAGCTTCTCTACCACAATCATTAATCGAAAAATCTTTAAGAAAAGGCAGAATTAAAGTTAATATTAAAAAAGTAAATAGTTCCTATAAATTAAAAACTGGAGATGAAATTAAGTTTATTAATTTTACTTTTGATGTTAATAAAAATAAAGAAACAAACAAAAAATTTTCTCCATCTTCTGAACTCTTAAAAGTTCATGAGAACAGAATATTGGAAAATAATGATGACTTTATCGTAATAGATAAAAGTCCTGGTGTTCCTGTTCAAGGTGGAACAAAATCAAAAAAAAATTTAATTGATATATTAGCTTCTAGTGAATTTTTTAAGGATACAAAACCATTTCCAGTTCATAGATTAGATAAGGAAACATCTGGTATAATGATAATTTCTAAAAATCATAATTCAGCAAGATTATTAACAACCTTATTTAGACTAAGAAAAATTCATAAAACTTATTTAGCAGTATGTCATGGTAACCTAAGAACAAAAAAGGGCGAATTAAATAATGAACTTATTACTTTTGAAAATAATAAAAAAAAAATTGAGAAAGCGATAACTTATTATAAAGTACTTTCCGAAACAGATTCAACTTCTTTTCTTGAGCTTAAACCAGTAACAGGAAGAAAGCACCAGTTAAGAAAACAATTAGCTTTAATTAATAATCCAATTGTGGGAGATAAAAAGTATATTTTATCAAATAAAAAAATTAAAAGTGACAAAGATCTTATGTTGCATGCTTACTCTTTGAAGTTTTATATAAATAATAAAAAATTCTTTTATAAAGCAAGTCCACCTAATGGATTTAACAAGTATTTAAATAAAAAAAGGCTTAATATTTTAAATTTTTAATAAGATTTTTTTTAAGTTTATCAATAATTTTTTTTTTTGATATATTTTTAAAATTTTCCACCTTAGAAATACCTTTGTCTAAAATACCACAAGGAACTATTTTTTTGTAACTATTTAAATTGTTTGATAGGTTTAATGAAAATCCATGAAATGCAATCCATTTCTTTACACGAAAACCTATTGCTGCAATTTTTTTTTCTTGTTTTCTGTCTAAAACCCAAATACCTATATTTTTCCTATCACTGAAGGAACTTATATTAAAATCTTTTAAAGTCTCTATAATAGAATTTTCAATAGCTGTTATAAATTTTCTTATGTCTCTTTTTCTCTTAGAAATATCTAAAACAAAGTAGCAAATTAACTGACCTGGACCGTGCCACGTTATTTTCCCACCTCTATTAGTTTTAACTATTTTTACACTTTTATCTAAAACATCTTTTTGGTTAAAGTTTACGCCACATGTATAAACAGATTTGTGTTCTAAGAACCAAATTAATTCTTCATTTTTATTCTGAGAAACTTCATGAACTCTTTCATCGAGATATTCAATAGCTTCCTCATATTTTACTGGTTTTTTTGATATTTTGATCTCCATAAGAATTTAAAAATTGTATTATATTTAATTTGTATTAATAGTTCTAATAATTTTTATAGGATTTAAAATGAGCAATTTTAAAAAAAAAATGGATAAAAAAGTAAACTTTGAATTTAATAAAGAATATATCAGAGTAATTGAAGAAAAAATTAAAAAAAATGATGTAAATTTTATTATAAATTCTTTTAGAGAGATGCACCCTGCTGATTCTGCAGATATTATTGAACATTTAAGCCAAGACGATAGGGAAAATCTTATTAAATTAAATGATTTTAAGTTAGATCCAGAATTGTTCGTTGAATTAAATGAAAACATTCAATCTGAAATTATAAAATTACTTTCTACAGCTTCAATAATATTTATTCTTAAAAATTTAGAGTCTGATGATGCAATTAAAATATTAGAAAATATTGAAGAGAAAAGTAAAAATGAAATTTTAAGTTCTTTACCTCCCAAAGATAGATTTGCTCTGTTGGAAAGTTTAAGTTATCCAGAAGACTCTGCGGCGCGAATTATGCAAAGGGAATTTACGGCTATCCCAAGTAATTGGTCTGTTGGGCAAACAATTGATTATTTGAGAGAAAATAAAGATCTTCCTGAACAATTTTCAGAAATTTATATTATCGATAATGAATTTAAACCTCTTGGAACAGTCTCTTCGTCAAAAGTTTTGAGAACACCACGTGAAAGTAAAATGGTTGAAATTATGTTGGAGTCTCAAGTTACTATTCCAGTTGATATGGATAGAGAAGAAGTTGGAAGACTTTTTGAAAACTATAACCTTAATTCTGCTGCTGTAATTGATAAGACAAAAAAATTGGTTGGTATGATTACTAGTGATGATGTATTGACTGTATTAAAAGAAGAGGCAGAAGAAGATACTTTAAGACTAGCTGGTGTTGGAGATGAAGAAATTACTGATAGCGTTATTAAGAAAACACAAAGAAGGTTTAATTGGCTTTTACTTAATCTTTTCACAGCCTTTTTAGCAACTTGGGTTATCAGTAAATTTGGTGCAACTATTGAACAAATGGTTGCTTTAGCTTTTTTAATGCCAATAGTTGCTTCAATGGGAGGTAATGCTGGTATGCAAACACTAGCAGTAACTATACGTGGTATCGCTACAAACGACTTAACAAATAGTAACTTTTTAAAGATCGTCTTAAAGGAATTTAATATTGGAGTTTTAAATGGAGTCATTTTTGCAATAATAAGTGCTTTAATAGTTCAACTTTGGTTTAAAGATTATATTTTATCGATAATCATTTCTATCTCAATGATATTAAATATGATTGTCGCTGGCTTGTTTGGCATTTTAATTCCAGTGACACTAAAAAAACTCAAAATTGACCCAGCGATAGCCTCAAGTGTATTTGTAACAACTGTTACAGATGTTATTGGTTTTTTGTCCTTTTTAGGAATTGGTGCATATTTTTTTTACGGCTAAAAATTATCAATTAATCTAATCTTTTTAATATAAAAACATATAAAGAGTTTTAAATTTTTTTTGTTAAAAATTGGACTGAGATTATTTTTATTTCTCAATTCTAAATATTCAATTTTAATATTTCTGTTACTTTTAATGTTTTGAAGTAAATAAGTATTTTTAGTATTTCTTTTTATATTTTTAAACACATCGATTATTTTTTTGGTAAATTTTCGCGCTATTTTTACACTATTTTT
>CABXSF010000013.1 GCA_902514805.1 uncultured Pelagibacteraceae bacterium | reverse complement strand
AAATGAATTTTATTAAAAAGAACAACGAGAAAACTGAAAAATTTGGGCTTATATACGCACTTAATGCTAAAAAAAAAACATTATAAATGGCAAACTTAAAATCCTTACTGTCTTCAAATTTTAAGAAATAATAAATACTTAGCGTGAATAAAATGAGACCAAGCAATCTACTATCTGGCCAAATAGCTAAAGTTCTGAATGTAGGAGATAAAAAAATTAAACTTATTAAAAAGATAAATATTTTTTTATTATAATTTAAATATTTTATTTTTAGACTTTGAAAAAAAACTATTGGGAGTAATAAACTTAGATGTAGATGTATTATTCTTATAAAATCAATGTTAAGTCCTGCTTTTTTAAATAATGACAATAAAATAAGAAAAACGGGTGAGTGACGATGAGAATACTCATTATATGATAAAAGAGTTCCGATAAGGTTTTCAGAAAAATCAAATATTAATTGTTTATTCACAGGAAAATCGATTTTTGCACCACCAGTAGAGTTTTCTCCTAAAAAAAAGCTTAATAACAAAGTTAAATAAAGAAAAAATAAGAAAAAAAACTCTTTCTTGAGAATATTCTTGTAAGAAAAAACTGATAACATTTTAAATTAACTTTAAATTTTTAATATTCACTCTTATATAATATTTTTTAAGATATATTTTTACAAAAATATCTTTTTAAAACACTTTAATTAATAACTTGTTTATCTTAATTTGATAGCCATAAAGTTTCAAAGGGTTTAAGCTCTAGTTTGTGGTTTATTTTAGTTTTATCCAATAAGTTTTTGTATTTATTCAATTTGTTATTAAATTTGAATTTTTGATATTTCGACGATAGATTAGTCACATTGTATATAATCTGTTTATTATCCAGACTTGTTCTTTTAAAACAAAATATTTTTTTTCCCATATTAATACTCTCTCTTTTTGCATTTGGATGAAAAGCTTTACTTTGCTTCTTAATGAAAATTAAGTTTAAAATTTTCTTGTAAAATATGTTTTGTTTAGAACTTTTATCCTTTAATAAATTGTCCAATCTTTTTTTGTTCCACTTGTACCTATTTAAATCTCTTTTATTCCCTGAAATAATATATTTATATTCATCATTTGAAGTTCCAAATATAGAATTGAAATAAATCGCAGGTACCCCTTCAAAAGCAATCATAATAGCGTGTGCAGATACATATCTTTCCAAAAAATATCTGCCTTTTTTATCATAGTCCGTTTTTTGAAATGCATTAAAAAGTGTAATATTTGCCTCGTACACCTTTTTTGACGATCCTTGAACTTTTCTATAAGATAATTGTCCACCATTTTTTTTCAAACGCTTAAAGAGTAGAGATAATTTTTCCTTTTTTAGATATCCTTCAACTGGTCTCATACCAATCCCATCGTGAGAGGCGATAAAATTTAAGTAATTATTACCCTTTTTTGTATTAGGAAGTTTTTTACTCCATTTATTTAAGTAGGTACTTTCTTCAAAAAGAAATGAGTGGACCAATAATGGAGGTAAAGAAAAGTTATATATCCATTGAGCCTCATCATTATTTTTTCCAAAATAACTCAAATTTTCTTTTTCTGGTAAATTAGTTTCTGTAATAATAATTGTTTGAGTTTTAAGTGAATTGCAAATTATCCTCAGCAATTTTATTATTTCGTGGGTTTCCTTCAAATTTATGCATTTAGAGCCACTCTTTTTCCACAAATAAGCAATCGCGTCTAATCTAAAAATAGTAACTCCATGATTTAATAGGTTTATCATTATCTTTATAAATCTTAGTAAAACTTTTGGATTTTTAAAATTGAGATCAATTTGATCATCACTGAAAGTTCTCCAAACAAAATTATTTTTTTTGAATATAGTTAACTTTTTTAACAATTTATTTTCTCTTGGTCGTATAACTTTCGAAGCATCAAAATTTTTATCAACGGTCAAAAAGTATTCTTTACCTGGCGATTTATTACTCAAAAAATTTTTAAACCATAAGCCTTTTGAAGATGCATGATTGATAACTATGTCTGCCATAATATTTGTCTTTTTTGATTGTTGGTAAATATCAGACCAATAGCCCAATTTTTTATCTACTTGATAATGATCTTTCACTGCAAATCCACTATCACTACTTGATGGATAAAAAGGGAGAAAATGAATTACTTCAAAAAAATTTTCTAATTTTTTTTTAAAAAATTTTCTAAAAATTTTTAATGTTTTTTCTTTGTTGCCATTAAGTAGACTATCACCATAACAAATCAATACGGATGTTTTTTCTGATATACTTATTTTTTTTCCTTGTTTACATTTGCTGTTATATTTTTTAATTATTCCAAAAATTTCTTCTGCACAATCATCAATTGACTTAACGAATGGTTTTTTTTTATAAATTAAATTTAATATTTTTTTTATATCTGTTTTACCTTGCTGAGATAACATTAAGAGTTGTCTTTATTATCTTCACTAACAGCTTTTTTTAATTTGGTAAGAAAATCTGGTATAGCACTTTTAACCCTACTCCATGTGGGTATAAATGGGGTGTCCATGGGATTTACATAAAAATCATCACCTGCCTTCATTATATTAATAGCAAACAATTCAACAGCTTCCTCCTCAGTGTGCGAGTCGAATTTTAACCCATTCATAGTTGCATCACTTCTATATATATCTATCATATCTAAAGCGCTTCTATAATAAGTTGCTTTTAGAGATCTGAAAGTCTCTCTACTAAATGAATTACCCTGGGTTGCCAGTTTTTTAATAAATGTTTTTATAATATCAATTGACATTTTAGATAGACCTTTTGTTTCATCATTTAAAGAAAGATCTTGATGTTTATGATCATAAGCGTCTGCCAAATCAACCTGACAAATGTTATTCGGAGAAAAGTTTCTTTGCATCTCAGATAAAACGCCAACCTCTATACCCCAATCAGAAGAAATTCTTAATTCTGGAAGAACGTTACGTCTAAATGAAAATTCTCCTGATAAAGGATATTTAAAAGATTTCATAAATTGTAAATAACCGCTGTTGCCGATAGTTTTCTCTAAAGCAATTAACAAGGGCGCAACGAGTAATCTGGCTACTCTACCATTCATTTTTTTATTAGCTATTCTTGGATAGTATCCTTTACAAAATTCAAAGTTAAAAACTGGATTTACTACCGGGTAAAAAAGTTTTGCAAGCATTCTTCTATCGTAAGTTTTTATATCACAATCGTGTAAAGCTACCGATCTAGCAGTATCTCGTGCAATTGACATCCCAATACAGTACCAGACATTTCTACCTTTTCCTGGTTGATTAGGTGCTAGATTTTTATTTTTTAATTCTTCATCTAATTTTTTTAATTTTGGTCCATCATTCCATAAAATAGTAAAATCTGTTTTAAGTTTCTTGAAAAATTTCCATGCATCTTTTGCCTGAGTCTCATTTGCTTTATCAAGACCAATAATAATATGATTAAGGTATTTTGTTTTACTAATTTCACTAACGATCTTTGGAAGCGCTTCTCCCTCTAATTCTGAATATAGACATGGTAATATTAATTCCATTTTTCTTTCTTTTGAAAATTCTAATAACTCGTTTTCAATTTCATCAGTAGATCTAGTCTTGAAGTCATGAAGAGTAGAAACTATACCGTTTTGAGAAAAATCACCCATAACTTATCTTAATAACATTATTGAATTTTTTCCAGCGCCATTTTGACAACTTCTTCCCACCCGTCTGGAGCGGGCTTTTTAGAAACTAAACAATTATTTATATTCAAAATATCTAACTTAAATTTTTCATTAAAAACTAAACATGCTATGTCACTACTTTTAAGCATATCTAAGTCATTGAAATTATCTCCGACTCCTATTATTTTTAATTCTTGTTTTTCAGTTTTCTCAAAAATTCTACTTACTTTTTTCATTGCAGATGACTTGCTCACTTTGTCGGAAAGATTGATAACACGACCACCCTCTTGCATTGTTAATCCCATATTATAAGCTAATCTAAATAGGTTATTTTTTTCAGCCTTATTACCTTTAAATATAAGGGGCACTGAAAATTCTCTGTCAGACGCATAACTTAGCTGTTTCTCAGATAAACCAAAAATTTTAAGCTGTTCATCTTTTTTAAGTTTTAATACAAACTTACATTTTGAAATTAATTCTTTAGGAATTTTTTTAAAAAATACATTTAATATTTCATCTTTATCTCTACTAAGTATTATTTTCTCCGGAAAATCTGAGTTAACTAAGTTCATTTTGTATATAGCTGCACCATTTTCAACAATAAAAGGAAGTTCCTCCTCTAGATCGTGACAAAAATTATAAATCTCAGCTTTTGTTTTACTTGAGTTAGGGATTATTGAAATGTTTTTAGACAGTAAATTTTTTATATATTGTCTTATATTTTCAAACTTAAATGTTTCATTGTGTAATAAGGTTCCATCTAAATCAGTAAATATAACTATTTTTGAAATCATGTAATATTTATGATTAAGAATTTATTTGGTTAAATTTAGATATCAACAATTAAAGTATCTTTGGAACCGCCACCTTGTGAGCTATTTACAATTGTGCTGCCTTTTCTTAATGCTACTCTTGTCAAACCACCGGTAGTCACATATGTAGATTTCCCACTAAGCACAAATGGTCTTAAGTCAAGATGCCTTGGTTCAATATCGTTTTTAGTAATTGTGGGTGCAGTGGACAAAATTTCTAAAGGCTGAGCTATAAATTCTCTTGGATTTTTTTTTATTTTTGCAATTACTTCATCTCTTTCTTTTTGAGGGGCTTTTGGACCTATCATAATTCCATATCCACCTGAAGCGTTTGCAGGTTTAACTACTAATTTTGAAATATTTTCTATTACATAATCCATTTGAGTCTTGTTATGACATAAATAAGTTTCAACTTGATTTAAAATTGGTTGTTCTCCTAAATAATAAACTATCATTTTATTAACGTAGGAATATACTACTTTATCATCTGCAACTCCGGTTCCTATTGCATTTAAAATTCCAACATTCCCTTTTCTCCAAGCTTTGAATAAGCCAGGAACACCTATTACTGAACCTTTGTAGAATGCCTTTGGATCTAAAAAATTATCATCCAAACGTCTATATATACAATCTACTCTTAAAGGACCTTTAACAGTCTTCATGTAAACTATATCATTTTCCACAAAAAGATCTTTTCCTTCTACTAATGCAATACCCATTTGTTCAGCTAAATATGAATGTTCAAAGTATGCAGAATTATAAATCCCTGGAGTTAAAACAACCATGTGAGGGTCTTTTGTTTTTTTTGGAATACACTCTTTCATACAATTAAATAACTTATTTGTATAAATATTAATGGAAGCAACTTTGTATCTTGTAAATAGCTCAGGAAAAACGTCTCTCATTACCATTCTATTCTCAAGCATATAAGATACACCTGAGGGAACTCTTAAGTTATCTTCTAGAACTAAATAATCACCAGATTTATTTCTAATTAAATCTACTCCTGAAATATTCGACCATGCTTTATATTTTGGTGAAAACCCCTCACATTCTTTAACATAGTAAGGTGATTTAAATATTATCTCTTTAGGGATAACATTGTCCTTAAATATTTTTTTCTGGTTGTAAACATCATCGATAAATAAATTTAGAGCTTTTACTCTTTGCTGCAATCCCCTTGAAACTTTATTCCATTGAGTTCTTGGAATGATTCTTGGAATTATATCAAGTGGCCATTTTTTTTCTTCTGCTCTATTATTTGCTGCGTATACTCTAAAATTAATACCTCTTGCGCTTATGGTGCTTTGACAATTTTTTTCGATTTCTTGAAGTTTTTCTTTGCCGTATCTTTCAAGAATATTTGAAATTATTGTTGCATGCTTACGAAGCTTATTGTCTTCCGTAAAATATCCATCGTAAGCATATTTAGCATTATAATTTTTCCACAATTTATTGACCATTTTAACAGCTTTTAATAGTTAAACCTATTATGCAAATGCATTTTAGATATATCAGATATGATATAAATCGATTATAAATACATCGTTTAATTAAATAATACATATAGATATATGACTTACTGCATAGGAATTAAAACAAAAGAGGGCATAATAGTAGCATCGGACAGTCGAACTAACGCTGGTTTTGATAATGTAAATATTTATTCAAAAATGTTTACATATGATGTTGGTGATAGGACTATATTAATAGTAACTTCAGGAAATCTTGGAACGTCACAAGCAGTTTATAAATCTATAGAAAAAGATCTTAAAGATAATTCTGGAAGGAAAAATCTTAATTCATGTGAAGATTTTGATCAAATTGCAAAATATGTAGGTTCTTTAAACCTTAAACATTCCTCCCCAAAAGGAATGAATACAGACACAGTATTGCTGGGTTCAACTTTTATAGTTGGAGGTCAAATAAAAGGTCAACCCATGGAGTTATTTTTGGTATATCCACAAGGAAATTATATAAAGCCAGCAGACAGCAAACCTTATTTAGTAATTGGAGAAGTTAAATATGGAAAACCTATTTTAGATAGAGTTATAACGCCAGATGTGAAGTTGGGAGATGCTTCAAGATGTGCACTTATTTCTATGGACTCAACTTTAAAAAGTGATTTAACTGTTGGTCCACCAATTGACTTTGCGGTATATAAAAAAGATCAATTAAAAATTGCTTCTCAAAAATGTTTAAATTTAAATGATGAAGAATTTTCAACAATGACTACTGAATGGTCTGAAGGAATTTTAAAAGTTTTTAAATCATTTCCAAGATTTGATTGGGAATAATTATTTGTTTATGTCAAAAAAACTATCTGCCTTTGGTTACTTAATTTTATTTACACTTTTATTTTTCTTTATTTCAAGTTTTTTAAAAGAGCAGTTAATTTACATCGAGGCAGGTCCAAAGGGTGGTTTTTTTGATACCTCGGCCCATGTCCTAAAAAAAAGATTAAAGGATTATAATATTAACGCAGAAGTAATTAATCGTGAAGATACAATTAAAATAGTAGACGATATTAACGATAACAAAAAAAACATACATGTGGGTTTTGTAGCTCAGGATTTAAAAGGTGCTCAATTCAAAAATGTAGAAGCTCTTGGTTCCTTGATATTAGAACCTCTATTTATTTTTTATCGTAAAGATTTAGAATTGAACTCTTTAGCTGATTTTAAAGGATTAAAGGTTGGTATTGGTCCAGAAAATTCTGGAACCAGGTTATTAGCAGAAACAATATTAAATCTCTATGGAGTAAATAGTGAAAATACTACATTTATTGACCAAACACATTCTATTCACTTTGATATGATGGAAAAAGGCGAATTAGATGTAGGTTTTTTTTTGCTGCCAGCAAACAATCAATTCGTTTTTAAACTAGGTACAAATCCTAATTTAAAGATCTTTTCACTTAAAAATTCAAAAGCAATTTCGAGAAGATTCGACTATTTGTATCCAGAAATAGTACAAGCAGGTGGATTTGATTTAAGAAATAATATTCCTAAAGAAGATATACAAGTTGTATCATTACCAGTTGATTTGGTAGCGAAAAAAAATTTGGATCCGTCAATTGTAGTTGCAATTTCTTTAATATTAAAAGAAGAATTTAAAGAACCTAATATAATTTCTGATGCATCATCATTTCCATCAATGGATTATATAAAAAATCTTGAAGTAAACAAACGAGCAAAAGAAATTATTGAGATGCCTTTTGGATCATTACCTTTTTTGTATAAATATTTACCTTTTAAATTTGCAGCTTTTATTGATAAATTTGGAGTTAATTTATCCTACATTTTCACAATTGTACTTGTATTAAGATATATAGGATTTCCTACACCATTTAAATATTATCAAAAGCTAATGGCACATATTTACTTCAAAAAAATTGAAAATATATATAATAAATCATTAAATAGAAAACTATCAGAACAAGACATTAAAACTCTGAAAGAAACTGAAAAACGTTTTGAGGAATTTATCGAAAACGAACAAGCTTCTAAGATAATTAGAGAAATTAAAAAAAAAATTTGATTTATTTAATCTTATTATAAAGGTCTTTTGCGCTCAACCATCCATTTTCTAATCTTGGGCCACCAAACCAATCACCACAAAGTCCAAGACCAATTTTTTTATCCCAATAGCTTTGGATGTTCAAAGGTTTTGAATTTGAGGAATATTTCCATCCATGGATATGTGTGAAGTATATTTTTTTAATTTTAATTTTAGTTAATTTTTTAAACTTGTTAATTAAATAATTTGTGAAGTATTTTTTTTTGTTTCTATAGTTATCGGTGTGTTTTTTTCCATACTCAAAAGTACTTTGCAGAACCCATAAGTCCTTATCAAATTTAAATCTTTTTTTCGAATTTTCATATGAAACCCAACCTAAATCTGCATCATTAGTAAAAAAACTGCTGAATTTATTGCCTGTTTTATTTGTCATCAACAAAACTGTTATACTTGCGTTCATTGTAACTTTATTATTAAAAAGTTTTGTTTTAACAAATCTAGAAGTTAATTTTTTTGATTGAGGAAAAGGTGCTGTTATAATCAAGTTTTTTGAAAATATAAAACTATTATCTTTAAATTTAAGATGCCAGCAATTTTTATGTCTTTTAATTCCAATTAATTCTGATTGAAATTTACAATCGATATCTTTCAACAAATATTTACTAATGTCATTATTACCTTTGAAACCAATTAATTTAATATGTTTTTTATCTCTTCTAACCCTTTTATTTAAAAATTTATGATTACCTTTCCAGTGCTTAATAACTCTTTTTTTTATGAGACTATTAGTAAATGATTTAAATTCTTTCGATCTTGGTGATAAATATTGAAGACCGTGATCAAATCCTATATTTCCCTTATATCTTTTAAAAGAACTTCTCCCACCTGCACCTTTTGCTTTATCATATAATAAAAGTTTGTATTTTTTGTTTAAACAATTTGCAATTGTTGATCCTGATATACCTGATCCAATAATACAAAAGTCCAACATTATTCAGATGGCTTGAAGATTAAGCAAAGGCCATTGTTACAAAAACGTTTACCAGTTTTTCCCGGACCATCTGCAAATACATGCCCATGATGTGCTCCACAAGTAGCACAATGATATTCTATTCTCTTCATTCCAAAAGAATAATCTACTTTTGTATTAAAAGCACCTGGAACTGCTTCTGTAAAAGACGGCCACCCTGTTCCGCTATCATACTTTGCAACAGAGTCAAAAAGTAAGGCTCCGCAGTTAGCGCAGTGGTAAGTACCTTTTCTTTTTTCATTTAATAAAGAACTAGTAAATGCCCTCTCTGTTCCTTGATTAAACATTATATCTTTTTGTTGGCTTGAAAGATTTTGATTTATAATTTTTTTTGTAGTAGCATAAATTGTTTTTATTGGGGAGCATAAAAATAAGAAAGAATAACTCAAAATTTTGAGAATATTTCTTCTTTTTAAAATCATTAAAATTTATATTAAAGACTTTTGAGGTTTCATATCATTCTTCTTAATTCCAGCAACCTCAACTGGTTTTTTCATTGCGTCTCTTCTAAATGGCTCACCTAATTCTTGATTTAAAATAATCTCTATAAAGGTAGTAATACCTTTTTTTTGATCTTCACAAGATTGTTTAATTGCCTTTGTTGTTTCTTCCATAGTTTTGCACGAAACACCTTTTAAACCACATGCGTTGGCGACTTTTGCAAAACTTAGCTCTGGGTCTAATTCTGTTCCAATAAAATTATCATCAAACCATAATATAGAGTTTCTTTTTTCAGCGCCCCATTGATAATTTCTAAATATGACCATTGTAATAGCTGGCCATTCTTCTCTAGCACATGAACTCATTTCATTCATGCTTATACCAAACGCACCATCACCGGCAAAACCAATCACAGGTGTGTCTGGGCATCCAATTTTTGCACCCAAGATTGCTGGAAATCCATAACCACATGGTCCAAATAAACCTGGAGCTAAATATTTTCGTCCTTTTTCAAAAGTCGGGTAAGCATTTCCTATCGCGCAATTATTACCAATGTCACTAGAAATTATTGCATCTTTAGGTATAGCGTCCTGTATTGCTCTCCAAGCTTGTCTTGGAGACATTCTATCTTTATCTCTTTCTCTTGCTTCTTTATTCCAGACTGTTCCTGGATCATCTTCTTCATGATCCAATCCTGCTAATTTCTGTAACCATGCTGATTTTGTTTTATGGATTAAATTTTTTCTATCTTCCCGACCAGCGTTTCCAGCATCAGATGATAATTTATCTAATAATTGCTGAGTAACTTGCTTCGCATCACCACAAATTCCAACTGTAACTTTTTTTGTTAAACCAATCCTATCAGGATTCATATCAACTTGAATTATAGTTGCATTTTTTGGCCAATAATCAATTCCATAGCCAGGTAAAGTTGAAAAAGGGTTTAATCTTGTTCCAAGTGCAAGCACAACATCAGCTTTTGAAATTAATTCCATCGCAGCTTTTGAACCGTTGTAACCTAAAGGTCCTACAGCAAGTGGATGGCTTCCAGGAAAACTATCATTATGTTGGTATCCATTGCACACTGGTGCATCTAGCTTCTCTGCTAATTTTTTACATTCCTCTATTGCTCCACCAATAACTACTCCTGCACCTGATAAGATTACAGGAAATTTTGCATCTGATAATAAGTTTGAAGCTCTTTCAATTGCATCTTTTCCTCCACCTTGTCTCTCAAATCTCACAATAGGTGGAAGTTCTATATCGATGACTTGTGTCCAGTAGTCTCTTGGTACATTTATTTGTGCTGGCGCAGATCCTCTAAAAGCTTTTTCAATTACCCTGTTTAATACTTCAGCCATCCTAGATGGATCTCTAACTTCTTCTTGATAACAAACCATATCTTTAAATAAATTCATTTGTTCTACTTCTTGAAATCCACCTTGACCCATTGTTTTATTCGCAGCTTGTGGAGTTACAAGTAATAAAGGTGTATGGTTCCAATACGCTGTTTTGATAGGTGTTACTAAACCCGTTATACCTGGACCATTTTGGGCAATCACCATTGACATTTTTCCAGTTGCTCTAGTGTAACCATCAGCAATTAATCCTCCATTGGTCTCGTGTGCAACATCCCAGAAAGTTATGCCAGCTTTTGGAAACAAATCTGAAATTGGCATGAATGCCGAACCAATTATTCCAAACGCGTGTTCAACTCCGTGCATTTGAAGAACTTTGATAAAAGCTTCCTCTGTAGTCATTTTAGTCATAAAAATTCTCTATAATTTTTAATTGCAATCGAGAGATTAATATATAAATTCTTTGAAAGTTTCTACTAAGAAATCGTCACAATGGCAAAAACAGATATAATTATACACGATAAAAAAGATAATGTTGGCGTAATTGTTATAGAAAAAGTGACAAAAGGCCAAGATTGTGGTTGTTGGATAATGGAGGATGATACATCTTCAAAAGTAAAATCAGAGTCAGAAATACCTCTTGGTCATAAAATAGCTTTACAGGATCTAAAAGAGGGTGACACTATAATTAAATATGGTCATGACATAGGAAAAGTGGTCAAATCTATTAAAAAAGGTGACCACGTCCATGTTCATAATGTAAAAACAAAAAAGTGGTAATATGCAAATTCCAAAAAGTTTTTTAGGTTTTAAAAGAGAAAACGGTAGAGCAGGAACAAGAAATCATGTCATTATTCTTCCGGTTGATGACATTTCAAATGCATGTGCTGAAGCGGTAGCTAATAATATAAAAGGAACAATTGCGCTTCCACATTCATACGGCAGATTGCAATTTGGTGCAGACTTAGAGCTTCATTTTAGAACAATGATTGGAACAGGAAGAAATCCAAATGTAGCAGCTGTAATTGTAATTGGAATTGAACCTAAATGGACAAAAAGAATTGTTGATGCAATAGCAAAAACTGGAAAACCTGTTGAAGGTTTTAGTATCGAAGGTGTTGGAGATATAGATACAATTGCAAAAGTTTCAAAAAAAGCTCAAGAGTTTTCAATGTGGGCTTCTGAAAAACAAAGAGAAGAATGTCCTATTAGTGATCTATGGATATCTGTAAAATGCGGAGAGTCCGACACTACTTCAGGTCTTGCCTCTAATCCAACTGTTGGAAATTTAATGGATAAACTTGAACCATTAGGTGTTCACCTGTGTTTTGGAGAAACTTCAGAACTTACTGGAGCTGAAAACGTATGTTCAAAAAGAGGTAAAACGAAAGAGGCTCAAGATAAATTTATGAAAACTTGGAATTCATACAATGACTTTATATTGAAGGAAGCAACTAACGATTTGTCGGAAAGTCAACCTACAGCTGGAAATATTGCTGGTGGGTTAACAACAATTGAAGAAAAAGCTTTTGGTAATTTTCAAAAAATCGGCTCTAGGCAATTCGTGGATGTATTAGAACCAGCTGAGGAACCAAGTAAAGGTAAAGGGCTATATTTTATGGATACATCATCGGCTGCAGCTGAATGTGTTACACTTCAGGCTGCTGGTGGGTTTAACATTCATTTATTTCCAACTGGTCAAGGTAATATAATTGGTAATCCAATAGAACCTGTAATAAAACTCACAGCAAATCCTCTTACAGCCAAAACAATGAGTGAGCATATTGATCTTGATGTTTCAAAAATATTATCGAGAGAAATGAATTTAGATCAAGCAGGAGATGAATTAATCAAATCGACTATAAAAGTTGCAAACGGAAGATTAACATGCGCTGAAGCACTTGGTCACAAGGAGTTTGTAATGACTAAGTTGTATAGAAGTGCCTAATTAAATTACTGAATTAATAGCTTTATAAATTTTTTCTTTACTTAACTCGCCCAAACTTCGATAAACTTCTTCATTATTTTTATAGATCACTAGAGTAGTCTGGAATTGAATATTTAATTGTTTTGCAATTTCTTTGTCTCTAACATCAAAATTTAAATAGATTAAATTTTCAAAATCTTTTTCTACATCATTTAATGCCTTCATTTGGCTTGCGCAGGATGTGCAGTATTTTATCCAAGAGCTTACAACTACAGTTTTTCCATCAGATTGAGCTTGATTAAAAATTTTAGCATCAAACGTAGTCACTTTTTCACCAGCAAACAAATTTAGTGGAAACAAAACTACGAGTAAAAAGATTATTTTTTTCATAAAATACTTATATTTAAATTTTTAAATAATAAAACTATTTTTGTGAAGATGATGGAGCTGTGTGAACGTATTTATCCTTAAGTTTTGATAAAAATTTTCTCAAAATTGCCGCACCAACCCCTAGCACAAGGGCAAAGACAATTGAAAATAGTCCATATAAAATTGGAACATTTTTTGAAAGATCTCTTACGAATTGAGATACAGGTCCTAAATTTTCTGTCTTAGCATTTAACTCCCCCTTAGCTAACTCTTCTACAAAGAAGGTATCGTAAGCTATTGCAATACCAACTAATAAAAGGAGAAGAGCTAAAATTGTTTTAAACTGAGAACTATCAACCTTTTCCCCAATTTTTTGACCTACCTGAACTCCAACTATTGAACCTAGAATTAAAACTGTGACTAATATTAGGTCAATTGTTCCATAATTGAATGCATGAAGAATGGTGACAATTGCGCTAATGAATATTGTAACAAATAGAGAAGTTCCTGGGATTAACTTTGTGGGCATTTCAATTATATAGATCATTGCTGGCACAAGTATAAAAGCACCACCTACTCCAAGTATTGCTGCTATGTAACCCACAATAAATCCCATGATAATTGGAGTAAAAGCACTTTCATAAAGTTTAGATTTTTTAAATCTCATTCTAAAAGGCAAACCTTGTAACCAATTATGATCGTGTAATTTTTTTTTAACAATTATTTTTTTTCTAGCTCTATCGATTTCTGTAACACCTTGAACCAGCATCATAGTTCCGATGATAGCTAGTATGTACATATATGCTAGTGAAATAACGATATTAATTTTTCCAATGTCTTTAAAATAAGTAAAAGTTAAAATACCTAGGATAGTTCCCATAGCACCACCAACTACAATCATTAAACCCATTTTATAATCAAGAGTTCCTTTCAAATAATGCGTTGTAGATCCTGATATAGATGTCCCAAGAATATTATTTGCTTCATTCGGAACTGCATAAGCCGGTGGAATTCCTAAAAAAATTAAGAAAGGGGTCATCAAGAAACCACCGCCAACACCAAATAAACCTGATAAAATTCCAACAACTAAACTTAAAAAAAAGATAAAAGGTAAGCTTACATTTACTTCTGCAATAGGAAGAAAGAACTCCATTGGGATTAATTATTCCTCAAAATTATTAAAGTCAACTGTTTGATATTTAGAACCCAAAAAAAGTACTAGATAACATTACTACCCAATATGCTGCCAAACCTATATAAAGAGCAATTTTAGTATTTAAATTTGATATAATTTTAAAGTTAAATATGTGCTTGAAAGAGTTTGTGTGTTTTTGAAAATATTCAAGCATACTCATCAAGTACACCTTAATAAGGATCTTTGCAAGAATTTTTTAAAAAATGGTTGCTCCAAATACCTTCACAGCACCGTCCTCTTCTCCAAGAACAAGTCTTCCTAAGAACTCACCCTCTTCTGTAGTACTTGTCTGTTTAAACAATACCGTTACGTGCATCCCTCGTCTTAAACAACCAAAAGCCTGGAAATTATCGGTCAAACTTGAGATTAATTTATTGCTAGCCCATTGCTTACCTAGCTCAACCTCATTAGCCCCGTAAAGCATTTGTGAAGAAAAATCCTTGGTAAAACCACCATAATCTTTCATATTCGAGGATCTAATAAGATTTGACCATATTGGATTAGCCAATTTAATAATTTCATCATCAGTCTTTGATGTGAAGCTCATAATTTAGAAGTCCTTTTAAGATGCCTTTTTTTTCTCTTTATCGTCTACTATGTGATAGACAGGTTTTTTTTCCAATGTGAACTTACCTGTTTCAGGATCTCTTCTTGATACTGTTAAACAATGCCAATTTTCATCATCTAATTTCATGTGGTCGCCTCTATAGTAGTATCCTGGCCAACGAGTTTCTTCTCTAAATAAAGTATGTTCAGTAACACATTGAGACGTTAAAGCTCTATGTTTCAACTCCCAGGCTCTCATCAACTGGTGATAATCCTCGGCCCCTACATTTTCTAGATCCTCTTGAAGCCAATCTAATAATTCTAAACCTTTTTTAAGAAGGTTATCATTTGTCATATAGTTGTTAGTGATACCACCACAATATTCATCCATGATTTTTTGAAGTCTTTGTAGGCCTTGTATAGGTGAAATATAACTTGGTGAAACTGTACCTCCAGTTATCTCATTTCTTCCAACTGTATAATTTTCTAGAGGTTTATAGATTACCTCTTTTAAATCGTTATACTGTTTCTCACTTAACTTAATATTGTTGGCTTTTTTATCTTCAATGTATTTAACGGCAGCTTTTGCGGCCAATCTTCCTTCAGTGAAAGAACCTGATGAAAATTTGTGAGCACTTCCTCCAACAGTATCACCTGCTCCAAATAAACCCTCTACAGACATCATTCTGTTGTATCCCCAGAAATAATCATCTGGAGCAATGTCCTCTGGACCACTTACCCACGCTCCTGAGCATGTAGCATGAGATCCCATAACATACGGTTCTGAAGTTGTTAATTCTGGATTAGTATACTTTGGATCTATGTTTTGTGATGCCCAAACTACGGCTTGACCTACTGTCATACCTAAAAAGTTTTCCCAGCCAACAGTTTCTAAATGAGGATCCTGAAAAGCTTCTTTAGTTACCATGTGGATTGGTCCGCCACCTGCTGCTACTTCTTGGATAAATGCATGATTTCTTAAACAAGTTGGAGTTGGATGATGATCTATATATTCACCAACAAGTTTTTTTGTTGCATCGTACCATTTCTTTTCGTAATTCTCACCATTAGCATTTTGTGTGTAAGTTTTTAAATGTAAAAAATATGCACCAACTGGACCATAACCATCTTTAAATCTACAAAGCACTATTCTATTTTCCATTTGTGTCATCTTAGCACCGGCCGCTATTGGTAATGCGTAAGCTGAACCATTACTCCATGGCGCATACCAAGTTCTTCCCATACCTTCACCCACTGCTCTGGGTTTAAATATATGTGATGCTCCACCTGCAGCTATAATTACTGCTTTAGCTTTGAATACATGGTAGTCACCAGTTCTCATATTAAAACCAACTGCTCCAGCTACTCTGTTCTCATTTTCTTCATCTTTAAGAAGATGAGTTATCATTATTCTATTGTAAATTTTATCGGCTGACTTTTTTGCAGCTTCAGCAACAATCGGCTTATAACTTTCGCCGTGAATCATTATTTGCCACTTACCTTCTCTTTGGTATCTGCCTGTCTCTTTATTTTTCATCATTGGCAGTCCCCACTCATCAAACATATGAACAGTTGAGTCGACGTGTCTTGCCATGTCATAACCTAAATCTTCTCTAACTAATCCCATCAAATCATTTCTAGCGTATCTCACATGATCTTCAGGTTGGTTTTCTCCCCACTGCATACCCATGTAACAATTAATTGCATAAAGTCCTTGAGCTACAGCACCACTTCTATCGATGTTTGCTTTTTCAACACAAATGATTTTTAAATTTCTTCCCCAGTGTCTAGCTTCGAACGTAGCACCAGTACCGGCCATACCACCGCCAACAACTAGTACATCGCAATCTTCAAAGACAGTTTTATTTTTAGGCATTAATAATAAACTCCTTTTTTAAAGGAATTCTTATCTAAAGTTGGAAGATCTTTATCAGTATTTAAACCGTGAGGTTCATTATAAAGTATTTGAGAATTAATTTCTCCTTGATTAGGTTTGTCACCATCAGCGAGTTTAGGAATAAATTTTCCCCATGGCTTTGTTGTTATCGGAGATACAAAATCTTTTTCTGTTCCATTTCTAAATTTTATTTTCCAAGAAATCGTTCCTTTTTCTTCTTCTCTTCTAACTCTTACACTATGACCCATTGGAGCAAAGTCAGCATAGCCTCTTACATCTATTGCGTGATTAGGACAAGCTTTAACGCAAGAGTAACACTCCCAACAAAAATTTGGCTCAATGTTTTTTGCTCTTCTAATATTTTTATCTATATGCATGATATCTGAAGGACAGATATCTACACAGTGGCCACAACCATCGCACCTAGTCATGTATACAAATGTTGACATTTATTTTATCTCCTTTTTAAATTATAACATATTAATAGTGTTTTGGCTCTTCTCTTTTTATTCCAAGCCCAAACTGTTCTGGCGCATCTGCTGGTGGGGGAAGATTATCTCTTGAACCATCAGCTTCAGCTAAATTTTTTTGTATCGCTGCTCCAGGTTTGTAGAACATGTGAGCGAACTTAGACCAATAAACGCCACCAAATAAAACTATATTTGAAACCCCAAAAAGAACTAGAAATAAAGTGTCCCATCCAATCATTTGATTAAACTGCAAGTAAGACCAGATTAAACCAAAAGTAGCAGACGCTAAGAGTGCTAACACAAATAAATCTGCAGTAATTATTCTGAATACCGAATTTGCTTCAGCTGCAACATCTACTCTTAAAAAAAGCCAAAACCAATATCCACCCAAACAAGTCATTATTGCTCCTACATGCCAAAGAATTGGCCAAACGTTTGGAGTTTGAGAATCGGTATAAAAAAATATCATTGCAGCAGAACCAATCCAAAAAAGGATTGTTCCATACATTCCTAAGACATGTGCGATTCTTCTTTTACCCCAACCTAATTCGGCTGTAGTTCCAATATCATGAATTATTGTTTTACCAATAACGACTAACCTTTCGCCAGTCCCCAATTCTTTCTTAGCCGATTTTTTTGCTTTTTTTGCATTATTGAAAAAATATTTAACATTTTTTTTATGTATCATATCTAATACCGTGCCTAAAATAACTAGCCCAACCATAACAATTACAAAAGATTGAATTGCCATCATTGGAATTGTTTCGGCTAAAATTGCAAATGGATTGGTTGTAAACATATTTTTATAAAAAATTTTATTATTACTAGTATACTTAAAAATATAGTTCAACAGTGATTAAAGCGCACTATTTGCCCAATTAGAACATTATTTTTTAATTTTTCGAGTATAATGTTGTTTTGAAGGAATAACGCTTCTTACACCACCTTGTGGATTATCCACGTCCCCTTTTCTTCTTGGAATCACATGTATATGGCAATGAAATATAGATTGTCCTGCAACCTTTCCAGCATTTGTTCCTATATTAAAACCCTCTACTGAATTATCTTCTTTCATTATTTTTTTTTTTAATTTTTTAATAAGATCATTGCAGGCTAAGATTTCTTTTTCATCTAATTCAAAATAATTTTCTATACATCTTTTTGGAACAACTAATGAGTGCAACTTTGAAACGGGATAACTATCGGTAGAAGCATATGCATAATCATTTTCAAATATCAATTCTTTCTGATTAATTTTACAGAATATACAAGGATTGTTTAGATCATTCATAGCGATTAAAAATTTAAATATTTGTTCACTTTTTTATATCCGAAATTATTTTTACTCTTCCAATTAATCTCTTTAATATATTTGACAGATGTCACACCTTTTCCTGAGCCAATTAACATTATTTCATCAAATTTTTTCAAATCTCTATAATAAATATCTTTAAATGAAATTTTAATCTTACCTTTTAAATAATTAATTGTGTTTCCAATATAGCAATTATTTTTTGGTGAAAAGTACTCTCTATTTTTGAAAAATAAAATATTTGAGGTGCAGGTTTCTAAAATTTTTCCCCTATTAACTAGAGCTATATCAATTTTACTTGGGTCATATTTATTCAATTCTTTTAAAATTTTTTTATAATAAAGATTTTTTGTTTTAGGATCAATTCTTCTGTAGTTTATTAATTTAAGTTCAAAATCTTTTTTAGGTTTAAGTCTTTTACGGATAGAAATTGATATAATTTTTTTTGTTAGAGCAATTCGAAATAAGTGGTCGTAATTAATATTTTTATTAATGCTCGAATAAATTAAAAGTTTAATATTTGTCTCAATATTTTTTGAATAAATTTTATATTTTTTAAGAGATTTTATTAATCCCTTAAAGTGACTTTTAAACAAAATAAGTTTACCAGGTTTTCCTATAAGTCTAATAGTTGTAAATACTCCGTGAGATCCCCATAAATCTTTAAATCCTATTTCTTTTTGATTACTTGCTTGATAAGATTTTTTTAATAAAAAAATTGCCATTTTCAGTTAAGAATGAGTCAGGATGAAATTGAAATCCATAAATTTGATTTATACTATCCTCAAAAGCCATCGCTGTATTTGTTTTTGTACAACGCATTGTAATATTGAGATTTTTTGAAAAATATGGCTCATATAACTTTAGCGAATGATATCTTCCGACATTAAACACTTTATTTTTTTTAAAAATTTTGCTTTTTCCATTTACTATAATTTTTGATTGATACCCGTGATAAATTTTATTTTGTTGTCTAATTTTTCCACCTTCGTTATACAATATCAACTGAAATCCTAAACATACACCAATCATTTTTTTTTTACCCTTGTATTTATTATAAATTTTTGAGGTTTCTGGATAATCTTTTGGAGAACCAGGGCCGGGAGAAAAAACTATCACATCTGATTTATTTAATAATTTTTTATTTATATCAAAATAATCAGAGCAATAAACTTTATCAAATTGAGAAAATTGATGAACCACATTCCATGTAAAAGAATCTTGATGGTCAATAATATATATCATCGAAACAACTCCAATAATGATTTTGCTTTAATGTAATTTTCGCTAAATTCTTTTTTTGATGAACTGTCCAATACAACACCTGAGGCTGCTGATATCTCTGAAACATTTTTGAAATTTAGAATTGATCTTATTATTATGTTAAATCGCATATCCATATTAAACTTAATAAATCCGAAACTTCCTGTGAAAATATTTCGTCCCTCTTTTTCTTGACTATTTAATAGTTGGAGTGTTCTTATTTTTGGACAACCTATAACAGACCCACCGGGCATCATCGATTTAATAATGTTTTTAAGATTGATATTGTTTTTTAATTTACCCTCTATTGTAGATACGTAGTGATACAAATGTTTATATTCCTCCACATATTTTTTTCTTTTGATTACTACACTTCCTGGTTTACAAATTTTTGATAAATCGTTTCTCTCCATATCTACAATCATATTATGTTCTTTTGTCTCTTTATTGTTATTCTTAAAGAAATTGAGAGCTTTAGATTTGTTTAATTTTTGATTTTTTTTTAATGTTCCGGCTATTGGTTTCGTTGTTACCTTTAATCCCTTTTTTTCTATTAAAGTTTCAGGAGAGCAACTAACAATAGAGTAATTCTTGTCTCTAATCATAAAGGCCTCTGGTGCGGAATTTACCTTCATTAACCTCCAAAAAAAACTGACTGGATCTATCTCAGATTTGTTTTTATACTTTGTGCAAATTTTTATTTGATAGGTCTCACCTGCTCTGATTTTTTTTGAAAAAAGATTAAAGATTCTTTTATACTTTTCAAAATTAATATTGACTTTAAATGGTTTTAATATTTTGGTTTGATTAAAGTGGTAATTAAAACTCTGTTTCTTTAATGTTGAAGATATTTTAATTTTTTTTGATAAAGTAATTATAGTTTCTGGTTTGTAGAAAAGGCCCTTATAAAATCCATTCTTCTTTTGATTTTTAATTTTAATATTTAGCAAGTTGCATAATATTTCGTAACCAAAAAAACCTATGTATAGGTCTTGTTCTCTTATAAATTTTTTTTTTGTTATATTGTTTAAAAAATTTTCTATATTTGAGTTGTTAAGTACTATTCTCTCTGAAAAATCTGTAAATATTTTATATCCATATTTATATTTATAGATGACCATGGGTTTATCTGATTGATATAATTTCTCCAGATAAGGACTAAAATTCGATTTATGCTTTTTGTAATCTATCAATTGCTTGCTCTTTAATTGGTAAGTGTATTAAGCCTGCAAAAACAGATAATGCAATTGCTAAATACCACGCATAGTTATAAGAGCCATATATGTCATAGAAAAGTCCACCAAGATATGCTCCAAAAAAAGATCCAAATTGATGACTTAAAAAAACTAAACCATATAAAAGGCCAAGATACTTAGTCCCAAAAATATGAGCTACAATTCCACTCGTAGCTGGAACAGTGGATAACCATAAAAAACCAAAGCTAGCCCCAAATATTATTGATGAAATAGTGCTTGGAGGTAAAAAAATAAAAAAACAAATTGAGACACCTCTTAAAAAATAAATAGAACTTAAGATAATTTTTTTACTCATCTTTGTAGATAAATAGCCACTTAACAAAGAACCGATGATATTAAAAAAACCTATTAAAGATAAGATCATCGCTGCAGTCCAATCATCTAGACCTCTGTCTGCTACATATTTTGGCACATGAGTTCCAACTAAAGTAATATGAAAACCACATACGAAGAATCCTGAAACCAACAAAACATAACTTTTGTTTCGAAATGCTTCTTTAAGAGCAGCTAAAGATCCTTGATCATTGTGTGCATCATTCGTTTTATCTAGCTGTGGCGATCTAACAAAATAAGCAAATATTAATCCTATAGATAAAAATATCATGAAATAAAAAAGGGTATTTACCCATCCATTACTTTGTAAGGAATAATTTGTAAAAAGTGGTGAAAGGAAATAACCAAAAGAACCAACAGCTGTCACGATACTCATAGCAATTGTTCTATTTGAAAGTGGAAAATGTTTCCCCACAATTGACATTGGGATACTGATTGCTGTACCTCCACAACCAATACCAATTAAAACTCCTAAACTGATTTGAAAGTAAATCCCAGTATTAGGACCTGCATATAAAAAATAAACTCCAAGGATGTAAAAAAGAAATGCAATTATGATTGATTTGTGGCCTCCATATTTGTCTGCGAGAACTCCAAAAATTGGGCCAGATAGTCCCCAACCTAGCATTTGAATACCTATAGCTAAACCAAATTCAGTATTTGAAATTCCTAAATCATTATTAAAGTCAATGAAAAACATTCCAAAAACTTGTCTTACACTTAAAGACATTAAAACTACTACACACGCACAAATCAATGTCGTTAGAGCTAGTTTATTTTGAATAAATTTTTCTGAACTCATTTGATGAATTTAAGAGATCTTCTTAAATCTTCAATCAAATCTTTTGGGTCCTCTAATCCGATATGTAATCTTACTATATGCTCATCTTTTGATAAATTTAAGTAAGATCTATCTCCTTGTTCTTTAATTTCTTGATGTAATGCCAAACTTTCAAAACCTCCCCAACTATATCCATATCCAAATAATTTAAGAGAATTTACAAACTTTATAACATTCTTTTTTGATGATTTAATTCTTAGACCCATTAAACCAGAGGCTCCTTTGTAATATTTTCTCCAAAGGCTATAATTTAAAGATCCCTTTTTAAATGGATATAAAAGTTTAATTTTTTTGTGTTTAGATAAGAAACTTGCAACTTTCATAGCATTCGATTGATGTCTATCCAATCTTACATCTAAAGTTCTTAAACCTCTAGTTACTAAATAAGCATCGTCAGGCCCCATTCTAAGTCCTGTTATTTTTTCAGCTAGTTGAACCTTTTTGAATACGTTTTTGTTTACTGCTAAACTGCCGCCCATTACGTCGGAGTGTCCAGAATAATACTTGGTAGCTGAGACTATAGACATGTCGAAACCTAACTTTATCGGCTTTAGAAAATATGGAGTTCCCCATGTATTGTCAATTGCAGTAAAAATCTTATTTTTTTTTGCTATAGAAACTATTTTCAACAAGTCTTGAAACTCAAAGGTATTACTACCGGGGCACTCTACAAATATAAGTTTTGTTTTTTTGTTTATATTCTTTTTGATTGAATTTAGGTCATGTGGATTATAAAATTTAGTTTTAATGTTGAATTCTTTTAAATAATCTTTAGTTAATAATCGTGTTGGACTATATACTGGATCTGCAACTATAATTTCATCCCCAGGTCTCACTATGCTGAATATTGCTAAAAAAACAGATCCAAATCCAGTAGGTGTTAGGAAAACATGATAAGACTCTTCCAACTTTGTTAAAATTTTTGAAAGGGTGTGTGTTGTTGATGTTCCTTGTCTTCCATAATCATGATGGCCGCCAGTTGGATCTTTTATATTTTTCTTTTGAGTTTTTCTAATATCCTGCATGGATTTAAAAATTATAGTTGATGCCCTCACCACAGGCGGATTAACCGACTGATTATGAAAATCTTTTGCTGTATGTTTCAGGAATGTTTTAAAAGAGTAGCCCATAAAAAAATTGAATACTTATGAGGACAATGCTATATCCCATATATAAGTCAATAAAATAATAATTAGGAGATAGTAATGGGTTATCCAAAGAAACATAGAGGCCGAAGAAAAATGGGCTCAAAAAAAAGAAGAGCAAGAAAAAAAAATAAAAAGAAATAATTCTGCTCAAAATGGATAATATAAAAAAGGTTAAAGCCTTAAGTATTTGGATTTTTATAGTTCCTTTTATAGCAGTAAACACATGTTTAATTTTAATTACTCAATTTCACGATCTTTTTCCTAATAAAGAAAATATAATACATTTCACATTTCCCTACATTGATGGTGGGGCTTCTATTAGTAGAACAGCAAGATACTTTCCAACTTATTTAGTTTTTAAACCTGCTATGTTTTTAACCGCTTATTTATTAATTAAATATTGGATCTTTAATAAACAAATTATATTAAACATACATGGAAATCATAAACACTTAAAAAAAATGCTTTTCTTTGGAATTGGATCTGCAATTTGTCTTGTAATCCACTCCATTTTTTTGGGCATAAAATTTGATGTTGATGCCTACAAACTATTTAGACGAGTAATAATGCTAGCATTTATCATATTTGAAATAGCCGCACAAACTTATTTTGTTTTAATTTTTTATTCTATCAAATCAAAACTAAAAACATTTATTAATGAAAGATACTTAAAATGCAAAGCTGTTTTAGTATCGATTCTAATCTTTGTTGGAATTATCGCATTGCCATTGGTAACTATGCCTGGAAATAAACATCTTAAGCATGCGTTAGAATGGGATTATTTTTTAGGAGTTATTACCTTTTATATATTTACTTTTTTATTATGGAAAAAAACTAATTAATTAAGCCTGAATTTTCGAGAAGGATAAAAGACTGTATATATTTTGAATATTTTTTACTTCGTATGTTGAAATTATTATCAAAGAATAAATTTCTAAAATTAGTCTCGTTAGAAGGAGAAAATTTAAATTCTAAAATAGTCTCATTCAATTCTAAATAACGATTTAAGTCATTAATTGGACTTGCTTTAATATCAACATCTATAGTGGCACGAAACTTTTTATCATTTGAAATCCAATATGATCTAAAATATTTAGTTTTCAAAATGAATTTATAATTAAAGTTATTATATTCTTTTTTAAAATTTAAAAGGTAGTCTTTTAGGTTTTGTAATAAATTTTTTTTAGAATTAAAATTATTCGTTTTATTAACAATTT
>CABXSF010000012.1 GCA_902514805.1 uncultured Pelagibacteraceae bacterium | reverse complement strand
AAATCTGGGAACCAACATCATTTGAAAAATTTAAGACAAAAGCTATAAAAAAATCAAATTTAAATAGAGCAAGTCTTAAATGGGAAAAAAAGATAAACTAAAAAGAGGGGGAATAATGACAATCAATTTTAAAACACCAGAGATAAAAGAGCTCAAACCTAGAATACTGGTTTTAGGTGTAGGTGGCGCTGGAGGAAATGCAATAAATAAAATGATAGAAAGTGGATTACAAGGAGTTGAATTTGTAGCAGTAAATACCGATGCACAAGATTTGATCCACAGCAAAGCAAAAGCAAAGATACAAATTGGTTTAAATTTGACGAAAGGTCTTGGGGCTGGATCAAAAATTGATATTGGTCAAGCTGCAGCGGACGAGTCGTTAAATGAAATAGTAAATTGTTTGCAAGGAGCAAATATGGTTTTTGTGACTGCAGGAATGGGCGGTGGAACAGGAACTGGCTCTGCTCACGTAATTGCAAGAGCTGCTAAGGAACTTAATATTCTAACAGTAGGTGTTGTGACTTTGCCATTTTTATATGAGGGGTCATCTAGAATGAGAAGAGCTCAACAAGGTTTAGAGGAATTACGAAAACATGTAGATACTATTATAGTAGTCCCAAATCAAAATTTATTTAAGATTGCAAATGAACAGACAGGTTTTGAAGAGTCATTTGAACTTTCCAATGATGTTCTTTTACAAGGTGTTCAAAGTATTACAGATTTAATGGTGCGTCCTGGCTTAGTAAATTTGGATTATGCTGATGTTGAAACTATCATGAGTTCTATGGGCAAAGCGATGATGGGTACTGGAGAAGCAGAGGGCGAGGGTAGAGCTCTAAAAGCTGCTGAACAAGCTATGACCAATCCTCTTATAGATGATTACTCCTTAAGGAGTGCAAAAGGTTTACTTATCAATATAACGGCAAAAAACCCAACACTTTTTGAAGTAAGTGAAGTTGTTGAAAAAATTACATCTGAGGTTGATCCTGAAGTTGAATTCATCAAGGGTTGTATAATTGACCCATCATTGGAAGAAAGATTTAGAGTATCAATTGTTGCTACTTCATTAGATGGACAACAACCAGAGTCAAAATCAGTTATCAATATGGTGCATAGAATCCAAAATCGAAATCCAGGCTATTCAGATTTTTCAAATTTGAGACCAAATTATTCTTTTGAAATGAATAAAGGATTATCCACAAGTGGTGCCAATGCATTAAAAATAGAAACAAATGATGTTAAAGTTTCAGAAAATGATTTAATTTCATCAATGATAGACGAAAAAATGGCGGTTGAAAATCCTGCCACAAGTGATTTTGGAAACGAGGAAAATTCTCTCGATGAAAAACTTATATTAAACGATAGTGAGGCAAATATTTCTAGCGATGAATCTAATGGACTTGAAAACTTCAATTTGGATGCACAAGATCCTCAATTATTTGATGGGAGTCAAAATATAAACTCTGATCAAGAGACAAATGTAAAAGAGGATAGCGATACTAACGAAGAAGACGAACTAGAAATACCAGCATTTTTAAGAAGACAAAAAAATTAATGGTCTTTGAAAAAATAAATGAGTGCCACTATTTTACCGGAAAGAACTTTACATTATCCGGTACTTCTAAATGAAGTAATAAATATTATAACCCCTCAAAATGGTGGCACTTTTATAGATTGCACGTTTGGTCAAGGCGGTTACTCAAAAAAAATATTGGAATATCCCAATACCAAAGTAATAGCTATTGATAGAGATAAAAACTCTCTACACATTGCGTCAGATTTTAAAAAAAAGTTTGAAGATAGATTTTCTTTTCACAATATTAAGTTTAGCCAAATAAAGGACTTATATCTTAAAGAAGAAATTAAAGGTATAATTTTTGATTTAGGTTACTCTCTAAATCAAATCAAAGATCTGTCAACAGGTTTATCGTTTGATAGCAAAGATGAACTTAATATGAAAATGGGGTTAAATGATTTTTCTGCCAAAGACGTGATAAACAAGTTAGATCAAAAAGAATTAGCACAAATTTTTAAGTATTTCGGTGAAGAAAAAAATTCAAAACTTATATCTAAAAAAATTGTGCTTGAGCGACAAAAAAAAAATTTAAATACTCATGATTTGGTTAATATAGTTAAAAGAGCAAAAAAAAAATATTATACTAAAACTAACCCGGCAACTAAAGTCTTTCAAGCTTTAAGAATTTTTGTAAACAAAGAAATAAGCGAACTCCAAAAAAGTTTGGAAGAATCTGCGGGAATTGTCAGTCAAAACGGAATTATATTAACAGTATCTTTTCATTCGTTAGAGGACAAAATTTGTAAATTTTTTTTTAATTATCTTTCAAAACAAGACAAAGTTTCTAGATATTTACCAGAAAAAAAAACTACAAAAAAATCATTCAATCTTATAACAAAAAAACCTGTCACTCCCAGTTCTCAGGAATTGAAATTAAATCCACCATCTAGATCTGCAAAATTAAGAGCAATAAAAAAAATTGGTATGTATGAAAAAAATATGAATGTATTTTCGAAATACGAAAATTTATTAAACATTGAAAATTTTTCAGAGAAATTATGAAAAAATATATAATTTTTTTTGGTATTATTTTCTTAATTGTTGCAACATCAATTGTCAAATCGTCCACAAGGCAATTAGAAAAAAATATTTTTATACTGGAGGAGGAAGTGAAAATTTTAGAAGAGAAATTCGATTTTTTACTTTTGGAAAGTGATTATTTAACTACACCCGAAAGATTAATTGGATTAAAAGAAAAAATATTTAAAGACAAGTTTTTTGCAATAGATCCAAAGGATATAAAAAAGATAGATCTTAATGAATAACAATAAAAAAAGAATATATATTATTGAAAATGAAGATGGTTTTAAATTCTCAGAAAAAAAAAGGGTAGTTTCCTTTAATAGGGTTGCATTTTTATTTTTTTTCATTCTTTTCATATTTTTGCTCTACTCAACTAAGATTGTATATTTAGGATCAAGTAGTCCAAAACAAAAATATCAAATGACAAACAAAATTAAGAACTATCGTGCTGATATTATTGATGTCGATGGTAGGTTCATTGCTAAATCAGTGATTACTTATAATATTGGAGTAAAACCGGACTTAATTAATGACAAAAAAAAATTTTTATTAAAATTAAAATATTCATTTCCTGAATTAGATTTCAATAAAGTAGAAAACGAAATTGATAAGAAAAAGTTCTTTTATTTAAAAAAAAAACTTACACCTCAAAAATCGGAAGAAATAAAATTATTAGGTGAAAAGTCTTTAATTCTTGAACCAAAAATTACTAGAATTTATCCGGATAATAATTTGTTTTCTCATACGATGGGTCAGATAGATGACGAAAATTTTGGAGTGTCGGGTATTGAAAAAAACTTCGATAATTATCTTAAAACAAATACCGAACCACTTACCATGACTTTAGATAAAGAAATTCAATTTCTTGTCAGACAAGAACTTCTTAATTCTGAAAAAATTTTCAAAAATGTTGGAAGTGCAAGTATTTTAATGAATATTAATAATGGAGAAATATTATCATTAGTATCTTTACCTGACTTTGACATTAATAAACGTAATAATATTTCTGACAAAAAGTATATCAATAGAGCAACTAAAGGGGTTTATGAATTTGGGTCAGTTTTTAAAACATTTACAATAGCAGCAGGATTTGATGAAAAATTAATTGAACCAAAAGATATGTTTAATAATCTTGAAAAAAAAATTAATTGTGGCGGCAGAACTATCTCTGAATATGATGAAGATTTATCGCAAAATTTATCAGTTGAAGAGATTTTGATTAATTCTGGAAATATAGGGTCTGTAAAAATAGGCCAAAAATTAGGTGTCGATAAAATTAAAAATTTTTTAACTCGAATTGGTATTCTAAGTGATATTGAATTTGATATTCCAGAGATTGGGAAACCTATACCTTTTAATTGGGGAAAGTGTAAACTATTAACTGTCTCTTTTGGTCATGGTATTACAACTACACTAATACAGCTTGCTAAAGGCTATGCGATAATATCAAACGGTGGTTATAATATTACACCAACTTTAATCAAAGATAAAAATATCGGATATAAAAAAAAAAAGAGAGTTTTAAGTAAAGATGTAAGTTTGAAAATAAATCAAATTTTAAGAAGGGTTGTAACAGAGGGAACAGCAAGTTTGGCTGATGTTAAAGGATATAATGTCGGTGGAAAAACAGGTACCGCACTTATTGTTGAAAACGGAAAATATACTAAAAAAAAAATAAATACTTTTGCATCAATTTTTCCAATAAATGAACCAAAGTATGTTTTTATTGTCATGTTAGAAGATACTAAATTATCCAAAAGTTATGTTTATAAATATAGAAATAAACCTGGTTCATTTGTAGGCACACCTTTTAATACTGCAGGATGGACTTCAGTAGAAGTAGCAGCAAAAATAATAGAAAAAATAGGACCTATTTTAGCCACAAAATACTAAGAATTTAAAAAAAAATGTTATTGGGTGAATTAATTAAAAATATTAAACCAGCTTATAAATCTATAAAATTTAATAATATTAGATTTAACAGCAGAGATTGTAATACGAACGATATTTTCTTTTCAATCCAAGGAAATAAATTAAAAGGAAATAATTATATTAAAGACGCCATAAAAAACGGCTCAAAAATTATTATTTCAAACTTAAATTTTGAAGGATTTAATAAAGAAAAAATTTTATTTATTAAAAACAAAAATCCAAGAGAAGCGTTAGCAGAGGCTGCAAGTAATTTTTATAAAAAACAACCTAAAAATATTATCGCCTTAACTGGTACGAATGGTAAAACCTCAATTACAAACTTTTTTTATCAAATATTGTCTTTAAGTAAAAAAAAGGTTGCTGCCATAGGAACATTAGGCGTTTTATCAAAAAAAATTAAATTAAAGACAAATAATACAACAATAGATCCCATTAAAATGCATCAAATTTTACAGAAATTAAAAAATTTAAATATTGATAACGTAATTATAGAAGCATCAAGCCATGGTTTAAAACAACATAGACTAGATGGAGTAAAATTTAAAACTGCATTGTTTACAAACTTGTCAAGGGATCATCTAGATTATCATAAAACATTTAAAGATTATTTAAATTCTAAACTTATTCTTTTTAACAAATTGCTGCTTAATAAAGGAAATATTATTTTTGAAAATGGAATATCTCAAGAAAAAGAACTTAAAAAGATTTCAAAAAAAAGGAAATTGAAGATTTATAAAATAGGTAACGATAATTCTTTCATTAATTTGAAAAAAATACAAAAAATCAACGATAAAAAAAGAATTAATTTTAGTCTTTTAAAGAAAGATTATTCATTTAATTCCTATCTAATTGGTAGCATTCAGATAAAAAATTTACTTTTTGCAGTTTTGGCTGCATATTTATCAGGCATTAAAATTGATACCATTTTAAGGAATATAAGTAAGATTAAACCTATCAATGGAAGACTAGAGCAGATTGGTAAGCTAAAGAATAAATCAAGAGTAATACTTGATTATGCACATACTCCAGATGCTTTAAAAACAGTTATAACAAATATAAAAGAAGAATACCCTTTAAGTAAAATTTCGTTAGTATTTGGATGTGGAGGGGATAGGGATAAAAGTAAAAGACCTTTAATGGGCGATATTGCAAACAAGTATTGTGAAAAAATATATTTAACTGACGACAATCCAAGGTTTGAAAACCCTAAGGTAATAAGAGACCAGATAAAGAGGAAAATTAGGAAAAAAAAATATGTTGAAATTTCCTCACGGGCTGACGCTATTTCAAAAGCTGTTAGTGAATTAAATTCAGGTGATGTTTTAATTGTTGCTGGAAAGGGTCACGAAAATTATCAAGAATATAAAAAAAGACTTTTTTTCTCGGATAAATTAGAGATTATTAAAGCTATTAGAAAAAAAAATAATTTATTATCGAATTCTCTTAAAACAAATATCTTAACTGAAACTTTTAATAATAAAATTTTAAATAAAAAAACTCTAATAAAATCAGTGTCTTTAAACTCTAAAGATGTTAAAAAAAATTCGATATTTTTTGGGGTTAAGGGTCAAAAATTTGATGGAAATAAATTTGGAATTGAGGCGATAAAGAATAATGCAATTTTAGCAATCACAAATAAAAAATCTAAAAATTTCAGAAATATATTTAGTAAAAATCCTTTCAAAAAACTAAATAAATTTAGCTACGTTTATAGAAAGTCTTTAGACAGTAATAATATTGCAATAACCGGATCTGCTGGAAAAACATCAGTTAAAGACCTAACTGGATTTTGTCTAAATAAATTAGATAAAACATATTATTCAAAAAATTCCTTTAATAATAAATACGGTGTGCCTTTAAGTATTATAAATTCACCTCAATCGACAAAGTTCTCAATTTTAGAAGTAGGAATGGATAAAAAAGGAGAAATAGACTCTTTAACAAAGCTTATAAGACCTAATCTTGGTTTAATTACAAATATCTCATATGCTCATATTAAGAATTTTAAGAATCTAGATGAGATTGCGCGATCTAAGGGTGAAATGATAAATAATATTTTTCCCTCGGGAGTAATGATTATAAATAAGGACGATAAATACTGTAATTATTTTATCTCAAAAGCAAAAGTGAGAAATTTAAATATTATTACTTTCAGTAAAAAGAATAAATTAGCTGATGTTGTTTACCTAGGGGAAAGAAAAAATAGAAATAAATTTTTATGTAAATTTTTAATAAAAGGGAAAAAAAAATTTTTTCTAATTCCTAATTATTTAATAGATTTCAAAGAAAATATTTTATCTACACTGAGTATTATTATTAATTATTTTGATATTGATGAATTACCTATAAATTTATTTTTAAATTTCAAAATTACCCAAGGAAGAGGCACTATAATGAGGTATAAAAATGGAAAAAAAAACTTAACTATTATTGATGAAAGTTATAATTCAAATCCCCTTTCATTTAAATTTGCATTAGAAAGATTTGACAAAAGCTATAAGGATAGTAAAAAAAAATTTATTTTGATTGGAAATATGCTTGAATTGGGAAAATTTTCAAAAAAACTTCATATTAAAATTGCGAAATATATTAATAAATCTAACATAAATAAAACTCATGTTTATGGTAACTATACGAAACATACATTTAACAAATTAAAACCACAAATGAGAGGCAAAATATTAAATAATAAACAAGAGATTTTAAATTTGATAAAAAAACAATTACCTAATAACAGTTTTTTAATGATAAAAGGATCTAACTCAACTGGATTAAATAAAATAATAAAAAATTTGTAACAATGTTATATAATATACTTACAAGCTATTCGGATACATATTCATTCCTTAATTTTTTCAATTTTTTAACTGTGAGAACAGGTCTGGCTGTAATTACTGCAATGATCATAGTTTTTTTAATAGGAGATAAGTTTATAAACTTTTTTTCATCAAAACAAATTACAAATCCTATTCGCTCTGATGGGCCTGAAGATCATTTGATCAAAAAAATTGGAACACCAACTATGGGTGGAGTTTTAATATTAATAGGCTTATTCACAGGTGTTTTTTTGTGGGCTGACTTATTAAATCCATATAATTGGTTATTAATATTTATCACTTTATCTTTTGGAATTTTAGGAGCATTCGACGATTATAAAAAAATTAAAAATGATAACTCAAATGGGATTTCTTCAAAATTTAAAATATTAATTCAAATTTTACTTTGTCTAATTTCATTAATTATTTTTTATAAATTTATAGATTCTGATATTAAAACTAATTTGTATTTTCCATTTTTTAAAAATTTAGTAATTAACTTAGGGTGGTTTTTTATACCTTTTTATTTATTTGTCATTGTTGGATCCTCTAATGCAGTAAATCTAACTGATGGTTTAGATGGATTAGCTACTGTTCCTGTTATACTTGTTGCGGGCTGTTTTGGTTTTATAAGTTATGTGTCAGGAAACGTAATTTTTGCAGACTATTTGTTAATTCCTTACATAGAGGGTGTTGGAGAAGTTGCGGTTTTTTGTGGAGCAATCATCGGAGCATCAATTGGTTTTTTATGGTTTAATGCGCCACCTGCTAAAATATTCATGGGAGACACAGGCTCATTGGCTTTGGGTGGATCTTTAGGTGCAATTGGAGTAACAACAAAACATGAGATAGTGTTAGCTATCACTGGTGGATTATTTGTATTAGAAGCAATTTCAGTAATTGTGCAAGTTGTTTCATTCAAACTAACAGGTAAAAGAATTTTTATGATGGCACCAATTCACCATCATTTTGAAAAAAAAGGTTGGCCTGAGTCTACAATAGTCATAAGATTTTGGATTATATCTCTTATTTTGGCGATGATTGGTTTAGCCACTTTAAAACTAAGATGAAATCATCAAAGGTATTCTTTCAGAATAAAAAAATTCTTATTTATGGATATGGTAAAACTGGCAAATCAGCCTTTCACTTTTTGAAAAAAAAAAATAATTTAAAAGTGTTTGACGATAATTTACCTTTAATAAATCTTCCTTGTAACAAAAAATTTACCAGAGGCAGTGATAGAGTAAACAATTTCGATTACATTTTATTAAGCCCTGGGGTAAACTATAGAAAATGTTTATTATCGAATGAGATAATAAAAAATAAAGAAAAGATCATCTCTGATTTGGATGTATTTTATAAAAGTTTTCCAGAAAATTTTTTTATCACAATCACAGGAACAAATGGAAAATCAACAACTTGCAAACTTTTATATCAAGTTCTTAAATCTCAGGGAATTCATACAAAATTGGTGGGCAATATCGGAAAATCGATTTTATCAAACTATCATTTTTCCAAAAAAACATTATTTGTAGTTGAAGCTTCTTCTTATCAAATCGAATATAGCAAATATTATAAAACCAATTTGGCAGCGATTTTAAATGTTTCGATCGATCATTTAGAAAGACATGGTAATTTCAAAAATTACGTCAAAAACAAAATAAAACTAATTGAAATGCAAAATAAAAGCTCTTGCGCTTTTATAGAAAATAAAAATAAAATTATTAATAAAATATTAAGTAAAAAAAAGATTAATTCAAAAGTTTTAAGAGTTGATGAGAAAATTTATTTGAAGTTTCAAAAATTAATTAAAAATAATTACCTAAATAATAATGTAAATCAAAAAAATCTTGTCTTTATTTTTAATATTTGCAATTTTTTAAAAATTAATTTGAGAAAGATTATACCTACACTAAATAAATTTAAGGCCTTAAGATTTAGAAATGAAATTGTAATTAATAATAAAAAGATTAAAGTTATCAATGACTCAAAATCGACCTCTTTTTCTTCTACGCAAGAACTTATAGACACAAAGAAGAAAATTTTCTGGATTTTAGGAGGATTACCAAAAAAAGGAGATAAATTTACTTTAAGTAAAAAATGTTGTTTTAATTTAAGAGCCTATATATATGGAAAAAATTCTGATTTTTTTGCAAAAAGACTTAAGGATAAAGTCCGTTATCAAAAGTTTAATAATATGGTTTCTGCAATAAAGAAAATCAAAATTGACCTTAAAAAAGAACAAAAGCCAAAGGAAAAAATTATTCTTTTTAGTCCCGCTTCAGCTTCTTTTGATAATTTCAAAAATTTCGAGGAAAGAGGAAGATATTTTAATTCTCAATTAAGAAAAATTGGTATTAACAGGAAAAAATAAAATATGAATTTTTCGTTATATAATTGGTGGAAAGACATAGATAAATTTTTATTTTTTTTAATAATCTTATTAATTTCTTTAGGTATTTTCTTTTCACTTGTTTCAACTTCTTTAATTGCATCTACCAAACTTGAGACAACAAGTTATTATTTTTTTTTTAAACAATTTATTTATACTTTGCTTGGAATATTTACAATTTTCTTTTTTTCCTTACTTGAAGAAAAAACCTTTTATAAATTATCATTAGCGTCTTTCATAATAATACTTTGTACGCTAATTTTAGTTCCAATTTTTGGTGTAGAGGTTAAGGGTTCCAAAAGATGGATAGATATATTCTTTTTCCCAAGGTTTCAACCAATCGAAATCCTTAAACCATTTTTAATAATCATACTATCAATGATACTAACATCTGAAAAATACTCTAATAAGTATGCAAGATATCTTTTTAGTTTGATTGCAATCATTCCAATTATCCTTTTATTATTCTTGCAGCCAGATATTGGCCAAACATTATTAGTGTTATGTCTTTGGTTAAGTCTTATATTTGTTTCAGGTATAAATCTTATATTCTTAATATTTTTTATATTAATTGGTTTATTCACTATATTTCTGATGATTAATTTTATCCCTAAATTGAATTATATAAAATTTAGGATTGAGTCATTCTTTGATATTACCTCAAAAGGAAATTATCAGTCTGAGAGAGCATCAGAAGCAATTATGAATGGGGGTTTTTTTGGAAAAGGTATTGGAGAAGGCACTTTGAATGTTAGAGTCCCAGAGGCTCACACAGACTACGTTATTGCCGTAATAGCCGAGGAATTTGGAATAATATCAACAATAGGAATTATTCTAATATTTCTATGTCTTATTTTTAGAGTTTTCAAAAAAGTATCATCCATAGAAAATGAATGTTTCAAATTAATACTTGTAGGCTCTGTAATGTTAATTCTTTTTCAAGTTTTAGTTCATATTGGAGTAAATATTAGATTTTTACCCACAACAGGAATGACTTTGCCATTTCTTAGTTATGGAGGTTCTTCTATAATTGGTTCTTCAATATTAGTAGGAATAATTTTAAATTTAACGAAGAGAAAAATAAATAAATGAGCTCTATGATAATAAGCACTGGTGGGACAGGAGGGCACGTTATTCCAGCTAAGGTATTTTATGACTATTTTAAAGAAAAATTTAAAGTAAAGATAATTTCAGATAAAAGAGGTCTAAATTTCATTGAAAAAGAAAATTACAATGTAAGTGAAATTCATATCCCGCAATTTAAAAAAAATTTTAGTATTTTAATATTTCCTTTTTTTTTAATTTTTTCCTTTTTTAAATCCTTATTTTTCCTAAAAAAAGAAAATCCAAAATTGCTACTATCTACAGGCGGATATATGAGTATTCCGCACTGTCTCGCAGCAAAAATTTTGAATATTAAAATATTCCTTTTTGAACCAAATTTAGTAATTGGAAGATCTAATCTATTATTGTTAAGATTTTGCAAAAAAATATTTGCGTATGAAAATAACTTAAAAAATTTACCCTCAGAATATTCACATAAACTTAAAGTAATCAAACCCATAGTTAGAAAAGAATTTTTGAAACAAAAAAAAACTTTATCATCTGATAATGGATTAAAAGTTTTAATAATTGGGGGAAGTCAAACAGCAAAAAAATTAGACACTATTTTTCTTAAAGATATTTTAAAAATCTCAAAGATAATTAACTTAACTATATATCACCAAACTAGCAAATCTAACCAAGAGTACATAAAAAATCTTTATCAAGAAAACAATATTGCAAATAAAGTTTTTACTTTTGAAGATAAATTAAGTGAAATTATGTCGTTATGTGATTTTGCTATTACGCGTGCAGGAGCATCAACTTTATCAGAACTTGTTTCTTTAAAAATCCCATTTTTAGCAATTCCTTTTCCATTTTCAAAAGATGATCATCAATATTTTAATGCAAAGTTTTATGTGGATAAAAATTTTGGTTGGCTTATTAATGAACATGAAATTTTTGAAAATTATTTCTATCAATTTTATGTGGAAAATATTCAGAACAAAAAAATGTTAAAAAATAAGGTAGAAAAAATGGTCAATTTTATTTTTGAAGAATCATGGTCTGAAAATTTTGATATGATAGAGCGAACTTTTTATGAAAATTAATCTAGGAAAAAAAGAAATAATCCATTTCATTGGTATAGGAGGTATTGGTATGAGTGGATTAGCATTAATAATGAAACAACTTGCTTTTAAAATACAAGGAAGTGATATTTCAATAAATAGAAATATAGAAAGATTGAAAAAAAGTGAGATTAAAATTTTTACAAAACACAAAATTTCTAATCTAAACAAGGCTAATATTGTAGTCATATCCTCAGCAATCAAAAATAATAATATTGAGTTAAACGCAGCTAAGAAAAAAAATTTACCAATTTATAAAAGAGGAGACATGCTTGCACACATGATCTCGCTAAAAAAAAATATTGTTGTGGCGGGTTCTCATGGGAAAACTACTACAACTTCATTAATTGCAAGTATTTTTTCAAAAGCAAAATTAGATCCTACAATAATAAATGGAGGTGTAATAAATTCAATTAACAACTCAGCTAAACTAGGGAAGAGTGAGTGGTGTGTGCTCGAGTCTGATGAGTCTGATGGTAGTTTTATAAAAGTTCCATTCACTTATTCTATTATTACTAATATTGATAGAGAACACATGGATTTTTACAAGTCTGAGGACAATTTAAAGAAATATTTCGAAAAATTTATTTCAAACGTTCCATCTTTTGGTAAAACATTTTTGTGTATCGATGATGTTAATAATAGAAGTTTACTAAAAAAAAATCTTATTAAAAACTATTTTACTTATGGTGTCAACAAAGTTTCTAATTTTAGAATTTCAAATATAAAGTACAAATTAAATAGATCAATTTTTGATCTAATTATTAATATACCAAATAAAAAAAAGATAAGTGTTAAAAATATAGAAATTCCTTTGATTGGATTTCATAATATAAGTAATGCGGCTGCAGCATTTGCATTAACTTCTCATATAGGAATATCTACAAGCTTGATAAAAAAAAGTCTTAAAGATTTTCAAGGGGTCGAAAGAAGGTTTAATAAAGTTTTTGATTTTAATGGTGTAACTTTTTTTGATGATTATGCTCATCACCCAACTGAAATTAAAGAAGTTTTGAATGGTGTAAAAAAAAGCTATTCAAACAAAAAAGTCATATCTATTTTTCAACCACACAGAATTTCAAGACTTAATGATTTAAGTAGCAACTTTAGCAAATCATTTAAAAATTCAGATCAAGTATTGTTATGCCCTGTTTTTAAAGCAGGCGAAAAAATTAAATTGAAGTTTAAATATGAAAAATTTGCTAGAGACATATCAAAAAATTCAAAAACGTTAGTAATTATGGTTAATCAAAAGCAAGACCTTGTAAATTTCTTCAAAAACAATTTAAAAGGAAATGAAATTGTAATTGGAATGGGTGCTGGATCAATATCTGGATGGTTAAAAGAGCTCAAAAATTTTCTTAAACAATGAACATGCAAGAATTTAAAATCTTTAAAGATCAAAACAATTCTAATCTTAAATTTGATTTCTCTCTTAAAAATTTGAATTGGATGAATATTGGTGGTTCAGCAAAGGTTTTTTTTAAACCAGAAAATTTAAAAGAACTAATAAGTTTTTTAAAAATAGTACCAAAATATCAAAAACATGTTTTAGGAGCAGGATCTAATCTTTTAATTAGTGAAAATTTGGGGGAAAAAATTTTTATTAAGTTAGGTAAAAATTTTAGCAATATATCATTGATTGATGATAATAAATTAATTGCTGGCTGTTCATCTTTGGATAAGAATGTTTCTGACTTTGCCTGTGAAAATGGCTTATCTGGTTTAGAATTTTTGTCTTGTATACCAGGCTCAGTAGGTGGTGGTATAAGAATGAATTCTGGATGTTTTGGGTCTGAATTCAAAGATTTTTTAGTTTCAATTCAAGTAGTAGATTTTGAAGGGAAGGTAAGTTCGATTAGAACAAAGGATATTATTTTTGGTTATAGAGAGTGCAATTTGCCTTATGACTTAATCTTTTTAAGTGCCACATTTGAATGCAAAAAAAGTAACAAGGAATTAATAAGAAAAGAAATTGAAAGATTAAAAAAACTTAAAGAATCATCTCAACCACTAAGAGTCAAAACTGGGGGGAGCACTTTTAAAAATCCAGTCAAAAGCACTGAAAAGAAAGTTTGGGAACTTATACGTGAAAGTGTGCCTGAGGATATTAGTTTTGGTGATGCTAAAATTTCATCTAAACATAGCAATTTCTTTGTTAATTCAAAAAATGCCTCTTTTTCCGAAATGAACAAGTTAATTAATTTTGTAAGAGATGAGGTTGAAAAAAAAACAGGCATATCTTTAGATCTTGAGATAGAAATAATAGAATAGATGAAAAAAAGAATTCTAATTCTTGGAGGGGGCATTTCAGGAGAAAGAATTATTAGTCTCAAAACTGCAAAAGCAGTGAAGAGCTGTATAAAAAAAAAGTATAATTGTAAAATAGTTGAACCTGATGAGAATTTAACAAAAAATATTGATAGATTTTCTCCCGATGTTGTTTTCAACGCTTTACACGGAAGATTTGGTGAAGATGGTTTCATTCAAACATACTTAGAAAGTAGAGGGGTTAGGTATACCCATTCAGGAGTTTTATCTTCTATGATGGCAATGGATAAAGAAATTTCAAAAAAATTATTTATTAAAAATAAAATTTTAACACCAAAATTTCAAAAAATTAGAACAAATTTAAATAAAAAAGAAGTTATAAAATTATTAAAAAAAAAAATTAAGTTTCCTGTAGTTATTAAACCTTTAAACGAGGGATCAAGTTTAGGTGTTTATATTTGTAATGAAAAAAATATTATAAATAATTTAAAAAAACTTAAATCTTATGATGAAATTTTAGTAGAAGAATTTATACCAGGCAGAGAAATTCAGGTTGCGATACTTGGTAAAAAAAAACTAGGAGCCATAGAGTTAAGACCAAAAAGAAAGTTTTATGATTATAAGGCTAAGTATAGTTCTAAAGCAAAAACAAAACATATTATTCCAGTAAATATTAAAACGAAAGAACATCAAAATGTGATGAACATAGCTCTTAAAGCACATAGAGTTTTGAAGTGTAGAGGGGTAACTAGATCTGATTTTAAATTTCACAATGGAAAGTTTTATCTTTTGGAGACTAACACTCAGCCAGGGATGACTAATCTTTCATTGGTTCCAGAAATAGCACAACATCATGGAATGAGTTTTTTTTCTTTAATAGACTGGATTATCAAAGATGCTTCAAAAAATAGATAATAAGAAATATATTTTTTTTTACTTTATCATTTTTTTAATTTTGACTTCGATTCACAATTTAAATTTAAGATATAATAATTTTTTTATGGTTGAAAAAATTCAGGTAGTTGGCCAAGATAAATCAAATAATCTCCTTCTAGAAAATAAACTAATAAATTTAATTGGATCTAATATTTTCACATTAAAAAGAGATTCATTCAATTTTATGGACTCCGAAAATTTTATAAAAGATTATAATGTTCAAAAAATATATCCAAATCAAATTAAGGTTTATTTGGAGTCAGCTGAGGCCATTGGAATTATAAAATATTTAAATGAATTAAATATTCTCGGAAATAACGGAAAAATAATTTACTTGAAAAATTTACCAACAAAACTTCCTGTTATAACTGGAACGAATGATATTAAAAAAGTTTTCCAAACTATGGAAATAATTAAAAAATCAAATCTTAATATCAAGAATATCAAAAAAATAGATTTTTTCCCAAGTGAAAGAATAGATATAGAGTTTAAAAATAAAATTAAAATAAAATTTCCTATTAAACTATCAATCAAATATTTAAATTTCGCCATGAGGCTTATTGAGAATGAGGAATTTAATAAATCAAAAGTTATAGACTTAAGAATTCCTAAAAAAGTAATTACCAATGATCAATAACGAATATCAACCTTTTTATCTAGCAATAATTGGTCAAAACCTACATATCAATTATTTTAGTTCTGAAAATATTAATTCTAATTATCAAAAAAAATATTTAATGCCAGAATATCTAGATGATAATTTAAATTTAGTTATATTAACAAGGTTTATTTCAGAAAAAATAAAAGATTTTGAAAAAAATATTGGAAACTTTATTGAAAAAGTTAATTTGATAACAGATGCCAAGTATGATCATTTTTCTTTAAGTTTAAAAAAAAAATATGATTCAAATCAGCTAAAAAAGACTGATGTTGTTAGATTAATTAGTGATGCAAAAAAACTTATTATAAGAAATAATAATAATTGTTTTATACTACATATAATAGTCGACAAATATATTATTGATGGTAAAGAATATTTTGAATTTCCAGAAAATGTAAATTGTAAAGAATTGATTATTAACGTTAGCTTCATTACAATACAAAATTCAACTGTAAAAATCTTAAATAGAATTCTTAAAGATTGTAATATTGAGGTAAAAAAAATTATCAGTCATCAATATTCAAGTAGGTTTGCAGATAATAACGATATAAATCCTTGTATTGCTGCAAAGAAAGTGATCGACGGTATCAACCCATCAGAGGTTAAAATCCATAATCTAGAACCCAAAAGGCAGGGTTTATTTGAGAAAATGTTCAATTTTTTAAGTTAAATCTTGTATTGTTTTGTAACATTTGTTGTTTTTTCTTTAATTTCGTTGGTGAATATAAGTTCTTTTGATGTCAATTTTAAAACAAAAAACAATCAAAAACATAATCAAATTATCTGGCGTTGGTCTTCACTCGGGTAAAAAAGTCAATGTTAAGCTAGTTCCTCAGAAACCAAATATTGGAATATATTTCAAAAGAACTGACTTAGCTTTGAATAATATAATTTATCCAAGTGTATTTAATGTTTCAAGCGCCTCTTACTGTACGAAGATTTCAAATGAGTATGGTGTATCTGTCTCAACTATCGAGCATTTAATGGCGGCATTATATGGAAAAGGTGTAGATAACCTCTTAATAGAAATAGATTCTGAGGAGGTTCCAATACTTGATGGATCTTCAAAAAATTTTGTAGAGGCAATAGACTTAGCTGATTTAGAAGTAAGCGATCAACCAATTAAAATTATAACTATCGACAAAGAAATAAATTACAAAGAAGGTGAAAAATCAATTTCCTTTAAGCCAAGTAAAATAAGTTTAGAAATCGATTTTGAGATAAAGTTTAAAAATGATTTAATTAATACCCAGAAAAACAATATTAACATTTATATGGATGATTTGTCAGATATGTATAATTCAAGAACATTTTGTTTATACGAGGATATAGAAAAACTTAAAAATATGAATCTTGCTAAAGGTGGTTCACTAGATAATGCAATAGTTGTAAAACAAAAAGAAATTCTAAATAAAGAGAAATTAAGAAATGAAAAGGAATTTGTAAACCATAAAATACTAGATTGTCTTGGGGATTTATATTTGTCAGGTTTTAAAATGGTCGGTAAAATTACTTCTTGTCAAGGAGGTCACAACATTACCAATCAAGGTTTGAGAAAACTATTAAGCAACAACGAAAATTTCTCAATTATTGAGCTAAAAGAAAAAAATATTCCGCATTCCTTTTTGAACAAGAATATTCTAAAATCTATCGCATAAGATTAATTTTTTTAAGTAATCTTCAAAATTGTTAAAGTTATGAATCTTTTAAAAATTTTTTTGATATATTTTTTAGTATCTTTTTTTTTAACAAACTGTGCAAAAAAAGAAAAAACTTCTTTAGTCGTTGAAGAGGACGTTGAATTACAGATGATCCGAGCATTCAAAGAAGGATATAATGAATTTAAAGAAGGCGACTCTCTCTATGCTGCAAAAAAATTTAATGAAGCAGAATTATTGTTTCCCCAATCATCGTGGGCCCCAAAAGCTGCATTGATGGCAGCATATGTATATTACGCACAAGATTATTATTTTGATGCAGAGTCTGAACTTAAAAGATTCATTAAAACTTATCCTAAACATCCTGATTTAAACTATGCTCATTTCCTACTCGCAATGTGTTACTATGAAAAAATAATTGATGAAAAAAAAGACTTAGGTCCATTGTTACTAGCACAGGAAAAATTTAATTTTATTGTACAAACTTACCCTGAATCTGATTATGCTTTAGATGCAGGCTATAAACTTAATTTGATTCAAGATTATCTAGCATCAAAAGAAATGTACATTGCTTCACATTATATGAAAAAGAAAAAATGGATTGCCTCAATCAATAGATATAAAACAGTAGTTGAGCAATATGAAAAAACAATTTATGTTGAAGAAGCTTTGCATCGATTAGTTGAGTTATATTTTACAATTGGCCTAGAAAATGAATCTCAAAAATATGCCTCGTTACTAGGATATAATTATCAATCAAGTAAATGGTATGAAAAGTCTTACAAGATATTTAACAAAAAATATAAATCGAAACTAGAATTGAAAAAAGAGAAAAAAAGTATGTTAAAAAAATTCAAAAAACTTTTCGATTAAAATGTTAAAAAGTTCAGCAAAAAAAGAGTATGAAAAAAAAATAAAACAATACAAAAAATATAGTAAAAAATATTTTGAAGATAGTTCACCAATAGTATCAGATCGTGATTTTGATTTATTAAAAAAAGAAATACTAAACCTTGAAAAAAAATTTGACTTTAAAGACAAAGACTCTCCATCCAAAACATTGGGTTTTACACCCTCTAAAAATTTTGAAAAAAATCCTCATAGGGTAAAAATGCTTTCTCTAGCGAATGCTTTTGATGAGGAAGATTTGATCAATTTTGAAAAAAAAATTGTAAACTTTTTAAATTTAAGTAAAAGTTTTGAGTTCGAATATAGTGCTGAGCCTAAAATCGATGGCATATCTGCTTCTCTTACGTACAACTCAGGTAAACTAATTAGAGGTTTATCAAGAGGAAATGGAGAGGAAGGGGAAGATATTACCTTAAACTTAAAAACAATATCTGACATTCCACATTATGTAGATCACAAAGATTTCCCTGATGACATAGATATAAGAGGAGAAGTTTTCATTCAAAATAATGACTTCGAGAGAATGAAAGATAATTTTGCGAATCCACGAAATGCAGCTTCAGGTTCTTTAAGACAAAAAGACCCTAAAAAGACATCCAAGATACCTTTAAAATTTGTAGCCTATACATTTGGATTTTCATCTGATCAATCAATGGACAAACAGACTAACTTTTTAATTAAATTAAAAAAATGGGGTTTTAAAACTTCAGAATTAAACAAAAAAATTACAGGCATAAATAATCTCTTGTCTCACCACCAAAATATAGAAAAAAAAAGATTTAAATTAAATTATGACATTGATGGTATCGTTTATAAAATTAATGATTTTAAGCTCCAAAAAAGATTGGGATTTGTTACTAATGCACCAAGGTGGGCAATAGCTCATAAATTTTCTGCTAGTAATGCAACTACTGAAATTTTAAGTATCGATATCCAAGTTGGCCGTACTGGGGCACTAACACCAGTAGCGAAGGTGAAGCCTGTAAACATAGGTGGGGTGGTAGTATCAAATGCGACTCTTCATAATGAAGAAGAAATTTTGAGAAAAGACATAAGGATTGGTGATACAATTAAAATTGAGAGAGCAGGAGATGTTATTCCTCGTGTTGTTGAGGTAGATTTAAAAAAGAGAATAGCCAATTCAAAGAAATATATTTTTCCAAAAAAATGTCCTTGTGGCTTTGAAACAATCAAAGAATTCAATAAAATTACCAAAAAATTTGATGCTATAAGAAGATGCCCTGATCGGGGTTTTGATTGTGATAGAATGGCAAAAGAAAGATTAAAACATTTTGTTTCAAAAGATGCCTTTAATATTGAAGGGTTAGGAAAAAAAGTGATCGAAAAGTTTTGGTCTTTAGGTTTTATCAAGTTTCCCTATGACATTTTCGACTTAGATTATAATAAGATATCACAATTAGATGGTTGGGGTAACCGATCTGTTGAAAATTTAAAGAAATCTATAAAAAAATCAGAAAAAGTTTCACTAGATAAATTTATATTTTCACTTGGCATAAGACACATTGGACAAGAAAATGCAAAGCTTTTGAGTGAATTCTTAAGAAAAAAAGAAAATTTTTTAAGATTAAAAAATCAAAATTATATTCAAGAGCTGATCAATATTGATGGAATAGGCGATACTCAAATAAATTCATTAAAGATGTTTTTTAATGAGAAAGTAAACTTAGATGTTATTTTAAATTTATCAAGATCATTAGATATTCAAGGTTTTAAAGAAAATAACAGCTCAGGAAAACTTAAAGGTCAGGTTTTTATGTTTACTGGGAAACTGAATAATATTTCAAGGGCAGAAGCCAAATCATTGATTGAAAGTAATGGAGGTAAAATTGTGAGTAACGTAACTAAAAAACTAGATTATTTAGTTATAGGAGAAAAACCTACCATTAAAAAAGTAGATTTAGCTAAAAAAAATAAAATCAAAGTAATTAATCAAAAAACATTAGATGAAATCTTAAATTGATTTTATAAGCCATTTTTTTTCACTCAAAGACAAAAATTTATGGATTTTAGAATATACTTCAAAGTGATAATTAATTAGATATTTTTTTTCTTGAGAGGATAATAACTTAAAATTTATTAAATTAATATCAATTGGTGCCAATGTTAGGTTTTTAAAAACCAAATTCTTTTTTTCTTTTTTGATATAGACTAAATTTTCAATTCTGATTCCATATTTTCCTTGTAAATAAAAACCTGGTTCATTACTTAATATCATTCCTTCTCTTAATTTTATGTTATTCCTTCTTGAAATTGCCTGTGGACCCTCATGAACATTTAAAAAATAACCTACTCCATGCCCAGTACCATGACAAAAATCCTTTTTAACTTCCTTGAGGTACTTCCTCGCTAACTTGTCAATATTTGATCCAGTTTTTTGTTTTGAAATATTAGCAGTAGCTACAGCAATGTGTCCTTTTAAAACTCTTGTGAAAGCATCTTTAATATTTTTGGCCTGTGCTTTGAAAGAAATAGTTCTTGTAACATCAGTGGTTCCAAATGTGTATTGCCCCCCTGAATCACAAAGATATATATCATTTTGTTTTATATCTCTGCATGTTTTATTTGAAGCACGGTAATGGATGATTGATCCATTTTTTCCAGTAGCTGATATAGTATTAAAACTTGGAAAAAGATAATTTTTGTTTTGTTTTCTAAAAGACTCTAATTTTTTTTTAGCATCAATTTCGGAAATCTTTTTATTTTGATTTTTTTTGATCCAGTATAAAAATTTAGTAACTGCCACGCCATCGTAAATATGACTTTCGATTGTTTTGTTTATTTCTACTTTGTTTTTTATTGATTTCATTAAGTACAAAGGATCCTCAATCTTAGAAATTTTAAACTTTGAACGAATTAAATTCTCAAGTAAAACAGAGCAAGAATTTTTATCGATTATAATTTTTTTAGCTTTTAGTTTACCTAAAAAACTTTCTATTCGGCTCTCTTTATAAAAAGATATTCTTAATAAACCTCTCTTTTTAAAAATGTTAGATGATTTTTTTATATCTGAAAAAAAACTTACTTCTCCTTTGGTATTAATTATTATTCTACAATTAGGTATCGGGCTGAAAGGATTATCTCTGCCTCTTATGTTTAAAAGCCAGGCCACATTTTCAGGTGCAGATATAAAAATATGATCTGATTTATCTTTTTTTAAAATTTGTATTAATCTTTTAATCTTACTGTTTACTGTTTCTCCAACTACTTTTGGGTTTAAGGAGTAAAATTTTCTTAATGAGCGATCATTTGTTATATTTGAATTTATTATTGTTTTAGTTATTGGGGTTAATTTAACTTTATTTCTAAAGTAATATAACAAACTTCTAGAAGTGAAAACCGTTGGATCGAAACCTAAATTTAGCCTTAAACCTAAAATTTGGTAAGGAAGTTTTTTTGGTATTTCGAAAATTTTGAACTTTTTACCAGTCTGAATTTTAGCTTGCTCAGTATATCTCCCATCAACAAAAAGAAAGTTTTTTTTTTTTAATATTATCGCTAACCCGAATGATCCATCAAAACCCGTAATGGTTTTAAGTTTATCTATTTTTGCAAATTCAGAAAAATACTCATCATTTTTAGGTACTACATAACCATCTATTTCGTGATGATTAAATTTATTTTTTAATTCATTTAATTTTTGAGGAATCATTTTAGTCTTTTTTGATATCTGATCCATCCAGGGCTTCTAAAGTTCTCATTATCATTATCTATATCCTGGTTAAAGTCGAAATCTTGATCATCTCTCTCTAAATTATTATTCTTCTCAATGAACTTTTCTGGAAGTTCATCAACAAATCTTGATGATAAACTATCTATCCAATCGCCTTGGTAAAATCTATTTAAAGAAAAAGATATAAAACTTAAATCTTTTGCTCTTGTGATACCAACGTAGGCAAGACGTCTCTCTTCCTCAAGACCGCTTTGACCTTTTTCATCTATGGATTTCTGATGAGGAAACATACCTTCTTCCCAACAAGGCAAGAACACAGCGTCAAATTCTAAACCCTTTGATGCATGCATAGTCATTAAATTAATTTTTTCGCCTTCCCACTGCTGATCGATAGATGTTGCTAAAGAAACATGTTCAAGAAAACTCTCCAAGTTATCAAATTCTTTCATTGCACTTAAGAGTTCTTTAATATTTTCAAGTCTATTTTCGTTTTCTAAATCTTTTTTATCTTTTAAAGAGGCTGAATAACCAGACTCATCTAATATAATTTGCAAAAGTTTGACATGATTTATTTTTTTTACTAGGTGGTCATTTCTCCATTTCTTGACCATATTTAAAAATGACAAAAGTCCCAATTTAGTCTTGGGTTTGATTAAATTTTGAGCGATTAAATTTTGTGAAGCAGTTTCTAAGGATAAATTATTTTTTCTCGCGTATTCATTAATTTGTTTAAACGAACTTTCCCCTATTGATCTCTTAGGAACGTTTGCTACTCTTTCAAATGCTAGATCATCTTTTTCATGTTGAATGATCCGCAAATAGGAAATACAATTTTTAATTTCAGCTCTTTCATAGAACTTAGTCCCACCTAGTATCCTGTATGGAAGGCCTATTTTTAAAAATCTTTCCTCAAACTCTCTCGTCTGAAATATCGCCCTAACAAGAATAGCAATGTTATTATATGAATATTTTTTTTTAAGTTCGTTTTCAATTATATCTGACACACCTGTAGCTTCATCTTTTCCATTCCTAAAACAATTTAATCTAATTTTTTCACCTTCAGATTTGTTTGAATTTAATTTTTTTCCTAGCCTATTTTCATTATAAGAAATTAAATGAGACGCTACATTTAAAATATTTTGAGTTGATCTATAATTATCTTCTAGTCTTATAATTTTTGTATTCTCATAAACTTTATCAAATTCCAAAAAATTTTTAATTTCTGCCCCTCTCCAGCTGTAAATTGATTGATCATCATCACCTACGCAGCATATATTGTTATGCAAAAGAGTTAAATGTTTAAGCCATTTGCTTTGGATGTAATTTGTGTCCTGATATTCGTCTACCAAAATATACTTAAACTTCTTTGAATAAATTTTGTTAATGTCTTGATTTTCCTCAAAAATTTTTACGCAATGAAGAATTAAGTCTCCAAAATCACATGCATTCAAATCAGTAAGTTTTTCTTGATATACTTTATAAACTTCCAACATATTCTTTTCTAAAATTTGCCCTCTAGAAATTTTCACGTTTTTTGGATACCAGCCAAAATTTTTCCATTTATTAATTAAAGCCAGTACAAAATTTGGGGAGATTTTTTTGATATCAATATTTTGACTTTTACAAATATTTTTAATTAATTTTTGCTGATCATCCTGATCTATTATAGTAAAATTTTGTGTTAAATTAGCAGCTTTGGCATGTTTTCTTAGTATCTTTGCGCAGATCGAATGGAACGTTCCAAGCCACGGTAGGCCAACTGCTTTCTTTTTGAGCAATAAACTAATCCTATTTTGCATTTCTCTTGCTGCTTTATTAGTAAATGTTACGGCCAGTATTTCGTTCGGAAAGGCAAGATTTTTTTCTACAATATTTGCAATTCTTGACGTAAGAACCTTTGTTTTACCCGAACCAGCACCAGCAACAATTAAGAGCGGCCCTGATGTATGCAAAACTGCCTCTTTTTGAAAATTATTTAATTTTTCTAGATATTCAGAGTTTATCATTTATTTTAAATCACTATAAGTCATTTTATAGGATAATGAAAAAATTTAAAATTCAATCATTCTTACAAAAAAACTTTTTTAAGAAAAATATACTAAATAAAATGTTTAGTAAATTTTTCACTTTATTCAACATGCCTAAAAGCACATTGAAGATTGGCTTTAATCAATTTAAGAAAAAAAACATAGAAAATTATATATCTGAAAAATTTCGGCTAAATTATGCATTATTCGTACTTAGTATAGTATTTTTTCTTTATCTTCTTTATCTCTCAATTCCAGGAATAGTGATTAATGTGAACATTCAAAAGGAATTGGAGGAAAAATTAAAAATGGAATACAACTTAGACTTTGCACTAACCCCTGATATTAACTATTCGATTCTTCCAAAGCCACATTACATTGTAAACGATGTTGTAATATTTACTGAGAAAATGGGTTATCAGAAAGAGTTTAGCCAAATTAAAAAATTAAGAATTTTTATAAATCAAAACAATTTTTTTAGGATGAATAACGTTATAAAAAAAATTGAAATTAAAAATGCAAATTTTTTTTATTGAAAAATCTGATTTTAATTTTGTCAATAATTTTTT
>CABXSF010000011.1 GCA_902514805.1 uncultured Pelagibacteraceae bacterium | reverse complement strand
GTTAATATTGATTTTTCTTGGAGTATTTCTTGAATAAATTTCTTTTATGTTTGGAACTAGAACATAGTCTACTTTTAGCTTCCTTAAAATTTTTATATCTTTATCAAGTGTTCTTGGATAATTTTTGTAATCAGTCTTTCGGTTAAATTGTGAGGGATTTATGAATATACTTACTAGGGTTTTGTCACATATTTTTTGGCAATTCTTCACTAAACTAATATGCCCCTTATGCAAACTGCCCATTGTTGGGACAAATCCTATGTTTGCCTTAAAATTAACTTCTTTATTAAGTTTATTAATACTTTTATAAATAATCATTTATGGTAATTCACTTAGTATAAGATTTTATGATTAAACAAGCAATAATACCTTTAGCTGGTTTAGGTACAAGACTTTTACCCTTAACAAGTGTTTTTGCAAAAGAATTATTACCAATCAATGGGAGACCTGGAATACAATATATTTTGGACGAATGTATTGAAGCAGGAATTAAAGAAGTTGTCTTTATAATTTCTAAAAAAAAACAAATGATTAAAAACTATTTTTATAACGACAGTTTTTATAAGAAAATTATTAACAAAAAAAAAGACCCAAGAATTATTAAAGAATATAAACAAATCTTGAAATATAAAAAAATGATTAAATTTGTATATCAAAATAAACCTCGTGGCACCGGTGATGCAGTTTTGAAGACAAAAAAATATATTAAAGATAAGTTTTTCTTAATGTTATTACCTGATGACTTAATTATAAAAAAAAATTGCTCTAAGTCTATGATCAGCATTCACAATCGCTACAAATCTTCTGTTATGGCAAGTATGAATGTGAATAAAAAAACAGTTTCAAGATGGGGCATATTTAAATTAAGCAAAAAGCTCGATAAGAACAATTATTTAATTAAAGATGTTGTTGAAAAACCATCTATTGCAAGTGCACCATCAAACAAAGCGGTCATTGGAAGGTATATTTTACCTAAGAAAATATTTTCTAAATTATCAAAACAAAAACCAGGTAAAGGTGGTGAAATTCATATTACCGATGCTATTCAATCTTTGATTTGCGATAAAAATAAGTTTATTGCTCATAATTTTTCAGGCAAATACTTAGATTGTGGAAGTATGAATGGTTATATTAAATCTACTTTGGAAATAGCTAAATCATGAAATTATGTATGATAGGAACTGGCTATGTAGGATTAGTGAGTGGTGTATGTTTTGCAGATTTAGGTAATGAAGTTATTTGCGTAGATAAAGATTTAAATAAAATTAATTCTCTTAAAAAAGGAAAAGTTCCAATTTATGAACCTGGACTTTCAGAGTTAGTAATTAAAAATTTTAGAAATAAAAGATTAATTTTTTCAACTGATCTAAAAAAATCTGTTGAAGAGTCGGACATAATTTTTATTTGTGTTGGAACACCTACAAAAAAAGGAGGAAGTTCAGCAGATTTGAGTCAAATCTATAATGTAACTAAGGAGATAGGTTCCTCTATTAATAAATTTAAAATTATTATAACAAAATCAACAGTTCCTGTAACCACAGGTGATGAGATTGAAAAAATTTTATCTAGAAAAAATAGTAAAAAAAAATTTTCAGTAATCTCTAATCCAGAATTTTTAAGAGAAGGTGAGGCGATAAGAGATTTTTCTTACCCTGATAGAGTGGTAATAGGAACGAATGATAAAAAAGCCGGTAAAATTATGAAAAATCTTTATAGCCCACTTATTTCTAAAGGGGCTTCATATTTACAAACATCTAGAAGAGCAGCAGAATTAATCAAATATGCCTCTAACGCTTTCTTAGCCACTAAAATAACTTTTATTAACGAAATAGCAAATTTGTGCGAAAAAACTGGCATTAATATTCAAGATATATCGATAGGAATGGGTTTAGATAAAAGAATAGGTAGCAGATTTCTCAGAGCAGGCCCTGCCTATGGCGGGTCTTGTTTTCCAAAAGATACAAAAGCAATCATTTCAACTGCTGACAAATTTAAAACTAACTTATCAGTAGTAAAATCTGTAATTAAATCGAATGAAAATAGATCTAAAATTTTATTAGATCGAATTTATCGAATGTTAAATAAAAAAATAAAGAATAAAAAGATTACTTTTTTAGGTGTAACATTTAAAGCAAACACTGATGATATGAGAGACTCTTCAAGTCTCAAAATGATACCGTGGTTATCAAAAAAAGGAGCAAAAATAAAATATTTTGATCCAACAGGTTACAAAAATGAATTTTCAAAACTAAAAAATGTCACCTCCAAAGCATCAATTAAAGATGCTGTCGAAAGAGCAGATCTTGTTATTCTACACACAGAATGGAATGACTTTAAATCAATAAATTTTAAAAACTTAGTAAAAGGTAAAAAGTTCATCATATTTGATATGCGAAATTTGTATTCTTCTTCAAAAATTAAGCTACAAGGTTTTAAATATTATAGTGTTGGAAAATAAAATTTATTTCAACTCAAATATTGCATCTACTTCTACAGAGACACCTAACGGTAAACTATTTGTACTTACAGCAGCCCTAGTATGCATCCCAAAATCTCCAAAAACTGAAGCTATTAAATCTGATGCACCATTTAATACTTTAGGTTGATCTATAAATTCATCTGTTGAATTAACGAATCCTGTTAATTTTACACACGATTTAACTTTTGATAAATCATCATCACAAGACTTTTTTACTTGTGCAATAATACTTAACGCACATCTTTTGGCAGCATTATAACCAGCTTCTGTATCTAAATCTTTTCCAATTTTTCCTTTTATTAATTGACCAGTTTCATCAATTGAAATTTGTCCAGAAACAAATAACATTTTTCCTGAAACTTTTGTTGCAACATAATTTCCAACGGGAGCTTTTGCATCAGGAAGATTTATTTTCAATTCTTTTAATTTTTCTTCGAAACTCATTTTGATTTCTTTTTTTTCGATTTTTTAGTTTTATCGTATTCTCTTCTCTTCTCAATCAGTATCAAAGCTTCTTCCATTGTCAACTCTGTTGGATCCTTTTCTTCAGGAATAGTTGCATTGAGAGATTTATACTTTATGTAAGGCCCATATTGACCCTTCATAACCCTTACAGGTTTTTTATCCTCAGGATGTTCACCTAAATCTTTGATCATTGATGAAGACATTCTTCCAGGTTTTGCCTCAGATATTAAAGTAATGGCTCTGTTTAAACCGATTGAAAATAATTCATCTATACTTTCAATTCTTGCGGATTTGTTTTCACACTTCAAGTATGGTCCAAATCTACCAACGTTGATTGTAATTTCTTTGCCAATATCTGGATGTGTACCCAAAATTTTAGGTAGAGAGCATAGATATTTTGCTTTTTCTAAATCTATATTTTCTATGTCTAAGCCTTTAGGAATTGATACATTTTTTAAATTATTTTCCTCTTTCTTTGTTTTTCTTTTTTTTGTTTTTACTATTTCATCTTCTAATAATTCGTATTGTAAATAAGGACCAAATCTTCCATTTTTTAGATAAATTTCTTTATCATTATCGTTTTTACCAATTAATTTAGGTTCTGCTAAATTTATTTGTTGAGATGCCTTAATCTTTGAAAGTGGTCTTGTAAACTTGCAATCTGGATAGTTAGAGCAACCAATAAATGCACCACCTCTAAAACTATTTTTTAAACTTAATAAACCTGCACCAGAAACACACGTTTTGTTGTATAATTTGCAGTTTCTATCAATTTTACCATCATTATTTCTTTCAAATATTAGATCCCCCAAACTTTCATTTAACATATCAAGAACTTCCCTTGTTCTTATTTCTTTTACAGATGAAACATTTTTATTAAAGTCTTTCCAAAATTGATCTAATACGCTTAACCAGTTTTCTTTTCCTGAAGTTATGTCATCTAATTGATCTTCTAATTTTGCAGTGAAGTCATAATCAACATATTTTGCAAAAAGTTTTTCAAGAAAAGCAGATAAAAGTTTTCCTCTATCAGTTGGGAAAAATCTTTTATTAACAACGTCTGCATAACCTCTATTGGAAATTACTGAAATAATACTTGCGTAAGTAGAGGGACGACCAATACCTAATTCCTCTAATTTTTTAACTAAACTAGCCTCAGAATATCTTGGAGGTGGTTGAGTAAAATGTTGTTCATCTATAAAATGAGATATATTTACTTCTCCTTTTTCTACTTTGGGTAAAATATTTTCGTCATTGTTATCATCATCTAAATTAATTACCTTCATGAAACCATCAAATACTATCGTTGAACCTGACGACTTAAAGACATGTCCATTATCATTTGACTCAATAATAATTGTTTTTCTATCAAATTTCGCTGGCGTCATTTGTGAAGATAGGGCTCTTGACCAAATTAAGTTATATAATTTATTTTGATCTGAACTTAAATATTTTTTCATTTTTTCAGGTGTATTGCTTATTTCTGTTGGTCTAATAGCTTCATGAGCCTCTTGCGCATTTTTTGCTTTTTTACCGGAGTAATTAATTGGTTCATCAGGTAAGTAATCATTTCCAAAGTTGTCACTTATAAAGTTTCTAAAAATTGGTAAAGCTTCTTTAGATATATTGGTACCATCTGTTCGCATGTAAGTTATTAATCCTTTAGTTTCACCTTCAATTTCAATACCTTGATACAGCCTTTGGGCAATTTGCATTGTTCTTGAGGCACCAAAACCAAGCTTACTTGAAGCTGATTGTTGTAATGTTGATGTTGTAAAAGGTCCAGAGGGATTTCTAGAATATATTTTTGATGTAATATCTGTAATTTTATATTTATCGTTTTTTATTTTTTCTATTGCTCGATTAATATCGTTTTTATTTTTGAAACTAAATTTTTCAATTTTTTTATTATCAATTTGAAAAATATTTGATGTTATTAAATTTCCATCATTTGTTTTAAAATTTACTTTTAAAGACCAAAATTCTTCAGGTTTAAAAATTTCGATTTCATGTTCTCTTTCGGTTAAAAGTCTCAGAGCAACAGATTGTACTCTACCAGCTGATTTAGACCCTGGGAGTTTAGTCCAAAGTATGGGAGAAATATTAAAACCTACTAAATAATCTAAGGCACGTCTTGCCATGTAAGCATTTACAAGATCAGATTCTATTTCTCTTGGATTTTCTATTCCATTTGTGACTGCTTTTTTAGTTATTTCATTAAAAACAACTCTTTCAATTTTTTTGTCCTTAAGTAATTTTTTTTCATTTAAAAATTCTTTAACATGCCACGCAATTGCTTCACCTTCTCTGTCAGGGTCGGTAGCAAGTATTATTTTTTTAGAGTCTTTTGCTACATCAGAAATTTCTTTTAAATATTTTTTAGAAAAAGTATCAATTTCCCAAATCATCTTAAATTCATTTTCAGGATCTACTGAGCCATTCTTGGATGGAAGATCTCTGATGTGTCCATAACTAGCGAGCACTGTATAATCGTTTCCTAGATATTTATTTATTGTTTTTGCTTTAGCGGGACTTTCAACAATTACTAGATTCATGTAAATAAAAAAACATAAATAGGATTGATAGTCAAATTAATAAATTTTTGATTTAGATTCTGTATTATTTCTCAAGCGTTTTATATTTTCTCTATGGGTGAAAAAAATCAAAATGAACATCATAAAGTAAAAATAGTAGTCAGAATTAGAATTATAAAAAAAATGAAAAATTGGAATTGTTAAACTTGCAATTAAAGAACTTAATGATGAAAATTTAAAAAGTACAAAAAAAGAAATCCAGACGACTCCAAAAATTAAAGCAGTCAAAACATCCAAACAACAGAGAATTCCAAGATAAGATGCAACGCCTTTACCACCTTTAAATTTTAACCAAATAGGAAAGACGTGTCCTATAAAAACTGATAATGCAGATATATATAAATAATCACTCATGAAAAATTTTATATATAAAATTGGAAGAACAGCTTTTAATATATCGAAAACTAAAGTTGAGTAGCCTAAAATTTTGTTACCAGCTCTTAATACATTTGTAGCACCAATATTACCAGATCCTATCTTACGAATATCTTTTCTTAAAAAAATTTTGGTTAAAAGTAATCCAAAGGGTATGGATCCAAATAAATAACTTACTAATATAATTAAAAATAACTCAATATTTAGCATTTATATAGTTCTACACCTTTAAAATATGTATTAAGTACTTTACCTTGAAGTTTTTTATCTTCGATGCATGTATTTTTAGACTTACTGATCATATTTTCTTTTTTAACTATCCAAGGTTTAAATAAATCGACTATACAGAAGTCAGCATCATTTCCTATAGACAAACTTCCCTTATCTATCTTTAATATTTTTGCAGGATTGCTTGTTAAACACTGAATTATTTTAGATAGTTTTATAGACTCATTATGAAATAACTCTAATGCGAGGGATAATAAAGTTTCTATACCTGATGCTCCAGTTGCAGCTTGTGCGAATGTTAACCTTTTCGACTCTTCATCCTCAGGTTTGTGATCTGAATTTATAACTTCAATTAAATCCTGATTAATACCTTTTATTAATGAAAGTCTGTCATCCTCTGTTCGAAGTGGTGGTGAAAGTTTTAAAAAAGTTCTAAAATCTCCAATATCATTTTCGTTGAGTGATAAATTATTAATAGAAACTCCAGTTGTAAAGTTTACGTTATCTTTACTACGTTTGATTACTTCTAATGATTTTGCTGAAGATATTTGTGAAATATGATATCTGCAATTATAATCCTGAAGTAAACTTAAGTCTCTTTCAACGATTATTTTCTCTGCATAATCTGGTATTCCATGCAGACCCAATTTAGTTGCGATAATTCCATCATTGACCTGACCGTTCATTGCTAATTCAAAATCTTCAGCATGTTGTATGATTAAAGAGTTTAAATCGTAAGCAGATTTCATTATTCTGGACATTACTCTTGTGTTTTGAATTGTTTTTATTCCGTCTGTAAAACCAATTATCCCTTTTTTTTGTAAAAGGCCAAACTCATTCATATTATTACCTTCAAGATTTTTAGTTAAGGTAGCTGTTGGATATATATTTATTTTTGATTTGTCTCGTCCTCTTCTTTTTAAAAAGTCGACCATGGAAACGTTATCAATAACAGGTGAAGTATTTGGCATTGTTACAACAGATGTAACCCCACCTGCTAATGCGGCATTACTTAATGTTTTAAAATTCTCTTTATACTCAAAGCCTGGCTCCCCAACAAAAACCCTCATATCGATTAAACCCGGAAATATATATTTTTCTTTGAGATCTATGAATTTTTCACGTGAGGGTATATTATTTTTATTTACTTTTTTTCCTATTGCCTCAATTTTTCCATTCTCATTAATAATTAAACCACCTAATTCCTCCACAGAATTAGCTGGATCAACTATGTTTGCATTTAAAAAATATTGTTTCTTCATTTTTCACAAAAAATTTTTAAACAAGCCATTCTTACCGCAACACCTAACTCAACCTGTTCTTTGATTACGCTTTTATTTATATCATCAGCAAGTTTGGTATCAATTTCAATACCTCTATTCATTGGTCCAGGATGCATAATTATCGCATCTTTCTTTGCTTTTTCTAGTTTGTCAGGAGTTAAGCCATAATACTCATAGTATTCTCTATTTGATGACAAAAATGAACTACTCATCCTCTCATTTTGTAACCTTAACATCATAACTATATCACAATCTTTCACACCTTCTTTCATATTTGAAAATGTTTTAACTCCAAATTTTTCAATATCTTTTGGCATGAGATTTGTTGGAGCAACTATATTGACCTCAGCACCTAACATGTTTAACAAAAAAATATTTGATCTAGCTACTCTTGAGTGTAAAATGTCTCCACAAATAGCAATTCGCAAACCTTCAATTTTTTTCTTTTTTTCAATTATTGTAAGCGCATCAAGTAGAGCTTGTGTTGGATGTTCCCGTCTACCATCACCAGCATTTAAAACTGAACAATTTACTTTCTGTGAAAGAAGATTTGACGCACCACTATCTTTATGTCTTACTACAATTATATCTGGATGCATTGCATTTAGTGTCATTGCAGTATCGATTAATGTTTCACCTTTTTTAATAGCAGAATTAGTTATATTCATTGACATAACATCTGCACCAAGTCTCTTTCCAGCTAGTTCAAAAGAACTTTGGGTTCTCGTCGAAGGTTCAAAAAAAAGATTTATTTGAGTTTTTCCTCTAAGAATATCTAACTTTTTGTTTTTACTTTTATTAAGTGAAATAAATTTCTTCGATTCATCTAGGATAAGTTTTACATCTGAAATAGAAAGATCTTGGATACCTAGTAGGTGTTTTTGAGAAATTTTAATAGCGTTATTGTTTATAGCCATTAAAACCAACTCTATAGCTTTAAAGCATTGATATTGCAAGCTTAATTATTTAAGAATTCAATTGCTCCCTGCAATATAAACGTAGCTGCATTTTCATCTATTTTTTGAACTCTTTTAGTTACATTAATGTCTAATTGACTTGATATCTTAAAGGCACCGACAGTTGATAATCTCTCATCCCATAAAGCCACAGGTGTATTTGTTTTACTCTCAATCATCTTAGCCTTGTCTAAAGCTGATTGAGAAGAGGGGCCTTTACTCCCATCCATATTCAATGGATTTCCTACAACAATAGCCTTTATATTTTCTTGATCAATTATTTTTAAAAGTTCAGTGATAAAATTTGCATGATCAACATATTCTATAGTTTTAAAAGGAGTCGCTATAATTCGTTTATGGTCACAGATTGAAACACCAATTCTCTTTTTTCCGAGATCTAAACCAATTAACCTTGCGTTTTTATCAATTTTAGACTTGAGTTCCTTTAAAGTGATCATATTGTTTTTTTCTTATATAATGATATTTTTCCTTTAAATTTAATTATCATATGAGCATAGATCTTAAAACAATTAAACATATAGCAAAATTATCAAGAATTTCCATAGATGATAAAAAAGCAAAAGAACTAGAAAAAGATCTAAATTCTATTTTTGAATTTATCGAAGTGCTAAATAAAGTCGATACTAAAAAAGTTGACCCACTGACATCAATTGCAGAAACATCATTGAAATTTAGAGGTGATGAGGTCAAAACAAAAAATATTAGAGAACAAATCTTAAAAAATTCACCAGACGAAAATAAAGATTTTTTTGTCGTACCAAAGGTTGTAGAATGAGTGATATAATAAATCTTACTTTATCAGCTTTAATTGATAAAATTAAAAAGAAAGAATTATCTTCTCAAGAAATTACAAACGCATATATTGAAAGAGCTGAAAAATCGAAAGATTTGAATACATACATCACTACCGATTTTGAAAATGTAATTGAAAAAGCCAAAAAATTTGACGAAAAGGGAAATTTTGATTACAAACTCCCTGGAGTACCTATTGCTATTAAAGATCTTTTTTGTACCAATAATCTAAAGACAACAGCTGGAAGTAAAATACTTTCAAATTTTATTCCTAGTTACGAGTCCACTGTAACCCAGCATTTATGGGATGAAGGGGCTATTTTACTTGGAAAACTCAATTGTGATGAATTTGCAATGGGTTCATCAAATGAAACTAGTTTTTTCGGAAATGTTGAAAGTCCAGTTGGTAAAAAAGTTGTGCCAGGTGGGTCATCAGGTGGATCAGCTTCAGCACTTGCAGCTAAATTGACACCAGCAACAATAGGAACTGATACTGGTGGCTCAATAAGACAACCAGCGTCTTTTACTGGTACCGTAGGATTGAAACCAACATATGGCAGTTGTTCTCGATATGGTATTGTTGCATTTGCTTCTTCGTTAGATCAAGCAGGACCAATGACCCAGGATGTGTCGGATGCTGCATTAATGTTAGATGTAATAAGCAAGTATGATACTAAAGACTCAACTTCGGTAAATTTTAAGAGAGGTGATTATTTCAAATCGTTAAGTTCTAATATAAAAGGAAAAAAAATTGGTATTCCAAAAGAATATAGAGTTGATGGCATGCCCAAGGAGATTGAAAGTTTGTGGCAAGAAGGAATTTCTTTATTAAAAAAATTAGGAGCTAAAATTATTGATATATCTTTACCTCACACTAAGTACGCATTGCCTGCTTATTATATAGTTGCACCTGCTGAAGCATCTTCTAACTTAGCTAGGTATGATGGAGTAAAGTATGGATATCGTTCTGAGGGAGAAAATTTGATCAGTATGTATGAAAATACAAGATCAGCAGGTTTTGGTGATGAAGTAAAAAGAAGAATAATGATTGGAACATATGTTTTGTCATCTGGTTATTACGATGCTTATTATTTAAAAGCACAAAAAATTAGAAGATTAATCAAAAATGATTTTGATGAAGCTTATAAATCAGTAGAAGCAATTTTAACTCCTTCCACACCTAGCTCAGCCTTTAAGATTGGTGATAAAACAGACGATCCTGTATCAATGTATCTTAATGACATCTTTACAGTTCCAGTTAATTTGTCGGGACTACCAGCTATATCTATTCCAGCAGGTAAAGATAAAAATAATTATCCTTTAGGTTTACAGTTAATAGGTAAGGCATTTGAAGAGCAAAATTTATTAGATATTTCATATTCAATGGAAAAAGAATTAAGTTTCAAAAATAATTTGCAAGATTGGTGGATTAAATGAGCAAAGATAAAGAATATTTGATCAAGAGAGGTAACTCAGAATACGAGGTAATAATTGGTTTAGAAGTTCATGCTCAAGTTCTTTCCAAATCGAAACTATTTTCTGACTCTCCTACAACCTTTGGTGCAGAACCTAACACTCAAGTGAGTTTGGTGGATGCCGCATTTCCTGGAATGCTACCAGTAATAAATGAATTTTGTATTAAGCAAGCAGTAAAGACAGGCATAGGTCTCAATGCAGCAATAAATAAAAAATCAATTTTTGATAGGAAAAACTATTTTTATGCTGATTTACCACAAGGATATCAAATTTCTCAATACAAAGATCCAATAGTTGGTGAAGGTTCAATTTTATTAGATTTACCAGATGGAGAAAAAAAAGTTGGTATTGAAAGATTGCATTTAGAGCAAGATGCAGGAAAAAGTATACATGATATTGATCCCCAAAACACTCTCGTAGATTTAAATAGATCTGGAGTTGCTCTTATGGAAATAGTAAGCAAACCAGACCTAAGATCTCCAGAGGAAGTAAACTTATACATCAAAAAACTTAGATCAATTATGAGATATCTTGGAACTTGTGATGGAAATATGCAAGAAGGATCTTTAAGAGCTGATGTGAACGTTTCAATCAGAAAGACAGGGGATAAGAAATTAGGCACAAGATGTGAAATTAAAAACGTTAATTCTATAAAGTTTATGCAAATGGCAATTGAATATGAAGCAAATCGTCAGGCTGACATATTAGAAGAGGGAGGCTCTATTGCCCAAGAAACTCGCCTATTTGATACAAAAAAAAATGAAACCAGATCTATGAGATCAAAAGAAGATGCTCATGATTATAGATACTTTCCTGATCCTGACTTATTGCCCCTTGAATTAACTGATGATTTCATATCAAAGATAAAAAAAGAAATACCTGAATTACCTGATGAAAAGAAAAAAAGATTTGTAGATAAGTTTAAGTTAACTCCATACGAGGCCAACATATTGGTTTCTGATATTGAAACATCAAAATATTTTGAAGATGTGATTAAAAATTCAGACATTAAGTTAGCAACAAACTGGATAACAGGTGAATTATTTGCATTGCTTAATGATAGAAATTTAGAAATATCACAAAGTCCTATCTCATCTAAAAATTTATCAACTTTAATTAGCTTGATTAAAGATGGAACTATCTCTGGCAAAATTGCAAAAACAGTTTTTGAAATAATGGCAAATGAAAGTAAAGATCCAAAAAGTATTATTGATGAAAAAGGATTGAAACAACAAAGCAATCCTAAAGAAATTGAAAAAATTGTAGATGACGTAATTAAAGAAAATCCTAAAAATGTTGAATTATTCAAATCTGGTAAAGATAAATTGTTTGGTTTTTTTGTTGGTCAAGTTATGAAAAAGACAGATGGCAAGGCTAATCCTAAGTTAGTAAATGATATCTTGAAGAAAAAATTGAACTAGCATGAGTTCAAATTTACCTATTAATAAGCAAATAGAAAAATATATTGATGAACACTCTTTAAAGTTACATCCAGTACAAGATGAAATTATTAAGCATAACGATACACTTGGAAAAAAAAAGAAATTACAAATTTCAATCAATCAATGTCATTTTTTATATTTAGTAACAAAATTATTTAAACCTAAAAAAATTTTAGAAATTGGTACCTTTACCGGTCTAAGCACACTAAGCATGTGCATTGGTCTAGAAAGCGACTCTAAGATCACCACTATCGATAAGGATAAAGAAACTTCATTAGTAGCGAAAAACTTCTTTGAAAAAGCAAAAGTTTCGGAAAAAATTGATATAATCATTGATGAAGCTATCAATGGAATTAATAAATTAATCAGCAAAAAAAAAATGTTTGATTTGATTTTTATAGATGCAGATAAAGAAAATTACAAAAAATATTATGAATTGTCTTTTAACTTATTAAAAAAGGATGGCTTTATAATTATTGATAATGTCTTGTGGCATGGCGAAGTTATAGATAAAAACAATAAAGAACACTTAACTGAAATAATTCGAGATTTTAATTCTTATGTTAATAATGATGTAAGAGTTGAAAACATGATTATCCCAATTGGTGATGGTTTTTCAATTTGTAGAAAATTATAATGTATACCATCTTTGGTTTTTATAAATTTAAACAATTAAAAAAGATCAGTAAAATTAAAGATAAACTTCAAAATATCATCGATGTTTATAAAATTAAAGGAACTATAATTATTTCACCTGAGGGGATTAACGGATCGATTTCTTTCCTAAAAAAAAATACTAAACAAATAAAAATAAATCTAAAAAAAATCTTTGCTATTACAAAATTTGATAATGAAAATATTTCTTCTAATAGATTTATTCCATTTTACAAGGGGAGAGTGAAGGTTAAAAAGGAAGTTGTCCCAATTGGAAAAAGACTAAAAAAAAAAGTTAAAATTAATCATCTTTCTCCCGAAGAATGGAATAATTTTGTTTTAAAGAAAGACAACTATATAATTGATACTAGAAAAGATTTTGAGTTTAGGATTGGGACTTTCAAGAGATCAATAAATCCAAAATTAAATACTTTTAGAGATTTTTCTAAATATTTTAAAAAGTTTAATAAAGATTCGAAAATTGGAATGTTTTGCACAGGAGGTATTCGATGTGAAAAGGCAAGCGATTATTTATATAACAAAGGTTATAAAAATGTTTTTCAATTAAAAGGTGGCATTATTAATTATTTGTCAAAAATCGACAGAAAAGAAAGCTTATGGAAAGGGGAATGTTTTGTATTTGATAATCGTGTATCTGTGAACCATAGTTTAAATATAGGTAAATATTCAATTTGTGCTGGATGTAGAGAGCCTATTTCTGTTAAAGATAAGAAGTCTGTAAAATTTGAAAAAGGCGTTTCTTGTCCTAATTGTTATAATAAATCAAGCGAAGAACAAAAGAAAAGATTTAGAATGAGACAAAGTCAAGTTGATAAAGCAAAAAAAGAAAAGAAAAATTACATGTTTAAAAAAATTTATAAATAGATGGCTAAGAAGATTAATTTAACTGTGGATCCAATGTGGCAGCTTCTAAGGAGAGTTACATTCCCTGCGAGTATAGGATCTTTATTTCAGACTTTTTATAATCTAGTTGATACCTTTTTTGCTGGAAAAATATCACCTGATGCGCTAAGCGCTCTGGCAAAATCGTTTCCAATTTATTTTATCATAATCGCAATAGGTGTTGGTATTGGAGCTGGTACCAATACACTAATAGGAAACTCCATAGGTGAAAAAAAAGAAAAAGTCGCTTCATTATATGTGGCTCAATCAATAATTTTTGCAATAGTTATTTCATTATTAGTCACATTTATTGGAATTAATTCATCCAATTATCTTCTTCAACTATTAGGGTCCTCTCCAGAAAATATTATTTTGACTAGGGAATATTTAGATATAATTTTTTATTGCACAGTAATAGTATTGGTCCAAATATCTTTAAATGGAACATTAAACGCTCAAGGAGATACAAAAAGTTATAGAAATGTCCTTATATTTACTTTTTTTTTAAACATCATACTTAATCCAATTTTTATTTTCGGTTTTTCGATAATACCTGCTTTTGGAATTTCAGGTATTGCAATTGCTACAGTTATTTGCCAACTTATTGGAACAATCTATTTAGCGCAAAAAGTTTATAGCTGTAAACTAAAAGAGTATTTATATGGAAAGTGTTTTATTCCAAAAATTAACTTTTTAAGTAATCTTACTTTTCAATCCGTGCCAATCATGTTTAGCATGTTGTTAATCGGTGTGGGTATATTTAATGTGCTTTACTTTGTAGGAAAATTTGGAGATATTGCAGCAGCTGGTTATGGAGCTGCACTTAGAATAGAACAAGTTTTTTTATTACCAGTCATAGCATTGAATACGGCAGTATTATCAATTGGTGGTCAAAATTTCGGAGCTAGAAATTTTGAAAGAATAAGAGATCTTTATAAAAAAGCATTAATATTTGGTTGTTCATTTATGATCATGGCTGGCTTTATTTTATATTTCGGGGCAGAAACTCTCCTTGGATTAATTACTGACGATCCAGAAACTATTAAATTTGGATCTTTATATTTAAAGATTGCAGCATTGATAGGCCCAATATATCCAACTTTTTTTATTACTACTGCTGTATTTCAGGCTCTTAAAAAACCTATCTTTAGTTTGTATATGAGTATATTAAGGCTTACTGCAATTCCTTTTTTATGTTTATGGTATGTGATTAATATTAAAGGAGGGGGTTACAGCGATATCTTTTATACAATATTAGTTACAAATTGGTTAATGGGATTATTGGTACTATTTTTTATAGGAACATTTTTTAATTATATCTTTAAAGATAATAAAAAATATTTTTTTATAAAAAGTTAGATTAACTATTTTTTTTCATTCTTTTTTCAAGCCGCCTTACTAAGAATGATACAATTAAAATTAATATAAGATACTCTAAGATCAAAACCGTATAGATTTCTAAAGGCCTATATGTAGTAACAACAAGCTCATTTGCTTTTCTAGTTAAATCTCCAATACCAATAATCGAAACTAAAGAAGACATTTTTAGAACGTATACAAACTGATTTCCAATAGCAGGTAGTATATTTCTTATAGCTTGAGGAAGAATGACTAGTCTTAATTTTCTAAAAAAATTAAGTCCCAAAGAACTACCAGCTTCCCATTGAGGTTTTCTAATTGAATTTATTCCAGCTCTAAAAATTTCAGCTTGAAATGCGCTTTCACTTATAGATAAAGCTATAATACCAGATACAAATGGACTAAAACTTATTCCTGTCATAATGGGTAATCCATAATAAATCCATAAAATCAAAACCAACAAAGGTATAGCTCTAACTATTTCGACATAACCTATATTAAAGTATGTTAAAAATTTATTTTTGGCTAAAGATGGAATAGCAACTATTAGCCCTAATACTATTGATAGAGATATTGATACGATGGATATAAAAATAGTAGTTGTAAACCCACTTAACAAAAATTTTAGATTGGTTAAACCGTTAACATTGTTAGGAGATATTATTAACCAATCCAACTCTTGTTTTCCGCATGATAATAGGAATAACAATGAAAATAGTAAAAATAAGTTTTTCACACTTATATTTATAAAGAATTAATTATTAATAGCTAATTTATTATAGGCTTTTAAGATTATATTCTGCTAAAAGTTCTTTGAAGAAACCAGATTTCTTTTTTTTATTGATCCAATCGTTAACGTAATTTCTCCACTTATCATCATTTTTACCTACCATCATCGCTAAGAAAGCAGGATTTTTTTCACCATCTGGAACAATTGCTAATTGTGGATACTTGATAACTAATTTATTTGCTTCGGTTGAACTTGTAATATTACCATCAGCTCTTCCTGCTAGCACTTCCTGGAAATCTCTTGCAGGTGCCTCTACTGAATTTAATTTTGATTTAGGAAAAAATTCTTTAGCTTTTTCTTCTTGTGAAGTTCCAAGCGTTGTTGCGATTGTAATATCTTTATTGTTAAGAGAATCCCAAGTTGAAAACTTACTTAAATTTTTCTTTAAAACCAGTGGAACAGTTCCATATTTATAATAGGTCTCCGTGAAACCTGCTACTTCTGCTCTTTTAGGAGTTTTTGTTACACTTGTTGAAATATCATATCTGTCTGAAGTTATTCCTGAAACTATAGTTTTCCATTCAGCGGGAACAAACTTAATTTTTACACCCATGTCTTTTGCAAGTTCATTCATTACGTCAATATCAAAACCTTTATAAGTATTTGTAGATGGATCTTTTATAGTCATTGGATCCCAGTCTCCAGTCGTACCAACTCTTAATTCTCCGTTTGAAAGAATTTTGTCTAAAGAAGAAGCGTTTGCTGAAAATGAGAATAATAAAGTAAATAATATTATGATAATTTTTTTCATAAGAATTTAATAAGGTAATTTATGATATTTTTCTATGCTAACCTTGACGCAGTTTAATTTTACAATAGATTCGCCCCATCATTAAGCCAATCCCATAAATGGTTAGAAAACGATCGTCTTACGAATAAATTTATATTGTTATCACCCAGGTTATGAATGATTACATCAATATGATTAATTATAGTTTGGGTTGTGGATCCTTTAGTAACTTTGAATTTTGAGAAATCAAATGGACAACTCATTGAGAGCAATTCGTATAATTTATCCCCAGAAATATTAATACACACCCATTGGTCACTCACATTAGTAACAGCGCCATAGTTAAGTGACGAAATTTCTTTAAAAACTCTGTCAAAAATTTCTTTATTCATAGTATTTGTATAAATCATCCATTCATCTGGACTTAACCATAAAGCACTTAACTCTTGATTACTTGTAGACGTATTGCTTTCTGTTGGTAAAATAACAGAAAGCACTTGACCAACTTTTGTAAAAAATTCTCTTTTTTTTCCTCGTAAGTTAATTTTAGTAATTGGTTCTACCTCTTTTAAATTCAAGTCTGAATATTCTCTTTTGTCTTTAATAGCTGTATTAATGTTATCCATTTATTCTTTCATTTTCTTTATCAAGAAAGACAGTGTCTGATACAGTTACTTTAATTGTTTTATTTATCATCGGTACTAAGAGTTTTTGTCCCTTAAGTTGTTTACCCTCTTTCAAAACTGCTAAAGCAATAGATTTTTTTAAAGTTGGACTGAAATAGCTTGAAGTTACATGTCCAAGCATATTAACAGGCTTTTTATTTTCATCTTTAACAATTTGAGCACCTTCCTCTAAAATTTCATTAGGGTCATCAGTTAAAAGTCCGACTAATTGTTTTCTATCTTCTCTAATAGTGTCGCTCCTATATAGAGATCGTTTACCAATAAAGTCATATTTTTTTTTACTAATTATCCAATCCATTTGAAGATCTACTGGTGTCATCGTTCCATCAGTATCTTGGCCAACTATGATAAATCCTTTTTCAGCCCTTAAAAGGTGCATAGTTTCAGTTCCATAAGGAGTAATGTTAAATTCTTTTCCAGCTTCAATACATTTTTCCCAAATATATTTACCATATGATGCTTCCACATTGATTTCATAACTTAGCTCACCTGTAAAACTTATTCGCATAATTCTACAATTTATATTACCTAGCTTTACCTCTTTAAATGACATGTGTGGAAAACTTTCATCAGATAAATTCAAATCTTTAAAAATTTTATTAATGATTTTTTTTGCGTTTGGACCGCATACACACGCTGTTGCATAATGATCAGTAACTGATGTTAAAAATACATCTAATTCTGGCCATTCTGTTTGCAAATAATCTTCAAGTTTAGATATGACATTTGCAGCACCACCAGTTGTTGTTGTCATCAAATAGTGATTTTCACCCAGTTTTGTTGTAACTCCATCATCGTAAACCATACCATCTTCATTTAACATTAAACCATATCTACACTTACCTATTTGCAATTTTGACCAAGCATTTGTGTAAACCCTATTTAGAAATTCATTTGCATCAGTTCCTTGAATGTCGATTTTGCCGAGTGTTGAAGCATCTAATATTCCACTAGACTCTCTTGCAGCTTTACTTTCTCTTTGTACAGCATCATGCATTGTTTCAGTATCTTTTGGATAATACCAAGCACGTTTCCATTGTCCGACATTTTCAAACTTAGCACTTTTATCAACGTGCCATTCATGCATAGGTGTTTTTCTAAAAGTATCAAAAAATTGTCCAACATTTCTACCTACTATGGTGCCAAAAGTGAGTGGAGTATACGGAGGTCTAAACGTTGTTGTACCTAGATCACCCATATTGGTATTAGTTGTATCTGCAACTATACCTAATGCATGCATGTTAGCAAGTTTACCTTGATCTGTGCCCATTCCAGTCGTTGTATATCTTTTTACGTGCTCAATTGATTTAAAGCCTTCTCTTAAAGCTAATTTTATATCTTTTGCTGTACTATCATTTTGATAATCTAAAAATGGTTTTGTATTACTTAATGGTTTATCTGATGGAAGTAACCATATATTTTTTTTCTCTTTTTCCTTGGAACATTTAACATTAATTTTATCAAAATTAGAATTTTCAATCTGTAAAAACTTTTTGGTATCTTTTATTGAATTTTTTAAAACTTCATCTAATTCAAAATCTCCTTTTGCAGAACCAATACTCAATTGATCTAAATTTGTTTTATCTGGAACAAAAATGTTATCTTTATTATCAAACCTAAGTTTACCACCTGATTGTGTAAACAAATGAACCATCGGTGTCCAACCACCAGAAATTGCTAAGCAATCACAATTTAATTCAATTTTTTTTCCGATAACATCATTACCTTTATCATTAAGCTTCATTATCGTTACCTTATTAATTCTTTTGTAACCTTTAGTGTCGACTATTGTATGGTTCCAATAAATTTGTATTCCTAAACTTTTAACTTGATTTACAATTTCTGAAGACGAATTATCTCTAATATCTACTATTGCATTTAATTTTGTGCCTGATTTATATAAAGATAAAGCTGTTTCATAAGCACTATCATTATTGGTAAATATAACATTTTCTAAACCACATCTGACACCATAATAGTCAATGTATTTTTTAACAGCAGACGCCAACATTATTCCAGGTCTATCGTTGTTATGAAAAACTTGAGGTCTCTCTATAGCACCTGTGGAGATAATTACTTTTTTTGCCCTTATTTTGTAAAGTCTTTGTCTAATTTTATTATTACGATCACTAACACTTAAATGATCAGTTAAATTTTGTCTTGCTAGTAAAAAGTTGTAATTATGATATGCAGCAAGACTTGTTCTAGTTTTGATAGTTATATTTTGATCCTTTTTAATATTATCAATTAGTTTTTTTAACCATTCACTGCTTTTCTGATCATCGATTTTAGAAATATCACTATCATCATAAATTAATGAACCTCCTAGCAATTCCTTATCCTCTAACAATAAAACTTTTTTATTATCATCAGAAGCTATTTTAGCCGCTATTAAACCAGAAACACCACCTCCAACTATTAAAATATCACAGTGTATATATCTATGGTCGTACATGTCTGGATCTTGTTTTGTTGGGGATTTTCCTAAACCAGCAGACTTACGAATAAAGTATTCGTACTTCTCCCAAAAATTTGCAGGCCACATAAAAGTTTTATAATAAAAACCCGCAGGGAGTAGAGGTGATAAAAAGTTATTTATCCCGCCTATGTCAAATTTTACACTTGGCCAACAATTCTGACTGTTACAAACTAAACCATCATATAACTCAATTTCGGTAGCTCTTACATTAGGCTCAGTTAAAGCATCGTCATTTCCTATTTGAAGAATTGCATTTGGTTCCTCAGAACCAGAAGTCATTATTCCTCTTGGTCTATGGTATTTAAAACTTCTTCCCACAAGATGAATACCATTTGAAAGTAGGGCAGATGCTAGTGTATCACCTTTATAGCCATGTAATTTTTTTCCATTAAAAACAAAAGATAGTTTTCTTGTTTCATCTACAAATTGTTTATTATTTATTCTTAGATTTTTGGACATTATATTTTTGGTGGTTGTTCACCCATTTTGTATATTTTTTCTATTTTATCATTTGAGGTATCACGAGCTACGTTAAACCATTTTCTACATCCATGCACGTGGTTCCATCTTTCAAATTGAATACCTTTAATATTTTTTCTCATGAACAAATATTCTGCCCATTGATCATCATTTAATTCAGTTGGTTGTTTTGGTCTTGCTATATGTGCTTCGCCACCAGAAACGAATTCTGATTGATCTCTTACACCGCAATAAGGACAATTAATTAAAAACATTAGTGGGCAACGGCTGCTGCTCCATGTTCGTCTACTAGATCACCACTTACAAATCTATTAATGTTGAATGCAGCATTTAATTTATGAGGTTCGTCATTAGCAATTGTGTGAGCAAATAAATCGCCGGAACCAGGTGTAGCTTTAAATCCACCAGTTCCCCAACCACAATTAAAATAAAGTCCTTTGATAGATGTTTTGCTTATTATAGGGCTTGCATCTGGACATATATCAACAATACCACCCCATTGCCTTAACATCTTCATTCGACTAAAAATTGGATATAATTCTAAAATAGCTTTAAGTGTCTCCTCTACAATATTGAAACTACCTTTTTGAGTGTAAGAAATATATGAGTCTGTTCCTGCACCAATAACTAATTCACCTTTATCTGATTGACTTACATAAGCATGAACAGCATTTGACATTACAACAGTATCAATTATTGGTTTTACCGGCTCAGATACAAGTGCTTGTAAAGGTTTACTTTCAAGTGGCAACTTAAGTCCCGCCATATTTGCTATTACACTTGAGTGTCCTGCAGCAACAATGCCAATCTTTTTAGTTTTAATAAATCCTTTTGATGTTTCTAAACCTTCAACCGTATCCCCATTTCTTTTTATTCCTTTAACTTCACAATTTTGAATAATATCAACTCCCATTTCATCTGCGCCCCTTGCATAACCCCAAGCAACGGCATCATGTCTAGCTGTACCAGCTCTTTTTTGTAAAGTACCACCTAATACGGGATACCTAATATCTTGAGATGTATTTATTATTGGACAAAACTTTTTTACCTCATCTGTTTCTAACCAAACAGCATCAATACCATTTAATCTATTTGCGTGAGTTCTTCTTTTCAAATCTCTTACATCTTGTAAATTATGAGCTAGATTCATAACTCCTCTTTGGCTAAACATTACATTATAATTAAGTTCTTGAGATAAACCTTCCCAAATCTTAAGTGCATGATCATATAAACCTGCGCTGGCGTCCCATAAATAATTTGATCTAATAATTGTAGTATTTCTTCCTGTGTTACCTCCACCAATCCAACCTTTTTCAACGACAGCAATGTTTGTTAAATTATGTTTTTTGGCTAAATAATATGCAGTGGCTAAACCGTGACCGCCACCACCAACAATTACAGCATCATACTCTTTTTTAGGCTCTGGATCTCGCCATGCTCTTTGCCAATTTTCATGATTGCTAAAAGCATTCTTTATTAAAGAAAATATTGAATATTTATTTTTCATTTCTTAAGAAAATACTTGATAAATATTGAATATTCAATGATTTCAAGTTACACAGTATATAAGGAAGGATGGGTGAGCTGGTTTAAACCAGCGGTTTGCTAAACCGCCGTACGCTTGAAAAGGTGTACCGAGGGTTCGAATCCCTCTCCTTCCGCCATTTCTCTGAAATTAATATAAGGGATAATTAGCGAAAAAATCTTTCATTTTGATAGGTTTTTGTTCTAGCACGTATCTATAAACGTTATAATTTTCTAAAACTCTTTGAACATAATTCCTGGTTTCTTTAAACTTAATAAGTTCAATCCAATCTACATAATCAACCTGATCCTTTTGAGGATCTTTATTTATTTTCTTCCAATATCTTACTCTTTTAGGACCTGCATTATAACCAGCAATAGCAAAAGGGTAGGCACCATCATATTCTAAAATTAGTCCTGCTAAATAATGTGAACCTAAATTAATATTATACTCAGGATCTGAAGTTAATCTTGATTTTGAATAAGGTAGCTTAGCTTGTTTTGCAACAAGCTTAGCTGTGTAAGTCATAAGTTGCATCATACCTCTCGCACCAGCATAACTATTTGCTTTACTGTCAAATTCACTCTCTTGTCTAATAACTGCAAGTATCAATGCAGGGTTAGGAATTTTTCTTCCTCCAACCATAGTTGGTGTACTGATAACAGGATAGTTATATTGATTGTGAAATCTTTTTTCATAAGATGCCAATTTAGATATCTGAATTGCAAAATCATATCTTGAAATTTCAGTAGCAAGTTCTGCAGCTAGAACTTCACTTCCTTGATCTATATTATCAAGAGCTAAATGACGCAAAATATGTTTTGTATATTTATCTCTTTCAATCTCGTGAAGCAAATAAACAAGTTTATATAATTTTTTATCCTTGAATTCTTTTTTATATTTGTCGTTTGCTTTCATGGTTTCATTTAAAAAAAATGTTTCGTCTGGTTTAATTTTCATGTGTGCAAGTTGTCCATAATATGTAGTTGTAAATTTAGATGCTTCACTGTAATATTTATTAGCTGTTACGGGGTCACCCAATTTTTCATACGTTCTTCCTAACCAAAATGCTCCTCTAGATAAACTTATTGGATAGCCAACATTTTGATAAAATGATTTAAAGTGTTCTCTTGCTAAAATTGGATCATTTAAGAAACTTAAAGCAACCCATCCACTAAACCACTCTGCCTCAGCGTATTCTGGAGTTCCTTGTTCTAATGAGTGGTTATTGACAATTTTGTAGGCTGTTTGATATTTCTTTTTATAAATCAACGATCTTCCAATAATTGACCTTTCTACCCACCATTTGTCTGGTCTTACCATATAACTCTTAGTATTTTTAATGTTTAATAAAATTTCTAATGAGCTATCTACTCGACCTCTTTTTCTTCTCCATTTTAATCTATCATAGTTAAGACCTGGGTCATTTCTGAAACTTTCAGGCACTTTTGAAATTGCATTGTCTACACCATATGACTTACTCATTAATAATTGCCTCGCAGTATAAAGAAGCTGATAATCTTTTGGTAAATATCTCAACATTCTTTTTAAATCCCAATATTTATTTTCCCAGGCTAGGTAATCAGCCCTTCTAATATGGTCTTCTGATGATAGATATTTTTTTACTCTTTTGTATGTGGGCCTAAGTTCTGCTTTAGATAAATCGGCAGTGATCCATCCCTTTTTTATCAACTTTATACCGTCTACATTTTGCCCATTTTGTAATAAGCTTTCCCCCAAAACTATCTCCCCATATCCACTTAATGGTTTTTTATCCTCGAATAAATCTATTATTTTTTTGTGACCAATTTTTTTAACTGATAATTTTTTTTCAGATAGATATTCAATTCTACCACGACGAGGATAACTTTCATTTCTTTTTAAAAATGAACTATAGTCAGAATAATTTGCATTATTGTTTCTTTCTAATAAGTATCGCCACATTGTGAAATCATAAATTGATTTATCTTTTGCACGGGAAGCAATTTTGATTGCACTTTGCCACTTTTTTCTCTTAATTAAATCCAAAGATTGTTGAGCTATTTTTACGTCTTTTTTACTATAGTATTTTGATTTCTTAACTTTTTCCTTTTTTGGCTCTGTCTTTTTAACAATTATTAATGGTTTCTTTTTAGGTAGCAAAATCCCTATATTTTGAAAATCCTTATCAGATTCTACTTTTTTGACTTTTTCTTTTTTTTCTTCTTGAACTTCTTTCTCTTTTTTAACTGTAGGTTTTTTTGGAGGTATAATATTCTTTTTTAATATAATCTTTTTTTTAACCTCTGCAGATAATGTCGGTTTTTTTGGAGGAATAATTAACTCATTTGAATATGAATATGAGCCTAAAATTAAGAGAAAGATTAAAATAAATTTGATAAATATTTTAAAAAAGATCATATTTTTGTAAATGAATCGATAATCTATGTTATAAAGTTATATGTTTAAAGGATCAAATGTTGCATTATTAACTCCGTTTAAAAATAATAAATTAGATGAAGATTGTTATATCAAATTAATAAATTTTCATATTGAAAATGGTACAAACGGTTTAGTTCCTGCTGGAACAACTGGTGAATCACCCACATTGAGCCATGAAGAACATGAAAAAGTCATTGAGCTTTGTATTAAAGAAGCAAAAGGCAAAATTCCCGTAATTGCAGGCACTGGGTCAAATTCTACGACAGAAGCTGTTGCATTAACAAAGCACGCAGAAAAAGCAGGAGCAGATGGTGTGCTTGTAGTTACCCCGTATTACAATAAACCAACACAAGAAGGTTTATATCAACACTATAAATCAATTAATGATAATACAAGCTTGCCAATTATTATTTATAATATTCCAAGTCGCTGCGTCATTGATATGTCAGTTGATACAATGGCAAGACTTTATGAACTTAAGAATATTGCCGGTGTAAAAGATGCGACAGGAGACTTAAATAGACTTGATCAAACTTTAAAAAAATTAGGACCTGATTTTATTCAGTTAACCGGTGAAGACGGACTTGCTTTTGAATTTAATAAAAGAGGAGGGGTTGGTATAATTTCAGTAACAGCAAATATAGCACCTAAGTTATGTTCCGATTTTCAAAAATTTTCAAAATCAAATTCTGATAATGAAATCAAAGAGGCTGAAAGAATTGATACTTTGCTACAGCCACTTCACAAAGCTCTATTTATTGAAAGTAATCCAGCACCTGCAAAATATGCAGCCAAACTATTGGGTCTATGTAGTGATGATGTTAGACTTCCATTGGTAAAAATACAAGAATCCACTAAGGAAAAAGTAAAAGAAGCGTTATTATCTGCAAAATTATTGTAGCATGATAAAAAAAGAATCTGGACTCAAAATAATCTGTTTAAATAGAAAAGCGTCTTTTGATTTTTTTTTTCATGAAATTTTAGAGGCAGGGATAGTGTTAAAAGGATCTGAGATCAAGTCTGTGAGAGCAGGAAAAGTAAATATAGCAGAATCTTATGCTATTGAAAAAGATGGTGAGTTTTTTTTAGTAAATTCGCATATACCAATTTATAAAGAGGCAAGTTTTACAAACCATAACCCTAGAGAAGAAAGAAAACTATTGTTGAATAGAAGGGAGATAAAAAAACTAATTGGTAAAGTTAATAGGGATGGATTATCACTAATTCCACTTAAAATGTATTTTAAAAAAGGAAGAGCAAAACTAGAGATTGCTGTTGCAAAAGGTAAGAAAAGATTTGATAAACGACAAACAAAAAAAACAAGGGACTGGAACCGTGATAAAGCAAGATATTTTAGAAGGTCTTCATAATACGATTATATTGGCACTTGGTTCAAATTTAGGAAATAGAACTGATAACATTGAAAAAACCAAGTTTCATTTATCACGATTTTGCTATTTTCTTAAAGTTTCAAAACTATATGAAACATCATCGTGGCCAAACCAATCAAATCCTAAATTTTTAAATCTAATAATTGAATGTAAAACAGACTTAACAATAATTGATCTATTTGAGAAAATAAAAAAAATAGAAATATTATTAGGAAGAAAAAAAAGCATAAAAAACGCTCCAAGAACTTGCGATATTGATATTATTGATTTTAATAGTTCTTGTAAAAATATTATCTATAAAGGAAAAAAAATTATTACTCCACACCCAAGAATGCATGAAAGAAATTTTACTTTAATTCCATTATATGAAATAAAAAAAAACTGGATACATCCAAAAAGTAAGCAAAAAATAGATATTTTAATAAAAAAACTAAGCTCTAAGTCAATTAGTGATATAAAGATTTACCAAACAAATGGTATAATTAAGCATGCTTAAATCTGAAGAATTAATAAATAAAGTAAGAGAATATAATAAGTTTTTAAATCCAACAACTTTAACTAAAGCTTATAATTTTGCTCTTGAGGCTCACAAGAAACAAAAAAGGGATGAAGGCGTGCCATACATCATACACCCAATAGCTGTAGCAAATATTCTTTCAGACTTAAAACTTGATAGCGCAACTATTGCTACTGGATTATTACACGATACGATTGAGGATACTAAAGCTACTTATAAAACAATCAAAGAAGAATTTGGTCAAGAAGTTGCAGATTTAGTAGAAGGAGTAACAAAAATTTCTGCATTTGAAAATCAAGCAGCACAAGACTCTAAAGCTGAGAATTTTAGAAAATTGATCATAGCAACGTCCAAAGATATAAGAGTTCTTCTTGTAAAATTAGCTGACAGACTACACAACATGAGAACAATCAAGTTTGTAAAATTAAAAGAAAAACAAATTAGAAAAGCCAAAGAAACAATGGAAATATATGCTCCCTTAGCTGACAGAATGGGCATGAATAGAATTAGAGATGAGCTAGAAGATCTTTCTTTTGGAATTTTAAATCCTGAAGCAAGGTACCTTGTTAAGAAAAGACTTGATGAGATTAAAGAAAATAATCTTTCAAATTTTAATATAATTTCTGAGGAGTTTCAAAAGATTTTAAAAGCAGAAGGATTAAACGTTAAAATATTTGGTAGAGAGAAAACACCTTTTTCTATTTGGAGAAAAATTCAAAAAAAAAGGACATCGCTAGAACAAATCACAGATATAATTGGATTTAGAGTAATTGTTGATGATGTATCAGATTGTTATAAAACTTTGGGTGTGTTCCACAAAAAGTGGAATTGTATACCAGGAAGATTTAAAGATTATATTTCATCTCCTAAAATAAACAAATATCAATCATTACATACTGCTATTATTGGTCCTAACAAAAGACCTATTGAAATCCAATTAAGAACAATGCAGATGCACGAATACGCTCAAAGAGGTATTGCTTCTCATTGGAAATATAAATCTTCTGAAAAATTTAATTCTTTAACTTGGAAAGAATATGACTGGTTGAAAGATTTAGTTGAAATTATCGAGAGAAACGAAAATCCTGAAGATTTTTATGAATATACTAGACTTCAAATGTTTCAAGAAAATGTATTTTGCTTCACACCAAAAGGATATGTAATTAAACTCCCAAAAGATGCCACTCCTATAGATTTTGCATATGCTGTACACACACAAGTTGGAGATACTGCCATTGGATCAGAAATAAATGGTAAAGATAGTCATTTACAAAGTATTCTTAGAAATGGAGATGTAGTGAAAATTATAACATCAAAGAAAGTATCACCCTCTTTACATTGGTTGAGCACAGCAAAAACAGGTAAAGCAAGAGCCTCAATAAGGAGATATTGGCAATATAGAGAAAATTCTAAACCAATTAATAAAAGATATAATACCACTC
>CABXSF010000010.1 GCA_902514805.1 uncultured Pelagibacteraceae bacterium | reverse complement strand
GCTAATAAGGTAAGAATAAATAACTCAACTTTGTTCAGATCAATCATTTTTAATAATTTTTGATTTGTTAATTCTCCAAATACAACTCTTTTGTATAGCCATAACATATATGCTGCACCTAAAATTACACCCAAACTTGCTATAGCTGCCACTAAAAAGCTTTTGTTAAATGTTCCCATTAAAATTAAAAATTCACCAATAAAACCAGTTGTTCCTGGTAAGCCTAAGGAACCTAAAGTAAACACCATTAACAAAATAGAATATTTTGGCATCACATTTACCAAACCTCCATAATCATTGATAAGTCTTGAGTGAGTTCTGTCATAAACAACACCTACTGAGAAAAAGAGTGCAGCAGATACAATGCCATGACTAATCATTTGAAATATTCCTCCCTCAACACCTTGTTGTGTGAAAGTAAACAAACCTAATGTCACAAAACCCATATGAGCTACAGATGAATATGCAATTAGTTTTTTTATGTCATCCTGCATTAAGGCAACTAACGAAGTATAAATAATTGCAATTAAACTAATTACAAAAATAAACGGAACAAAATATTCTGATGCAACAGGAAATAGTCCAATTGAAAATCTTATAAATCCATATCCTGCCATTTTTAGCAAAATTGCCGCTAATAAAACTGAACCTGCGGTTGGTGCTTCAACATGGGCGTCTGGGAGCCAAGTATGTACTGGCCACATTGGTGTTTTTACAGCAAAAGATGAAAAGAATGCTAACCAAAGTAAGTTTTGATATTTTGGATCAATGCCTAACTTATAAAGTTCCTCTACATCGGTCGTGCCTGCTATCCAATAAATAGATATTACCGCTATTAACATTAAAACTGAACCAAGAAGTGTAAATAAAAAAAACTTGAATGCAGAATACACACGTCTTTCACCTCCCCAAATACCAATGATTAAAAACATTGGTATTAAACCTCCCTCAAAAAATAAGTAGAAAATTACCAAATCTAAAGAGCAAAAAACTCCAATCATTAGAGTTTCCATTAATAAGATTGCTATTAAAAATTCTTTAAGTCTATTCTTTATAGATGAATTAACTGACAAAATACAAAGTGGGATTATGAAAGTAGTTAAAATGATAAATAATATTGAAATTCCATCTATTCCAACTTTATAATTGATAAAATCTTTTATCCAAACTCTACTTTCTACAAACTGAAATTCAGAACTAGATTGATCAAAAATAAACCATAAATAAATAGATATTAAAAAATTAATGATTGATACGAATAAAGAAACATACTTGATACCAGTAATATTTTTTGAATTAATAAAAAAAAGAAATAACGCACCAATTGAGGGCAAAAGGATTAGTGAAGATATAATTGGAAAATTCATTATTTAATGATCAAGTAAGTTAGTATTAAAGAAAAGCCAATCAACATGATAAATGCATATTGATAAATAAAACCGTTCTGAAATTTAACTGCTTTAATCGACAAACCTTTAATAAGATTTGAAATACCATCTGGTCCAAATCTATCTATTGTTAATCCGTCAATCTTTTTCCAAAAAAATAGACCTAGTTTTTTACAAGGTTCTACAAAGATATAAGAATAAAGCTCATCAAAATACCATTTCTTTTTTAAAAAATTTATTAATGGATAATTAGTTTTTGTAAAATTTTCTAATACCCTCTTATCCTTTAAAAATAAGTAGTAAGAAATGGGTATGCTTAAAGTAACTATAGTCGGGGTCAACAAAATAAACCACAGCGGTGGATGATCTTCACTTAATGGCTCTAAAAATTTAATAGACTCTCCCCAAAAATTAACACTACTTTGACTGCCTATTAATAAATCTTTGAAAAAGAAACCAGCAAAAATTGACCCTAAACCAAGAACTATAAGTGGCAAAATCATCACCGCCGGTGACTCATGAATTTTTTCGTATTTGACTTCTTGATTGTTATAATTTCCATGAAAAGTTTTAAAAAATAATCTCCATGAGTAAATTGCTGTTAACATAGCAGTAACAATTCCAATACCCGCTGCATAAATACCAGTTAAGTTTCCTCTTAAGTAGGCAAATTCAATAATTGCATCTTTAGAATAAAAACCAGATAAAAAAGGGAAACCAGTTAAAGCTAATGTGCCTACCAGCATTAAGGCATAAGTGTAAGGGATCTTTTTGTAAACCCCACCCATTTTTTCGATATCTTGTTCATCTTTGAAAGAGTGTATTACAGAACCAGCTCCTAAAAAAAGTAAAGCCTTAAAAAAAGCATGAGTAAATAGATGAAACATTGCAACGTTGTATGCGCCTACGCCAGTTGCAAAAAACATATATCCAAGCTGGCTACATGTTGAATAAGCAATTATCTTTTTTATATCGGTTTGGACTAATGCAATTGTAGCAGCAAAAAAAGCTGTACTCATTCCAATAACAGTAATTATATTGAGTGCTAATTCTGAAAATTCATAAATAGGAGAACATCTTACAACTAAAAAAACACCTGCAGTTACCATTGTTGCAGCATGAATTAATGCAGATACAGGTGTTGGTCCTTCCATTGCATCGGGTAACCAAGTGTGTAAAAAAATCTGGGCTGATTTTCCCATCGCGCCTATAAATAACAATATACAAATTAGATCTATTGATTTAAATTCAAAACCAAGAAAATTAATATTTTTTGCATTTAAGGTTTGAATTTGACTGAATACTTCATCGTAACTAACTGTTCCAAAATAATAAAAAATTAAAAAAATACCAAGAGCAAAACCAAAATCTCCAACTCTATTAACTACGAAAGCTTTAATGGCGGCCGCATTAGCAGCTTTTTTTTTAAACCAAAAACCAATTAAAAAATACGAACAGAGACCTACTCCTTCCCACCCGAAGAATAATTGTAAAAAATTGTCTGAAGTAACCAGCACTAACATTGCAAATGTAAATAAAGATAAATAAGACATGAACCTCGGTTTGTGAGGATCGTGAGACATATAACCAATTGAGTAGATATGAACCAACGCTGAAACAAGCGTTACCACAACCATCATGAGTGAGGATAGTGCATCTACTTTTATGGACCAATTTACATTTAAAGTACCTGAGTTTATCCAATTAGAAATTAATAAATTATTTGAGTATCCATAATTTAATACTTTTAAAAATACTATTATTGAAAGGATTGAAGAAATACTGACAAAAAGACTTGTCATAAATTGGGAATATTTTTGGTCAAATTTATTACCAAAAAAACCAGCAATAAATGCACCAAGCAATGGTAGAAAAACTATGAAATATTCCATATTAACCTTTTAAATTTTCAATTTCTTCGACTCTTATTGTTCCTGCGTTACGGTAATAGACTACTATTATTGCTAAACCGATAGCTGCTTCTGCTGCTGCAACAGTTAAAATAAATAAAGTAAATATTTGACCGGATAAGTCTTGAAGAAATATTGAAAAAGATACTAGATTGATATTTACTGCCAACAATATTAATTCAATACTCATTAAAATAACAATTACATTTTTTCTATTTAAGAATATTCCAATTATACCAATAGTAAAAATGATTGCCCCTAATGTCAGATAATGCCCAAGGGAAACTTCAAACATCTATTTTAATCCCTTCATTTGATTTAACTTCTACTAGCTCAACACCTTGTTTTTTTTCTCTAGATATTTGGCTAAAATAATTTTGTCTTTTAACTCCTTCTCTTTTCCTAAATGTGAGAACGATTGCTCCAATCATGGCTACAAGTAATATCATCCCTGAAATTTGAAATAGATGAATGTATTCTGTATATAATACGCTCCCTATAGTATGAGTATTTGTAGAATTTGAAATCAGACTATCAGAAAAGTTTTTGATAATGTCAGGTTTGTATTTCCATCCTCCAATTACGATTATTAATTCAAAAAAAATAATCAAACTTACAATTAGTCCTACTGGTATATGAGTGCTTGTTTCACTTGATTTGAACCATTGATTTTTTTGCTGAGCAACATTTAACATCATAACTACAAATAAAAATAAAACTGCAACTGCTCCAACATAAACAATTAACATTATCATTCCTAAAAATTCTGCACCTATCATAATAAAAAGGCATGAAATCGATATAAAATCTAATATAAGAAAGAAAACAGAATGAACAGTGTTCTTTGAGGCAGTTACCATTATTGCAGAAATTATTGCAACAAATGAAAAAAAATAAAAAAATATAGCGTGTGCTAACATTTGCTATTATCTATACGGGTTATCAGCTTTTATATTTGCAGCTAAAACATTCTCCCATCTATCTCCATTTTCTAAAAGCTTTTCTTTATTGTAGTAAAGTTCTTCCCTAGTATGTGTTGCAAATTCAAAGTTAGGACCTTGCACTATAGCATCAACCGGACACGACTCTTCACACAAACCACAATAGATACATTTTAGCATATCAATATCGTATCTTGTCGTTTTTCTACTTCCGTCTTCTTTAGCTGTAGACTCTATTGTTATTGCTTGAGCTGGACAAACAGCTTCACAAAGTTTACATGCTATACATCTTTCCTCACCGTTTGGATATCTTCTTAAGGCGTGCTCTCCCCTATATCGTGGTGAAATCTTGCCTTTTTCAAAAGGATAATTAAGCGTTTTTTTGGGTTTAAATAACTCCTTTATAGCTATCCACAAGCCTGTCAAAAAATCTATTAAAAATACTGTTTTAAATATTCGAAATATATTCATAGTTTAATATACAGGTAATAAGTCAAAATATAGTAAATAACCAGAAGTTAATACCACCCAAATTAACGAGAAAGGTAAAAAAACCTTCCATCCAAGCCTCATAAGTTGATCATATCGATATCTTGGCACAATAGCTTTTATAAGTGCGAACAAAACAAACAAAAACAAAATTTTAAATATTAGCCATACCGGTGGAGGTACCATTTCAAACAATGGGGTATCTATTGGTGCTAACCAGCCACCTAAAAAAAGAATTGATCCAAGCGCACACATCAACAAAATATTTGCATATTCACCCAACCAAAACATTGCATACATCATGCCACTATACTCTGTTTGATAACCCGCAACTAATTCAGCCTCTGCTTCAGGTAAATCAAATGGTGGTCTATTTGTCTCTGCAAGCGAGGAAATAAAGAAAATTACAAACATTGGGAATAAAGGAATTACAAACCAAATTTTCTCTTGAGCTAAAACTATATCACTTAAGTTTAATGAACCAACGCACAATAAAACATTAATGATTATTACTCCGATAGAAACTTCATAAGAGACCATTTGTGCAGCAGATCTTATTGAGCCTAAAAATGGATACTTTGAATTTGAGGCCCAGCCACCCATTATTATTCCATAAACACCCAAAGAAGAAATTGCAAATATGTAAAGGATACCAACATTTATGTCAGCTAAAACATAATCTTCACTGAAAGGAATTACTGCCCATGCAATAAGGGCTAAAGTCATTGTAACTATTGGGGCTAAAATAAATATAATTTTATTCGAACTTGCAGGTATTATAATTTCTTTGAAGATATATTTGAGCGCGTCTGCTAAAGTTTGAAATAAACCGAAAGGACCTACTACATTTGGCCCTCGTCTTTTTTGAACAAAAGCCCAAATTCTTCTATCGAGCCACACAATCATTGCTACTGATACAAGAACAGGAATTAAAACATAAAGTATTTTGTAAATTTCAGAAAATAATAAAATTAAGTACTCCATTTAACCGTCAGTTCCAGTTTTCAAAGAAACAATTTTTACATTTCTACATTCTGCCATTGTCTTTGAAGATCTTGCTATAACGTTGGTAAAATAATAATCAATTTTATCCACGAAAATTTCTTCTTTTATGAAATCATTTTTCACTGTTTCACCATTTTTTTTTGTTTTTTGATTAAGATAATTTAAAAAATTATCTATTAATTCTTGTTTATTTGTATAAAGACTTTTACCCTTAAGTTTCTTTGACAATTCATTAACAATTTCCCAATCTTCCTTTGCTTCACCAGGTGGATAGGAAGCCTTAAAAGCTAATTGTAAGTTACCTTCAAGATTGGTGTAATATCCATCTTGCTCTGTATATGCCGCGCTAGGCAATATTAGATCTGCCATTTCAGCTCCTCTGTCACCATGAGTTCCTATATAAACAATAAATTCATTTTTCTTTTTGATATTCAAATTATCCTGACCAAATAAGAAGACTAATTCAAATTGATTTGATAACACATTATCTATAGTTTCGTTGTCTAAAATATCCAAATCATATGCACCAACAGTTGATGCATTATTAGAAAGGACGTTTAGAGCATTCCAGTCATCGTTTATTTTGTTATTTTCTGATAAAAATTTTTTCATTCCCTCAAACAAGTACCCTGAGGAATTAAGTTTAAGAGCTGATTGTCCAAAAATAACAATAGGATTTTTTGCAGAAATTATTTTTTTTGATACTTCGTGTTCGTTTAAAATTATTTTTTTTAACTCATCAGTGTTGCTTGATATTACTTTATATGGATATGTTAAATCCCCAACATCATTCAAAGAATAAATTTCCATATTACTCTTTAAATAACTTTTTCGTATTCTTGAATTCAAAATTGTTGCCTCATGACGTGGATTAGTCCCAACCAAAAGAATAAAATCTGATTTTTCTATATTTGAAATTTGGGTATTAAAAATATAATTGGTTCGTGAACTATTGTTTACGTAAGTTTTTACAGGTCTTGAGTCCAAGTTTTTACAGTTCAAAATTTTATTAAAAAGTTCTTTAACAGAAAGTAGAGTTTCCATATTCGTAAGATCACCAGTTATACATCCAATTTTATCAGGATTTGTGCTTTTGATTTTATCAGTTAAGGTCCCATAAGCATCTTCCCATGAAATTTTTTTAAAACCATCATTAGATTTAATATAAGGGGTATCAAGTCTTTGATATTTTAAACCATCACATGCATAACGAGTTTTATCTGATATCCACTCTTCATTAATGTTTTCGTTAATCTTTGGAAGTATACGTTTTACTTCCCAACCATATGTATCAATTCTTATATTTGAACCAACTGCGTCCATAACATCGATCGACTCTGTTTTTTTTAATTCCCATGGTCTTGCTTCAAAAACGTATGGCTTCGATGTTAATGCGCCAACTGGGCACAAATCGATAACATTGCCTGATAGCTCTGACTCCATGGATTTTTCCAAGTATGTAGTTATTTGAGTATCTTCTCCTCTACCAATTGCCCCAATCTCCGAAACACCAGCAACCTCGGTCGCAAATCTTATACACCTTGTGCAGTGAATACATCTTGTCATTTGAGTTTTGATTAATGGACCCATATATTTTTCAGGTACAAATCTTTTATTTTCTTTAAATCTTGATTTATCAATTCCATAAAACATTGATTGATCTTGCAGATCGCATTCACCTCCTTGGTCACAAACTGGACAGTCGAGCGGGTGATTTGCTAATAAAAATTCCATAACGCCTTTTCTTGCTTTTTCAACAAATTCAGTATTTGTTTTAATATTCATTCCATCCGCTACAGGCATTGCACAAGATGCAACCGGTTTTGGGGATTTTTCAATCTCAACTAGGCACATTCTACAGTTTCCTGCTATTGAAAGTTTTTCATGATAACAAAATCTTGGTATTTCAGCTCCAGCTTGTTCACATGCCTGCAAAACCGTTAAGCCATCCTCTACTTCTAATTCGTTATTGTTAACTTTTATTTTGGGCATTATCTTTTTCTAATAAGTGTTGATCTACTAGGTATGGGATATCTTTATTTGACTTAATTAATGGATCAAAATTATTTCTTTTTATAATCTCTTTTTTGAAATTTCTTAAAAGACCTTGAACTGGCCAAGCAGATCCTTCTCCAAAAGCACAAATAGTATGACCTTCAATCTGTTTTGTAACATCAAATAACATTTCAACTTCCTCTCTCGATGCTTCTCCTTTTGCCATTCTTTCTAAAATTCTCCACATCCAACCTGAACCTTCCCTACAAGGAGTACATTGACCACAACTTTCATGTTTATAAAATCGCGCTATCCTTGCAAAACATTTAATAATATCTTGATCTTTATTAATTACGACTATTCCTGCAGTCCCTAACCCACTTTTATTTTCAACCAATGAGTCAAAATCCATAGTTATCTTTTCTGAAATTTCTTTATTTAACAAGGGCATTGAAGAACCACCTGGTATAACTGCTTGTAAATTTTCCCATCCACCTACTACTCCACCTGCGTGGGTTTCAATTAAATCTTTCAAAGGAACTCCCATTTCCTCTTCAACATTACAAGGTTTGTTTACATTTCCAGAAATACAAAAAATTTTAGTACCAGTATTTTTTGGTTTGCCTAATAATGCAAACCATTTAGAACCTTTTCTTAAAATTGTAGGAACAACTGAAATAGTTTCAACATTATTAACTATAGTTGGACAACCATATAATCCAACTAGCGCAGGAAAAGGTGGTTTTAATCTTGGTTGACCTTTGTTACCCTCAATACTCTCAAGCAAAGCTGTCTCTTCACCGCATATGTAAGCTCCAGCTCCATAATGAATGTAAATATCTAAATCCCAACCAGTTCCAGAAGCATTTTTGCCAATTAAATTATCTTTATAAGCTTCGTCAATTGCTTTTTGTAATTCTATACCCTCGTTGTAATATTCACCTCTTAAGTAAATATAGCATTTATTTGAGTTAACAGCGTAGGCAGCAATTAAACAACCTTCTAGAAGTTTGTGAGGTTCAAATCTTAGAATATCCCTATCTTTGCAAGTTCCAGGTTCAGACTCATCTGCATTAATCACAAGGTAATGGGGCCTCGATCCAACTTCTTTAGGTGCAAATGACCATTTTAATCCAGTAGGGAAACCTGCGCCACCTCTCCCTCTTAATTCTGATTTTTTAATCTCATCAATAATCCAGTCTCTACCTTTTTCACATAAATCTTTAGTATTTGTCCAATCTCCTCTTTTTTTTGAAGAGTTTAAGTCAGCTCCTAAATCGTTATATAAGTTTTTAAATATTCTATCTTCGTCTTTAAGCATTTTTGTAATCCAATAATGTTTTTCTGTTGTTTTCAGGTTCTGAATTAATTCTTCCTCTATATGATCCTGCTTTTGGTTTTTTACCCATAAGCACTTCATCAATAATTTTTTCACTCTGTTGAATGTCTAAATCTTCATAATAATCATTATTAATTTGCATCATCGGCGCGTTTATACAGGCACCAAGACACTCTACCTCTGTCCAAGAACAATTCCCGTTTTTAGATAATACGTTTTCTTTTTCAGATATCTTCTTTTTACAAACATCTACAATCTTATACGCTCCTCTGATCATACAAGGAGTTGTAGTACAAATTTGGATATGGAAATTTCCAACAGGTGAAAGATTATACATTGAGTAGAAAGTGGCTACTTCGTAGACTTTGATGTAAGGCATATTTAAAAACTTAGCGATATATTTGATTGCTGACAAAGGTATCCAGTTATTGTTTTGTCTTTGAGCAATATACAGTAAGGCCATAACAGCACTTTTCTCTTTTCCCTTCGGATAATTTAATAAGATTTTTTTTGCAGCTTCCAAACTTTGTTCATTAAATTCAAATTTTTCAGGCTGGTCTTTTGAGATTTTTTTTAAACTCATCTGTCTATTTCCCCGAACACAATATCTAATGAACCTAATACAGCCGGTACATCAGCTAACATATGTCCTTTAATTAAATAATCCATTGCTTGAAGATGAGAAAACCCAGGTGCTCTGATTTTACATTTATATGGTTTGCTTGAACCATCAGAAATTAAGTAAACACCGAATTCACCCTTTGGAGCTTCTACTGCAGTATAAATCTCATCTTTTTTTACTCTATAGCCTTCTGTAAATAATTTAAAATGATGAATTAAGGCCTCCATCGACTCTTTTATTTCTTTTTTAGGTGGTGGGGTAATCTTGTTATCTTGAGATTTAACAGGTCCTTTTGGTAACTGTTCTAAACATTGTTTAATTATTTTTACACTTTCTCTCATTTCTTCTACTCTACAAAGATATCTGTCATAACAATCTCCGTTTTTACCAATGGGCACTTTGAATGATAATTGTTCGTAACAATCATAAGGTTGAGATTTTCTTAGATCCCAAGGTACACCCGATCCTCTCATCATCACACCTGAGAATGAATATTCTAGTGCATCGTCTTTTGAAACAATTCCAATATCAACGTTTCTTTGTTTAAAAATTCTGTTGTCAGTAAGTAAAGTCTCTAAATCATCTATAATTTTTGGAAACTCATTACAAAATTTTAAAATATCAGTATCGAGTCCTCTTGGTAAGTCTTGGTGAACACCTCCTGGTCTAAAATAATTTGCATGTAATCTCGATCCTGAGACTCTCTCATAAAATTCCATAAGTTTTTCTCGCTCCTCGAAACCCCACAATGAAGGAGTTAGGGCGCCTACATCTAAAGCTTGAGTAGTAATGTTTAATATGTGGCTTAATATTCGACCAATCTCACAAAATATAACTCTAATGTATTGACCTCTAATTGGGACTTCGATATCTAAAATTTTTTCTATAGCTAAAGCAAAAGCATGCTCTTGATTCATTGGTGCCACGTAATCAAGTCTATCAAAATAAGGTATTGCTTGAGAATACGTTTTGTTTTCAATTAATTTTTCTGTACCTCTATGAAGCAAACCAATATGGGGGTCGGCTTTTTCTACAACTTCTCCATCTAACTCCAGTATCAGTCTTAAAACCCCGTGCGCAGCCGGGTGTTGTGGTCCAAAATTAAGATTTAGTGTCTTTGTTTGTTTACTCATTGTTTTTTTTAATTTGTTTAATGTATTCTGTTCCTTGCCATGGGCTATTATAATCAAAATTTCTATAATCCTGTTCTAGTTTTACTGGTTCATAAATTACCTTTTTCTTTTCTTCGCTATATCTAACCTCTTTGTGTCCAGTGATTGGAAAATCCTTTCTTAGCGGATATCCTTCAAACTCATAGTCTGTTAAAATTCTTCTTAAATCTGGATGATCTTGAAAGTCAATTCCATACATATCAAATACTTCTCGTTCCATCCAGTTTGCAGATGGAAAAATACCTGTTATAGAAAAAACTTTTTCATTTTCATTTAAGGGAAAATCAATAACTATTCTTTTATTAAATTCATGGCTCAGCAACAAATAGATCATTCTAAATCTATTTTTTTTGTTTGGGTAGTCAACTGCAGTTATGTCTATCAGTTGCTTAAATTTCATATCAGGATTTGTTTTTAAAAATAATAGAACTTCTTTTAAGTCATTTTTCTCTATGGAAACATTTAATGTTTTGTGTGCAACTTTTGACGAACTAACCTTAGTATTAAGTTCTGAATTAATCTTTTTTTCTAAATCTGAATTTTTTAACATTATCTACTGATTGAACCCTGATCTCTTATCTTTTTTTGTAATTGCATTATCCCGTATAATAAAGCCTCTGCTGAGGGAGGGCATCCTGGTACATAAACATCAACTGGAACAACTCTATCGCATCCTCTAACAACTGAATATGAATAATGGTAATAGCCACCACCATTTGCACAGCTCCCCATTGATATAACATATCTTGGTTCCGGCATTTGATCATAAACTTTTCTTAACGCTGGAGCCATTTTATTAGTTAAAGTTCCAGCAACAATCATTACATCTGATTGTCTTGGTGATGCTCTTGGAGCAGCTCCAAATCTCTCTAGGTCATACCTTGGCATAGATGTTTGCATCATTTCAACAGCACAACAAGCAAGTCCAAATGTCATCCAGTGCAATGAACCTGTTCTAGCCCAATTTACCAAATTGTCTAAAGAAGTTGTTATAAAACCTTTATCCGCAAAATCTTTAGCAAGTTGTTTAAATTCTTTTGGAATTTGATCTTCTTTTTCTTTTAAATTCATTCCCAGTCTAAAGCTCCTTTCTTCCACTCATAAATAAATCCTACAGTTAAAATAAACAAAAATATCATCATTGATACAAATCCAAATATTCCAATTTTACCTAAAGAAATTGCCCATGGAAAAAGGAAAGCTATTTCTAAATCAAATATTATAAATAGTATTGCCACTAAATAAAATCTAACATCAAACTCCATTCTGGAGTCATTAAAAGGTTCAAAACCACACTCGTAAGCAGATAGCTTTTCTGGATCAGGGTTTCTAGGCGCAAATACAAAATTTAAAAAAATAAATCCAATACTTAGAAGGAGCGCAACTCCAAAAAATATTATGATTGTTAGATAGTTATTTAAAAAATCTCCGTACATATTCATTTATATATAATCTTTTTGATTAATTGAAAGTGCAGTTAAGTCACGTTATTGGGGGCTAATTTATTGAACGATTTGCGTTATTGATAATTATTATCAAAAACTGGCGGGAGTGACGGGACTCGAACCCGCGACCTATCGCGTGACAGGCGATCGCTCTAACCAACTGAGCTACACCCCCATATATTTTTTTGGTGGGCGGTAAAGGACTCGAACCTTTGACCCCCTCGGTGTAAACGAGATGCTCTACCAACTGAGCTAACCGCCCTCCAAAGTGAATTACTAATACATCAGTGAGAAGATAATGTAAATTGCTAATTATTGAATACTTGCCTGTGTTTTTTCAGATTTTTTGTTTTCTGAAATTTTATCGACCTCAACCCAGTCGGTTGGTTTTAGCTCTTTGGTAAGTGCAATTTTTAATACTTCATCGGCTGTATTTACAGGGGTAATTTTTATGTCATCAATTACTTTTTTTGGGATATCTACTAAATTTTTCTCGTTATCTTTTGGAATTAATACTTGTTTAATTCCCGCTCGGTGAGCTGCTAAAAGTTTTTCTTTTAATCCACCAATCGGTAAAACTTGACCTGTAATTGTTACTTCTCCTGTCATTGCAATTTCTCTTCTGACAGGAATTTTAGTAATTGACGAAACAATTGAAGTTACCATCGCAATTCCAGCAGATGGACCATCTTTAGGCGTAGCTCCCTCTGGAACGTGAATATGAAAGTCTTTTTTCTCAAATGTCGGTGGAATAATTCCGAATTCCAAACATTTTGATCTCACAAAAGATTTTGCAGCCTTTACTGACTCTTGCATAACATCACCTAATTTACCTGTTATTTGCATTCGACCTTTCCCCGGCATATTTACAGTTTCAATTTTTAAAATTTCACCACCAAATTCTGTCCAAGCTAGACCTGTTACAATTCCAATTTTATTTTGTTCCTCAAGCTCGCCAAATTTGAATTTTTTAACACCAAGAAAATCGCCTAGGTTTTTATCATTTACATTTACATCTTTGCTTTCATTGTTTACTACTTTTTTCACAACTTTTCTGGTAATTTTAGAAATTTCCCTTTCAAGATTTCTTACACCTGACTCTCTGGTGTAATATCTGATTATATCTTTTATAGTACCATCAGATAAATTCATCTCTCCATCTTTAACACCATTATCTTTAATTTGTTTTGGCAATAAGTATTTATTTGCAATATTAATTTTCTCATCCTCAGTATAACCTGGTATTCTTATAACTTCCATTCTGTCTAAGAGTGGTGGCAATATGTTTAAAGTATTTGCAGTAGTCACGAACAACACATCAGATAAATCATAGTCTACTTCTAAATAGTGATCGTTAAAAGTAGTGTTTTGTTCTGGATCAAGGGCTTCTAATAATGCTGAAGACGGATCTCCTCTGTAGTCATTTCCAACTTTGTCAATTTCGTCAAGCAAGAACAAAGGATTTTTTGTTCCAGCTTTTTTCATCATTTGGATAATTTTTCCAGGTAAAGAACCTATATAAGTTCTTCGATGACCACGCACTTCAGCCTCATCCCTTACCCCGCCTAATGACATTCTCACAAATTGCCTATTGGTTGCTTTTGCAATTGATTTACCTAAAGATGTTTTTCCCACTCCTGGGGGGCCAACTAAGCACAATATTGGACCTTTCAACTTATTCATTCTTTTTTGAACTGCTAAAAATTCAATTATTCTCTCTTTTACCTTTTCAAGACCAAAATGATCTTCATCCAAAACCTTTTGAGCTTTATTTAAATCAATTTCAGTTTTGTCTTTTTTAAACCAAGGTAAATCTATCATCCAATCTAAATAATTTCTTACAACTGTTGCTTCAGCAGACATTGGACTCATATTTTTTAATTTTTTTAACTCAGAGAGACATTTTTTTTCAACATCTTTGGGCATTTTCGCTTTTAGAATAGCTTTATTTAAATTTGATGTTTCATCTTTTCCATCTTCTATTTCACCTAACTCCTTTTGGATTGCTTTTAATTGCTCATTCAAATAATATTCTCTTTGAGTTTTCTCCATTTGAGTCTTTACTCTACCTCTTATCCTTTTTTCAACACCTATAATACTTGTTTCATTTTCCATTATTTTAATAATAAGACTAAGTCTCTTTTTCACGTCTTGAGTTTCAAAGATCTGCTGTTTCTCTGATATAGATGCATTTAAATGAGATGCAATATTATCAGCAATTTTTGAAGGATCTTTTAAAACTTTTATATTATTAATTGTTTCGCTTGAAATTTTTTTATTAATTGATGTAAGCTTTTCAAGTTTCTTTACAGCTGAAAGAGCTGTTTGCGTCAAATCCTCATCTTTGTTAATTTGGTCTATAACTTTCTCGTAAGAGCAAATTATGAAATCTTTGTTATCAGTATAATCAGTTATTTTTACACGATTAATTCCCTCAACAAGAACTTTTACTGTTCCATCTGGCAGTTTTAAAAGCTGAAGGATGTTACTTTCACATCCATAAGTAAACACGTCATTTTTTGTTGGATCATCAACTTCTGAATTTTTTTGGGTAACAAGAACAATTTTTTTTTCTTTTTTCATTACCTCGTTAAGAGCGTTAATTGATTTATCTCTACCTACAAATAATGGGATAACCATATTTGGAAAAACAACGATATCTCGTAATGGTAACAATGGGAGGTTAAATTTCATTTCCATAATCTAAATATGGATATTAAATCAAAATTTGCAATACTTATTTATCGTTTGTTAACTATATTTAAGCTGCAGAGGTTTTGGATTTTTCTTTATCTTTATCTTTTTCAGCACTTTTTGAGTGGACAATAATTGGTTGACTTTGCCCTTTGGCCGCACCTGAGTCGACTATCACCTCATTTACATTTTCCAAACTTGGTAAATCAAACATTGTTTTCAATAGAACACTTTCTAAAATAGATCTTAATCCTCTTGCTCCTGTTTTTTTATTTATTGCTTTTTGAGCTATCTCTTTTATTGCGACATCTTTAAATACAAGTTTTGCTCCCTCTAACTTAAATAACTCTTGATATTGTTTAATGAGAGAATTTTTAGGTTCTTGTAAGATTTTAATTAAAGATTTTTCATCCAAATCCTCAAGTGTAGCTATTATTGGAAGCCTTCCAATAAACTCAGGTATTAATCCATATTTTAATAAATCTTCTGGCTCTAAACTTTTCATCCATTCACCCGTTTTCTTATCTTCTGGATTTTTAACTTCTGCTCCAAATCCTATTGAAGATCCTTTGTCTCTTTGCGAAATAATCTTATCTAAGCCTGCAAAAGCTCCTCCACAAATAAATAATATATTTGTTGTATCAACTTGTAAAAATTCTTGTTGTGGATGTTTTCTTCCCCCTTGAGGCGGTACACTTGCAATTGTACCTTCCATTATTTTTAATAAAGCTTGTTGAACACCTTCGCCAGATACATCTCTTGTTATAGATGGATTTTCTGATTTTCTACTAATCTTATCTACCTCATCGATATAAACAATTCCCCGTTGTGCTTTTTCAACATTATAGTCAGCGGACTGCAAGAGTTTTAATATAATATTTTCAACATCCTCTCCCACATAGCCTGCCTCAGTTAAAGTGGTTGCGTCCGCCATAGTGAAAGGAACATCTAATATTCTTGCTAAAGTTTGTGCCAGTAAAGTCTTTCCACATCCAGTAGGTCCAATCAAAAGTATGTTTGATTTAGCTAACTCAACACTCTTACTAGTTTTGGTTTCATAATTTAATCTTTTATAGTGATTGTGAACAGCAACAGATAAAACTTTTTTTGCTAGTTGCTGTCCGATTACATAATCATCTAAAACAGAACAAATCTGTTTTGGAGAAGGTAAACCATCTTGGTGTTTTACAAATGTATCTTTGTTTTCTTCTTTAATTATGTCCATACATAATTCAACACATTCGTCACAAATGAAAACTGTTGGACCTGCAATCAGCTTTCTGACCTCATGCTGGCTTTTGCCACAAAAAGAACAGTATAAAATGTTTTTACTACCTGACATATTTTTTTTATTTATTAAAACGAATCACTATTGATACTCTATTATAAAATATGTTTATGAAGCAAGTGTAGTGTTTAGATTGAGCTATATCTTGTAGAATACTGTTATCTTTTTTCAACAACTTGATCTATTAGACCAAATTCTTTAGCATTTTCTGACGTCATAAAATTATCTCTTTCAAGTGCAATTTTAATTTCATCTTCGCTCTTCCCAGTGTGTTTGGAGTATATTTGGTTTAGTCTCTTTTTAAGAGACAAAACTTCGTTAGCGTGTATTTCTATGTCAGTTGCTTGTCCTTGAAATCCTGCTGATGGTTGATGAACCATTATTCTTGAGTTAGGAAGAGAAAATCTTTTTCCTTTTTCTCCGGCAGCCAGAAGAAAAGATCCCATTGAAGCAGCTTGACCAATACATAATGTTGAAACATCAGGTTTTATATATTGCATAGTATCATAGATACCCAAACCGGCTGTTACTAAACCACCTGGGCTGTTGATATATAAAGAAATTTCTTTTTTAGGATTTTCAGACTCTAAAAATAAAAGCTGTGCGGTTACTAATGATGCAACGTTGTCATTAATTGGACCAACTAAAAAAACAATTCTTTCTTTTAGTAATCTCGAATAAATATCGTATGCTCTTTCACCTCTACTAGATTGTTCAACAACCATTGGAATCAGAGTATTCATTTGTTCTAAGATTTTTTCACTCATAATTTCGAATCATTCAGTTATACAACTTGTGATTACTTTTTGCTAACTTTTTTTGCTTTTTTTTTTATTGGGGGTTTTTTCGGTTTCTTTTCAGATGTCATCGGCTTCTTTTCCGTTACATCCGCAGATGATTGTGCTTTAAAGTTTTTTTCGTTTTCCTCTTTTAAAATTTTTTCTGCTTCTAATTTATCAATTTCTTTAACAGTTTTTTTAGCTTTCGATTTGATAAAATCAATTATCTTTTGTTCGTAAATATTTCCTCTTAATGATGCTGCAGCTTCAGGATTTTTTTGATAGTAATCCATTACAAGTTTCTCTTGTCCGGGCATCATACCTATTTGCTTTTGAATTTCAGATTGAATTTCTAAATTTTCAACTTTTATGTTATTTTCCTCACCAATTTGATTAAGAATTAAACCAAGTTTAATTCTTTTTTTTGCGTTTTTTAAATTTTTGCTTTTGTTTTTCTCTATTGCCTCTTTATCAAGACCTTGATTAAGAATGTTTAATTCCTGATCAATCAATGTGCTCGGAATCTCATCAATTTTAAAATTTTCAATTTCTTCCAAAACTTGATTTTTTGAAATTTGATCAAGAGAGTTTTTATATTGATCGTTTAATTGCTTTGACACTAAATTTTTTAAATCAGCTAAATCTTTGGCTCCAAGTTTTTTGGCAAATTCATCGTCGATGGGCAAAGGTTTGTGTTTTTTTACCGAAACGATTTTGCACATGAATATTGCTTTTTTTCCAACTAATTCTTTCTCTGGAAAAATTTCTGGCAAAACTGCCTCAACTTTTATTTCTTCACCTTTTTTTGCTTTTAATAATTGTTTATCAAAACCTTTTATGAATAAATCTTTTCCTAATTCTAATTGTGTGTTTTTACCTTCGCTTCCTTTAAATTCTTTTCCGTCTACTGTTGCTTTATAATCGAATGTAACTAGATCACCTTCGTTAGCAACTTTTGCTGCATCAACTTCAACAAAATTTTTTTGATTTGAGGCAATTTCTTTAATTCTTTTGTCTGTCTCTTCTTTAGATAAGTTAACTTTATATTCTTTATACTTGATGCTATCTAAAGAATTTATTTTAACTTTAGGCATTTCTGTTACGCTAATTACGTATTCAAGATCTTTTCCTTCGCCAAATTGTTTCAAATCAATTTTAGGCTGAAGTGCAGGTTTAATTTTCTTTTCATCTAAAGCTTTAGTAGTGGTTTCTTTTAAAATTTTATCTATAACCTCACCATAAATTGCTTTGCCAAATTGTCTTTTGATTAAATCTTTTGGAACTTTTCCTGGTCTGAAGCCTTTTAGAACAACATCATTTTTTAATTGATCATACTTCACATCAAGTTCTTTATTGATGGTACTTTTATCAACAAAAACTTTTAAATTTTTCTCAAGACCTTTTTTTGTTTCTACTGTTACTTTCATAAAAATATGGTAGGCGAGAAAGGACTCGAACCTTCACATGTTGCCATATTGGTTCCTAAGACCAACGCGTCTACCAATTCCGCCACTCGCCCAATTTAAAAAGGTTTATATCTTATAGAATGAATTTGTCCAATTAGAATAATTGTGTAATTATGAGAAAAATTAAAAAAATTTATGATTGTTTCGCCTTGTATAAGTATTTGTAAAACCGACCCTATCTCAGGCTATTGCTATGGTTGTGCTAGAAAAACTGAAGAGAAAATTGTCTGGAAAAACCCAGAGACTACTGATGAATGGAAAAAGAAAAATTTAGAAGAATTAAAAGGTAGGATGTCAGGTTGGCAATTAGATGCATTTTTAAAATCTTATGATAATAAGATTAAAGAAGGAGTGTCTTTATTAAAAAAGAGTTTAAAATGAGTAAGTCAACAACAGTTATTATCATTTATGTATTAGGTCTTGTAATTGGTGCATTATTCTTTGATCTGTGGGGTGCTGAAACTAGTATTAAAAAAGGGCTGATTGGCATTGGGTGGACTGCCTTATTTTTAATTTTTCTTTTTCTTGCTGAAAAAAAAGAGGATTAATTAATTTCTAATGATGAGAGAAATTTTAAGTTAGTGTCAGTAATAACAATCTCGCCAGAGCTTGTGGTTAAATCTAAAATTTCAGAAATTACAACATAATGAGTAACCAATATTAAATTTCCAGTTTTATTCCAATTTCCGATAAATTTTTGAAAATCTAAAATTTGCTTGTCCTTATTTTCTGAAAATCTTTCATCATAAAAAGAGTTTAGAAAATTTTTTGTCTCGTAATTACCAAAAGCTATTTTGGCAGTATCTTTACATCTACACCATTCGCTTGATAGCACTTTTATAAGTTTTATGTCGTTTTCTTTGAAAAACTTACCAATTTTCAATGCTTGTAGTTCACCTTCTTTGCTGAGGTTTCTTTGAGTGGAACAATTTGAAATATCAAAATTCTGGGGATCGCCATTTCCTGGGGCAATAGCATGACGAATGAATATTATATTCCCCCCTTTTTTCAAGATTTCCACAATATTTTCATTAGCAAAGCTTGTCTTATTTAATAAAAATAGAAAAAAGATTAATATTATTTTAAAATATTTCATTATGAATTTTAATTTTCAAAAGTTAAATCAATCTATTATCAAATGTGGCAAATGTCCAAGGTTAGTAAAATTTAGAAAAAAAATTTCTGTTGAAAAAAGAAAACAATATGAAAATGAAACTTATTGGGGCAAACCAATTACTGGTTTTGGAGATACAAAAGGAAAAATTCTTTTTGTCGGATTGGCACCAGCGGCTCATGGAGGGACAAGAACTGGAAGGGTGTTTACTGGTGACAGATCTTCTGACTTTTTATACAAATGCTTACACGGTGTTAAAATTTCAAATCAGTCAAATTCAGACAGTATAAATGATGGGTTAAAACTAAAAGATGCATATATAACTACTGCACTTAAATGCGTTCCACCTGGTGATAAACCTAATAGAAAGGAATTAGTTAACTGTTTTCAATTTTTTAATAATGAAATTGATAATTTAAAAAATCTTAAGACTATTGTTGCTTTGGGAAAAATTGCTTTTGATAGTTGTGTTCTTTTTTTCAAACAAAATTATAATTTCAAAGAAAAAATAAACTTTTCACACGGAAAAATTTACTCACTGCCAAAAAATATCAAGTTGGTTGCTTGTTATCACCCAAGCCCAAGAAATGTTAATACTGGTCGAATAAATGAAAAAAAAATGAAAAACCTTTTCAAGAGAGTTTTAAGATTAAATTAGTTTTTCTAGCTCTTCTTTTAATGTTTCAGGAATTTTGACAGGCTTTCCTTTTTTATCAATTGTTACTAAATGAATTTCCGCCTCTGTAATTTGATCATTGCCTTTAAATACTTTTTGAGACATAAAAAAAGAAGTTTTTGTGATTTCTTTTATATTCGATTTTATCTCTAAATTATCTTCAAGTAAGGCTGGTTTCATATAACTTATATTGCATGATTTAACTATTATATAAGTTCCGTATTCATCGATTAGTTTTTTATTAGTAAAGCCTAAAGATTCTAAAGCGTCACTTCTAGCTCTTTCCATAAATTTAAGATAATTTGCATAGTATACGACACCACCAGCGTCAGTATCTTCATAGTAAACTTTTAATTTAAAAGTAAAAGTTTTCATTAATTCTCTAAATTAACTTATTCTGCAGAAAAATATATATTTTTATAATAAGAAATAGCCTTAGATTTTGATTGATCGGTATCTACCATAATCGCGACACCATCTAAAATATCTACGTTTAAATTATGGAATCTTTTATAGTCTTCTTTGACATTTGTTTTGACTGTAACCCACTCATTTTTATTCTTATCAACGCTGGATAAAACATAATCAATCGAACTTTTTGTATATGGACTTGGCCAGTTTTCTCCAATGGATGAATTGCTTGAGAATACATAATTTATTGCCTTGTTCGATAATGGTGTCATACCTGTTTTCTTAACAACAAAAAATCTTGCTGCGAAATCATGACCTTTTTTTGATTTTTCATCTAAACCAGGCAATCCTTTTTCAACTTTCCATGTGATATTTAAAAATGGTGTTTGATTGAGGTCTATGGATGCTTCCTTGCCTAGTCCTGAGCCACCATTTTCTACCTCAGCTTTTAATATGTTTACACCATCTTCATTTAAAATGTTGTATTCAGTCAAATTTTTTGCCCCACGAACTTTTCTGACTTTGAGGTTGCTTAGCTCTTCACTGGTAAACTTAAATAATTCAATGTTTTGAGAATAACTAAAAGATATGGTGGATAGAAAGATTAAAAAAGCAATTAATATTTGAGCCATGAATTTCATATAAACTAAAATAATTTTTTTTCAAATTTTTTTTTAAAATCTTACTTTTGACAATTTTCAGTCATTCAAAGTTCATTTTTGAGACTTATAAAGTTAATATGAAAAAATATATCTCCTTAATCTTGTTGATTATGTTAACAAACTGTTCAACTCATTCAGTAAAATTGGGTAAAAAATGTACAAAATTAGCTGCTGATAATACCTATGAGAAATCATACGTATGGTTCATAAATAAAGGCAACTTAGAGACATTTGATGACAAAATAAATAAACAAAATTGTGCCAACAATGGAGAAAAGCTTTGAAGACCATATCCATTTTTATGCTCTTAATTTATTGGTCTATTATAATTTTAGCTCCAGTTATAGCTAACGAAAAAAACAAATATTTTGAAACAAATATTATAATTCCTGAAATAAAGCCTAATAAGTAGATCTACCGCCGCTAATATCAAATACAGCGGCGGTTGAAAAAGAATTTTCTGCTGAAGATAACCAGCAAACCATTGAGGTAAGTTCCTCTAGCTCAAGAAATCTTGCCCTAGGTACTTTTGAAAGCATCCTTTGAACATGTTCTTTTGACATTTGATCAAGAATTCTAGTTTTAGCTCCTGCTGGTGTTACTGCATTAACTGCAATATTCTTATTTGCAAGTTCTTTCCCTAAAGATTTTGTAAGCGCTATTACTCCTGCTTTAGATGAGCTATATGCGCTTGCTTTTGCGTTTCCATCTTTACCAGAGACAGATGCTATATTAACAATTCTTCCATAATTATTCTTAATCATGTGAGGCACAATAGACTTACAACAGTTAAAAGTTCCATGTAAATTTATATTTATAATTTTTTTCCATTCTTCATAATCATAATTCCATAATTCTGCTGTAGAGCCAGTAATCCCTGCATTATTTATAAGAATATCAATTTTAGTTTTAGAAGTTATTTTGTTAACAGTGTCATCAACATTTTTCGGATCTGATATGTCTACAACATCACTGGAAAGATTTTGATCATTAATTAATTTTGAAGCATTTTTAAGTTCTTTTTCATCAGAATCCCAAATGATGACTTTTGCTCCTGATTGAAGAAATCTTTTTGCAATATCAAGTCCAAAACCTTGTGCTCCACCAGTTATAATTGCATTTTTGTTATTTAAATCAAATTTATTCATCAATCACTTGCTAATAAATAATAAATAATACCTGAGATAATAAAACCTATTATAAAAGAAAAAGTATCCAAAAACATGAATTTTGAATTCCAAATGGATGCAGATGAAAATATAAATCCAATTATAAAAGAATAATATGCTTTAATATGCCATCCTCCAGAATAAAGGTATGCACTATCGTTCCTTGCTGAAAATAAGTCTTTATTTATGATGACTTTATTTTTGACTATATAATAATCAAAAATCATTACACCAAAAATTGGTCCAAAAAAAGCTGAAAGCGTATCGATTATTGACATGGATCCGTTTTGACTAAGGAACGGAGTCCAAAAAATCCCAACTATGAAACCAAACAAAATTATCAATAATCCCGAACTTTTTAAGGTTAAACTATTTGGAAGTAAATTTATTAATATATTTTGTGAAGGAAAGTAATTTGCAATTAAATTAGTTGATGATGATGCAAATAAAATAAAGATTAAGACTGTAACAGTTATATAAGTATTGTTAATTTTGCCCACAATGTCTGTCGGGTTTGTAAGTAAATTTTGTGTTGATATAAGGCTACTTTTAAAAAAAATATCTGCACCAATCACAATAACTAGTAGTAAAAATGAATAAATTATTGTGCTTACAATTAAACTTAGATTTCCCTTAAGAAGTTCTTGTGAACTTTTTACATATCTTGAGTAGTCTCCAAAATTAATAATCAAAATAGAAAAGTATGCAAATAAAGTACCTGTTATACCGATCATATTGTTGAACTGAAAATTAGTGAATCCACTCTCAAAATTTATCTTGTAAATAAATGAGTCCATCACAAATAATTCCGGATCAGCGATTAGTATTACAAAAAATAGTAATAAACCCAAATAAACAAATAAAGCTGAGAAATTAATAAAATTTCTTATAAATTTTTGTCCTCTGCTAAATAAAAAATATTGAATAAAAATCGTAAAAACAAAGCTGACCCAATCTATTAAATTCATGGTCATAAAGTAGTTGAAAAAAATATCGTTGTTTAATATCTCGCTGTCAAATTGAAATAAAGAAATTCTGATTAAATATCCAATAGATTTTGAAATAAAATATGTTTGGACACCGAAAAAGAATATGCCAACAATACCCCTTATTAAACTTATAAATTTTGCTCCTTGATATCCAGATGATACTCTTAAAAAAACTGTGAAAGGAATTCCATGCTTTTGAGAGGGTTTTCCAATAATATAAGATAAGTAACTCACCAATAAAGATGCTAGTAAACTCCCAAATAGAACTTCATAAAAATTTAAATTATAAACAAAATATAATGAAGCTATTAAGGCAAAAGACATTATGCTTTGAAGTCCGACAGACCAAAAACAAAACATATCTTTCCAGTCCCAATTTTTGTCAGTAGGGTTTACTGAAACTATTTCCCAATTAGTAAGATTAAATTTTTCTTTTTCCGAGCTCACAATTACATATTAAACAAATATGTATTACTGTCCATACAAGACAGTAGGTAACCAAAGGACAATCTTAGGAAATATTATAATAATGATTAATCCAATTATCTGAAGGACCATAAACTGCATCATGCCAAGATAAATATCCTTTAAATCCCACTCTGGAACAACCCCTTTTAAGAAATAGGCTGATAGTGCTACAGGGGGAGATAGCCAGGCGGTTTGTAAATTAACTGCCACAAGGATCGCAAACCAAGTTAAATTAAACCCTAAAGCTTCAACTAATGGTAGGATAATTGGAATTATTATCATAACTATTGGAACCCATTCTAACGGCCAACCTAATAAAAATATCATTACCATTATCATTGTAAGTATTAGGTATTTATTCATTTCTAAACCTAATAAAAACTCAGTAAGCAATGTTGGTGTACCTAATCTTGCAAAAACTGCTCCAAAGAAATTTGACGCAGCAACTAAAACCATTATTAAAGCTGTAATTTCTAATGTTTTTACAAGAGCTTCTTGTAATTTTGGTAAGGTTAATTTTTTATAAGATAGTGATAAGAGTAGTGCACCCATTGCACCGCATCCAGCAGCTTCTGTTGGTGTAGCAAATCCAAATAAGATACTTCCTAGAGCAGCAAAAACTAATGCGGCTGGTGGTACGAGTCCCAAGAAAAATTCGATCCATACCTCTCTCATACTTGCTGCTCTCATATCTTCAGGCAAAACTGGTCCTAATTTTGGATTAATCATACATCTAATTGTTGTGTAAGCTGCATATAGTGAAGCAAGTAATATTCCAGGTAAAATTGCAGCCGCAAATAAATCAATGACTGGTATTTCCATTATTGGGCCCATTACCACCAACATAATGCTTGGGGGAATTAAAATTCCCAAAGTTCCACCGGCTGTTATTGTTCCAGCAGCAAGTTTTACATCATATCCAGATCTGTTCATTGATTTAGCAGCCATTATTCCTAAAATCGTTACTGAGGCACCAACTATTCCAGTTGCAGCCGCAAAAATTACTGAAACAAATAAAACAGCATAATATAAAGCACCCCTAACCTTAGATAACATCAATTGAAAAGCTGAAAACAATCTCTCCATTAAGCCAGCTTGTTCCATCATTATTCCCATAAATACAAAGAGTGGTACGGCGGCGAGAGTCTGCTCTGTCATAACCATAGAGAATTGGAGGGTCATTAAATAAAATACTAATTTTCCAAAACCTAAATAACCAAAAACAAACCCGAGAAATATGAGTGTAAAAGAAATTGGGAAACCAACAAATATTGCAAATAACATTACTCCAACTAATATAAAACCAAGTACTGCTGGGTCTATTAGCTCAGCAATCATTTTTTCGCTCCAGGCCACTCACCTTTTTTTGCAGCCCAATAACTCTTTAATAATTCAGAGAAACCCTGAACTAATAAAAAGATAATTCCAACTAACAAACACGACTTGATGGGCCACATATATGGCATCCATGTAGTATCCATACCTCTTTCACCTCTTCTAATAGACTCTTCAACAAAACCAATTGTCATATAAAGAAATACTATCAAACCTGGAAAATAAAATAAAATGTATAACCAGAAATCAATTAAACCTTGCGTTTTAGTTTTAAAGTTTCTGTATAAAAAATCTGCTCTTATGTGAACTCCTTTTGATAGAGCATAACCCGCCCCCAACATAAACAAGGCTCCATAAAGAAATCTGCTAATGTCATAAGCCCAAATTGTTGGTGCTAAAAATAATTTTCTCGCAAGTACCTCATAAGTCATGGCAAATATTAAAGGAATCAATATCCAACAAACAATACTTCCTATTAACTTGCTAAACTTATCTATCTTGACGATAGAGTTTGCCATCCATGATGGCATATCATCGGGCATCTTATCTAAACCCCCTCGCCTTTCAGCGATCATTTCATCTGAAATATCTATTTTTGGAGGTTGATCATTCATATATAGATTTTAAGCAAAAAGAGCGGACTGTAAAGCCCGCTCTTAATAAATTTAAAGTTTATATTTTTACTTCAATGTCGCCGCGTGAGCCATTCCTAGCTTAGCATTTGACATTTGAGCACCACTCCAGAATGGAACAGCAACGTCAGCAAAATCTTTCATTGAATCGTACACTTCTTTGAAGAACTTATTTTGTTCTGCATTTTTGTTCAATGTAGCTTTTGCAGCTGCCATGTACTCTTTAAAGTAATCTGAAGGTGTATCTTCTAAAATAACACCATGCTTTGTAGTTAATTCTTGTAAAGCTTTTCCATTTTCATAGATTCTGTAGCTTAAAGATTTAGCTAATGAAGCATTAGCAGCAACTTCAAGAGATTTCTTCTCATGATCAGTCATCGCTTTGTAAGTTTTTCCAGTAATATAAAAGTCAGCATTAACTACTACTTGGTGTAAACCTTGTAGATAGTAATGTTTTAAAACTTTTTGAAAACCAAATGTTAAATCTGGTTTTGGACAACACCACTCAGCTGCATCGATTGTACCTGCTTCTAATGCCGGAAGAATATCTCCACCACCCATTGCAACAGATGCTATACCAATGTCTTTGTAAGTTTGTCCTGGAATTCCTGGAGGAGTTCTGAATTTATATTTTCTAAAATCAGCCATATCTTTAATTGGTTTTGGAAACCAACCTAAAGCTTCTGGGCCAACTGGTTGAAGCATAAATCCTTTGATGTCTCTTCCCATTTCTTTCCACAATTGATCATACAACTCTTTACCACCTCCATATTGGAACCATGATAAAAACGCTAAGTTATCGATACCTACTCCACCACCTGCTACTGGTGAACCAAATAACATAGCTGCAGGGTGATCACCTGACCAATAGTGTGTCCAAGCAAATCCACAGTCAATTAAACCTTTATCAACCGCATCTAATGTTTCTTTTACTCCAACAACTGCTCCTGCTGGCAAAATTTCAAATTTCAATGAGCCATCAGTAAGAGCTGTTACAGTGTCAGTAAAGTCTTTTAACATTTTGACTTCATCGGCCTTAGTATTAAGAACCGTCTGACATTTTAATGTTTTAGCACTAGCATTGGATATAAATCCAAGAACTAAAAATGCCGCAAACATCAATGAAATGATTTTTTTCATTATTTTCCCCTCTTAAGTTAAATTTAATTACCTATATCCAATCAAATATTAAGAGGATATACAAGTTGGAATTAACTTAATTAATTCTAAAAAACCCTTTATAAATCGATAAATTTTATTTTTTTTTGATATAGTGGTTAAAATGGAAAAATTTGATTACATAATAATTGGTGCAGGTTCTGCTGGGTGTGTTTTAGCTAATCGAATAGTTAAAACAAATAAATATAAAGTTTTATTAATAGAAGCGGGAGGCAAGGATACTTACCCTTGGATACATATACCAGTTGGTTATTACAAAACAATGCATAATCCTAAAACAGATTGGTGTTTTAAAACTGAACCAGATGAGAGTATGGAAAATGTATCTATTCCCTATCCTAGAGGAAAAACTTTAGGTGGTAGCTCATCAATTAATGGTCTTTTGTACATTAGAGGTCAAGAGCAAGATTATGATTTATGGAGACAACTCGGAAATGTTGGTTGGGCTTGGAAAGATGTTTTACCTTACTTCATTAAAGCTGAAGATCAAGAGAGAGGTGGTGACGAATTTCATGGTGTTGGAGGGCCTTTGGCCGTATCAGATCAAAGAATAAAATTAGATATATTAGATGTTTTCATGAATGCAGCAAAAGAAGTTGGTATTCCAAAAGTAAATGATTTTAACAAAGGAGATAATTTTGGGTGTGGTTATTTTCAAGTTACAGAGAGGAATGGATTAAGATGTAGTACAGCTGTTGGTTATTTAAATCCTATCAAAAAAAATAAAAACTTAAAAATTGAAACAAACTGTCATGTTCAAAAAATTAATTTTGATGGAAATAACGCAGATAGCGTTACTTATTCAAAGGGAAATGAAAATTTTATTGTTAAAGCTGAAAAGGAGATCCTGCTCTGTGCGGGGTCAATTGGAAGCCCTCATATACTCCAAACTTCAGGAATTGGGGAAGCTTCAAAAATAAAAAATTTTGGAATTGATATTATTAAAGATCTCAAAGGTGTTGGCAAAAATCTTCAAGATCACCTGATGTTTAGACCAGTTTATAAAGTAAAAAATATAAAAACTTTAAATAAAAAAATAAATAGTGTGTTTGGCAAACTGTTAATTGGACTTGAGTATGTATTTAAAAGAAAAGGTCCAATGACTATGGGAGCTAGTCAGCTTTGTGGGTTTGCCAAAAGTGATCCAAGTAGAGATACGCCTAATTTACAATTTCATATTCAACCAATTAGCACTGACAAATTAGGAGGTGCAAATCTTCATGATTTCCATGCTTTTACTCCAACTGTTGCAAATATTAGACCAACAAGTAGAGGTGAAATATCAATAAGTAGTAATGACACAAAAGTGAACCCAAAGATTAAAATGAATTATTTGTCTACTGATGAAGATAGAAAAGTTGCTGCTGATGGAATTAAGTTGATAAGGAAAATTGTAATGGAAACAAATGAGTTTAAAAAATATGAGCCCGAAGAATTTAGGCCTGGTTCACATTTAAATGATAAAGAAGAAATAGTAAAAGCTTGTAGTCATTACGCACAAACAATTTTTCATCCTGTTGGTACTTGTAAAATGGGAAGTGATCAGTCGGCCGTTGTTTCAGACAAATTAAAAGTTCACGGTCTTAATAAATTAAGAGTTATAGATGCTTCTATTATGCCGAATATTACTTCAGGTAATACAAATGCTCCCACTATTATGATTGCTGAAAAGGGTGCAGATATGATACTGAGCTCTTAATGTTATCAGAACAAATTTTAATTTTTTTTCAAATTATTTTTATTGATTTAGTGCTTGCTGGAGACAATGCGATTATAATCGGAATGGTTGCTTCTCAATTTCCAGCAAAACAAAGAAAAAAAATAATTTTTTGGGGTATAGGTGCTGCTGTAGTTTTAAGAATTCTATTTACGCTTATAACGGCTTATCTATTGCAAATTTCTGGATTAAGATTAGTTGGTGGAATTTTACTGTTGTACATTTGTTGTAAACTTTATGTTGACGTCGTTAAACAAAGTGAAAAAAAAGAGAGCGTTAAAATAGATAACTCATCTTTTATGAAAGCTATCACAACAGTCATTTTAGCAGATATAACTATGAGTTTAGACAATGTTTTAGGAGTTGCTGGGGCAGCAAGAGATCACTACTACTTATTAGTATTTGGGCTTGCTCTCTCAATAATATTAATGGCGACTGCTGCAACATTAATTTCTGGTTGGATAAAAAAATACAAATGGATTGCCTGGATTGGTTTATTAGCAGTTCTTATAGTTGCAATAGAATTGATTTATACCGATATAAAAGTACTATTATTGTGAAATGTTTCTTAAAAAACAAAATTTAAAAAATAAAATTGCTCTTGTTACTGGTGCTGGGAAAGGAATAGGAAAAGCTTGCGCGATTGCTCTAGCTGAAGCTGGAGCTAGTTTAATTATTGTTAGTAGAACAAAAAAAGATTTAGACCTGGTCTCAAAAATCATTAAAAAATTTAGATCTAAGTGTAAATCGTACGTTTGCGATATAACAAAATATTCTGAGATTAAATCAATAATAGATTCGCAAAAAAGAATAGATATTTTAGTAAATAATGCTGGCACAAATATTCCAGAACATTTTACAAAAGTAAGAAGAAAAGACATGGAGTATGTCGTAAAGATTAATACAGTGGCTACTTTCAACATTGCACAATTATGCGCTTTAAAAATGATTGAATTAAAAAATAGAAAAAAGGTTGGAGGTGTGATTATTAATATGTCTTCACAAATGGGTCACGTTGGTGGGCCAATTAGAAGTGTTTATAACATGACTAAATTCGGTTTTGAGGGACTTACGAAAGGAATGTCTATTGATCTTGCTAAAAACAATATAAGAGTAAACACTGTATGTCCTACATTTGTTGTCACTCCCATGACAAGTAAATTCTTAAAAGACAAAAAATTCATGAGGGAGGTTTTGGGGAATATTCCGCTAGGAAGGTTTGCTGAGCTTTCTGATGTAGCGAGTGCTGTAGTATTTCTTGCTTCTGATCAGGCATCAATGATTACCGGAACTTCCTTATTAGTTGATGGTGGATGGACTTCAAAATAATCAAATACCTAATAATTTTTTTAATTTTTCAATTTAATAGCCAAGCAATTGAATTCGAGGGTAGGTTCATTCAAGGACACTTTATATTGGGTAAAACTAATCCAGGAGCAAAAATACAAATAGATAAAAAAAGTGTTAGAGTTTCAAAGGATGGTTTTTTTGCATTTGGTCTTGGAAGAGATAGAAAAAATGATGTTGTTATAATTGAAACTCTTAATGGAGTTAAAAATCAATTTGTTAAAAAAGTTTTAAAAAGAGAATATAAAATACAAAGAATAGATGGTTTGCCTGAGAAGAAAGTAACACCACCCAAAGAGGTTTATGACAGAATTAGGAAAGAAAATAAACTTATTGGAAAAGCAAGATCTGTTGATACCGATTTAACATATTTTAAAGATAAATTTATAACTCCAGTTGATAATGCAATTATAACTGGAGTTTATGGTAGTCAAAGAATTTTGAATGGAAAACCAAGGTGGCCACACTACGGTTTAGATTACGCTCAAAAAACCGGAACTCCAATTAAAGCGATGTTGAGTGGAGTGGTTACCCTTGCTGAAAAAGATCTTTATTATACTGGAGCTACATTAATTTTTGATCATGGTCATGGAATTTCTACTTTATATATGCATATGAATGAAATTTTTGTTGAAATGGGGCAAGAAGTCAAAAAAGGAGATACAATTGGTACTGTTGGGAAATCTGGTCGCGCTACAGGACCTCATTTAGATGTTAGATTGAATTGGTTTGATGTTAAATTAGATCCAGGAAGTGTATTAAATTAATGAAAAAAGAAATCGAAATACTTGCAGATAGACTAGTTAATGCTTACAAAAAAAATAAATTGATAAGCCCACTTCCAATTAAGTATACGAAAAATATTAAAAATGCGACAAAGATAAGAAAAATTTGTGAGTCTAAAATTAAAACTAAAATTATAGGCTTTAAAGCAGGTGGTACTGCTTTGACAGTTTTAAAGAAATTAAGAGAAAAAGAACCTTTCTACTCTGCTATTTTTAAAAATAATGTCTTAAAAAGTGGTAAGGGAGTAAAAATTAATCGTTCAACTTTAGGAATAGAAGTGGAGGTTGGATATTTAATTCATAAAAGATTTTTTGATAATAAAAGAATAATTACAATGAAAAATGTGAGTAAATTCATTACTCATATGATGCCTTGTATTGAAGTAGTTGGTTATAGACAAAAAAAACAAGGAATAAAATTTTTAGGTGATTTAGCAAGTGATTTTGGTGCCAATATGAAGTTTTTAATCGGCCCAAAAAAGAAATTCAAAAAATTAAATATAGGAAATTTAAAATGTAACATCATGAATGTTAAAACTGGCAGTGTTGTAAATGGAAATACAAGTTCTGTTTATATTAATCCACTCAATTCTCTTAGATTTGTCTTGAATAAAATTAAAAAAGATAAGGTAAAATTGAATTCTGATTTCTATGTATTTACGGGATCAACAGTGGGTGTTGTTCCTTTAAAAAATAAAGGAATGTACGTAGCAAAAATTGATAAAATCGGGACTGTAAAATCTTCAATTCGTTAAATGACAGTAATTAGAAAATTTTTTAAGAATAGCAAAATTGGTAAATATATAATTGCAGGGAGTTTTTTTTTCTTTTTATTCAAAGGACTAATTTGGTTAGTAATTGTTGCCTTGGCGTGGTTAAGTGTTGGAAAATTGTAATATCTAAAGAATTACTTCGAATCCCTCAAAATTCGGGTGACCTAAATACAGCGCTTTGTGTTGTCCAGAATTTTTATGTGCCAATCTAAATGCTTCAGATTTAGTCCAATTAATAAAATCATTTTTAGAATTCCAAATACTATGTGACGCATACAAAGTATGCTCGTCATTAGTGTCACCCTTAACTAAATGAAATTCTTTAAAACCAGGCACACCTTTTAAATGAGTGTCTCTATTTTTCCAAACATCTTCAAACTCTTTTTCTTTTCCAAGAACAATTTTAAAACGATTCATTGCTATAAACATGGTTCATTATATTTATTCTATCTTTAGTTTAAAAGTTAAAATGGTGTGACACTCTGATGCTTAAATTAAAAATTAAAGTTTATATATATGAATTAACGAAAGGATAATTATGAAAAAATTAACTTTAATTTTATCTATTTTACTATTCACAAGTTCTGCGTTTGCAGGTTCTTGTCCAATGATGGCAAAGAGTGTTGATGCAAAAATTGTTGAGGCTCAAGAGCTTAGAGATGCTGGGATGAAAGCTCATGACAATGGTGATCATGCTAAGTCTGAGGAATTACTTAGTAAAGTATTAGGAATGTTTAAAGGATAAATAATTAGGGGTTGGGGGCACCTGGCAACAGAACGCCCCATAGTCATTTTTTTTTTTTTCTTTTAAGTTTTCTTTTCTCTTTTAAAGATAACTTTGGTTTTTTCATAACACTTGAATCTTTAAATGATTTTCCGCTGTACCTCTTAGACATAGTATAATTTAAGATTACTTATAACTAAAAAAAACAAAAAATAGGCGAAAATAAACAAATAGTTTT
>CABXSF010000009.1 GCA_902514805.1 uncultured Pelagibacteraceae bacterium | reverse complement strand
CCTGAAACAGAAAATTTATTTGATAAAAAAATGATTAGTAAAATGAAAAAAGGTGCATACATAGTTAATACCGCCAGAGGAAAAATTTGTAACAAAAACGATATAGCAGATGCATTAAAATCTGGTCAGTTAAGTGGATATGCTGGAGATGTATGGTTCCCGCAACCCGCTCCAAATGATCATGTATGGAGATCAATGCCTAATCACGGAATGACTCCACACACATCAGGAACGTCGCTTTCTGCCCAAGCAAGATATGCAGATGGTGTAAGAGAAATACTAGAATGCTTCTTCGATAAAAAACCTATTAGAGATCAATATCTTATTGTAAAAGATGGCCAACTGGCTGGAATGGGTGCACACTCATACAGCAAGGGTTCAGCAACAAGTGGTTCTGAGGAGGCCGCAAAATACAAGAAAAAATAAAAATTGAGAATAAAGAAATTTTTAAGACCTTTTATTTTAACTTATCTTTTCTTAAGTGTTGCTATTGGTTTTTACCCAACTTTTGATTTTTATTCTTTTAAAGGTCAATCTATTATAATTGCTGTTTCGATTTTTAATGGAATTTTGGGTTTGTATGTAAAAAAAATTGGAAATGACAATTAAAGAAAAAACAATTGGATGGAATTTTGATAATTCATATTCAAATTTACCGAAATCTTTTATTTACGAAATATCTCCCGTTCCAGTAAAACGTCCAGAGTTAGTAATTTTGAATCATGATTTAGCTGATCAAATGGGTTTGAATTTTTCTAATGTAGATAATGAACAGCTAGCAAAAATGTTTTCTGGAAATTTGCTCCCAAAGGGATCTAAATCTTTGGCTCAAGCGTATGCGGGTCATCAGTTTGGTCATTTTACAATATTGGGTGATGGTCGTGCAGTTTTACTAGGCGAACATATATCTAAAAGTAATCAAAGGCTTGATGTTCAGTTTAAGGGTTCAGGTCAAACACCTTTTTCAAGAAATGGAGATGGAAGAGCAGCATTAGGCCCAATGTTAAGAGAATATTTGATTAGTGAAGCTATGTACTCATTAAACATACCAACAACTAGAAGTTTGGCAGTTGTGAAAACTGGAGAAAATGTGATAAGAGAAAAACCATTGCAAGGTGCAATATTAACAAGGGTTGCATCAAGTCATATTAGAGTTGGAACCTTTCAATTTATTAGAACAAGAGAAAATTTAGATGAACTCAATACTTTAGTTAATTACACAATTAAAAGACACTATCCTGAGATATCAAAATCAAAAAATAATGCTTACGACTTACTCAGCAAATTAATTGATAAGCAGATTGAGTTGGTTGTCAATTGGATGCGTGTAGGATTTATTCACGGAGTAATGAATACTGATAACATGGCGATCTCAGGTGAAACGATAGATTATGGTCCATGTGCTTTTATGGATAGTTATAATCTAGGCACTTGTTTTAGTTCTATTGATCATATGGGAAGATATGCATATGGAAATCAGCCAGCTATCACAAAATGGAATTTGGCTAGATTTGCTGAATGTTTATTAACTTTGATTAATCCAAATAAAGATGATGCTCTAAAAATGGCAACGGAACTTATCGATAAATTCGACAAAATATATGAGGAAAAATGGTTTAATATGATGAAAAATAAGTTGGGCCTAATTGGCGATGATAAAAAAGATAATTTACTTATATTCGAATTATTAGAGATTATGAAAAAGCAAGAGTTAGACTACACAAACACTTTTTTATTTTTAATGGACCAAGAAATAGATGGTAAAAAAAATTTTCAAAATGAAGAATTTGATAATTGGAAGATGAAATGGCGGAAAAGATTAATTAAAGATAGCAAAAAGTTAATGAAACTTAACAATCCTGTAATAATTCCTCGAAATCATAATGTTGAAAATGTTTTAAAGTCGGCTGAAAATAATGATCTGACTCCATTTAACGATTTGCTTCAAGCTCTGAAAAATCCATACAAAAATCAAAAGGTTTTAACTAAATATCAGTCTCCACCACCTAAAAGTGATGAAAAATATCTAACGTTTTGTGGGACTTAAATTCTATTATTTATAAGCGATTACATTCAGACTGATAGGAACCCCATTGAAAGAAAATTCACTTGTATCATTAAATAATGAAAATGATTTTACTCTTTCAAATTTTTTAAAACCTGCATCTTTAAAAAAGGTTTCTAACAACGGCATATTCCAGCCAAAATAATGAAAATCAAATTCATCTACTTGCCCACCATACATCATTCTCATTACTTCAATTTTATTCTTTAAATTTATTTTAGGATCCAAATATAATTTGCACAAAATATCCATATCAGGTACGGATACATAAAATTTACCCCCATCTTTAAGTACTCTGTGTATACCTTTTAGAGTTTTAAACATATTTTTTTGCTTAACATGTTCTAGAGTATGACTCGCATAAACCTCTTCGATTGACTCGTCATCAAACTGAGTTAGATCTGAAATATCACCTACAAGATCTACATGCTTTTCTCTGTCATCGTTTTTTTGGATATTTAAAATTTTCCAACCCTCTTTTTTTTCCATTCCTCCAATATGTAGTTTCATAAATGAATTATAGCACGTAAGGTTCTGGTCTGGCTTCTTTACCTAAAACTCTCTCTACAGCCATGTTTGATATATCAATCGATTGATAAGCTCCAGTAGTTATTAGTTCCGTTAAAGCTCTACCAATACCTGGAGCTTGCATTAATCCTCTTCCTGTAAAGCCAGTTGCCAAGTAAACATTTTCAAACTTTGGGTGCTTACCTACCACAGCATTGTTATCTAATCTATTGCAATCATAGTAACCAGCCCAACCGCCTGTTAGTTTTAATTCTTCAAATATCGGAACTCTTTGAGCAAGAGCTGGCCAAACTAATTCTTCAAAGTCATCCCAGGCAGGTTCTAGATCTTTAGCATCGAAAACAGATTTTGGAGATCCTGCAAGATACTCTTTCCCCTCTGGTCGCCAATAAACTCCAGTAGTCAAGTCTCCTGTCAAAGGCATTTCAGGAATATGTTTAGGACACTTTACTCTAAAAACAGTATGTTTCTGTGGCTCGACTGGAATATCTTCCAATAATTCTTTTGTCCAGCATCCAGCCGCTGATACAATAGTCTTAGCCTTAATCTCTGATAAAGATTTTACTTCGCCTTTCACGAACTCAGCACCTAGCTCAATTGCTTTGCTTTTTAATGCTCCATGAAACATGAATGGGTCAATCCACCCTTCACTTTTGTTATCTGTAAATGTTGCTGTTTCAATGCCTTCATTATTTATGTAAGGAAAGTATTGTTTTAGATCAGAACCTTTTATATTTTTTGTTCCTGCATCACATGCTTTATGATTTTCAAGAGCTTTATATTGTTCTTCAGCATGATCTGCTCCAAACATAAGCAAATATCCATTAGGCACCATACTAGCAGTAGGTTTAGGATTTTTTTTTGTTTTTAAAAGTTCTGGTAATTGAAAAATAAATTCTCTAGCAAATTTTCCTAAAAGTATATTTTCTGTTTGAAAAAATTGTCTTCTAAAGCCACCTAATGACAAAGGGAAAGATGCAGTTCTATAAGTTGGGTCTCTCTCAATAACTTTTACTTTTCTACCCTCTTTTGAAAGAAAATAAGCTGTTGCAGCCCCTATTATACCACCGCCCACTATAACAACATCATCCATATTAATTTAATATAAACAAACTAAAATTTAGAATTAATGCATAACAACTCCAAAGTAAATAAGGAATCATTAAATAGTAACTCATTTTGTTTATATCTTTATATTTTATAATTAAAACTATTATGAAAAAAATGATTACAAATAAATTTATAAGAGCAAAAAGGATATTGTGAAAAACAAAAAAAACTATACTCCAAGTTGTATTAAAGCATAGATGAATAAAATAAATTAAAACAAGATTGATATTTTTATAATTTTTATGCCACGCTGCCCATATTGCTATAGTCATGAATAAATATAATGTAGTCCATACAGGAGCAAATACCCAATCTGGTGGAGTTATAAACGATTTATTTAAACTTGAGTACCATGGTTCTTTGTAAGAAATTGTCGCTATACTCCCGATAAAAGACGCTGAATATGTAACTATTGCAAATAGAAGAAAAGATATAAATTTATTTTTAAGCATAATCGTACTATACATCAATCTTATATGAATAATAAAACAATTTGGATTACAGGAGCTAGCAGTGGTATAGGAAAATCCCTAGCTCTAAAATTTGCTAAAGAAGGATGGAAAGTTGCTATTTCTGCTAGAAGAGAAAATTTACTAGATGAAATATCTAAATCTAATGAGAATATTGTTGCTTTTCCTCTAGACGTTACCGACAACGAAAAATGTAAAAGTGTATTCTCACAAGTAAAAGAAAAGCTTGGAGAAGTTGATATATCTGTCTTCTGCACAGGAATTCATGATCCAAAATCTGAAAAAACATTAAATCTTGAAAAAGTAAGAAAAATTATGGAAGTAAATTTTTTTGGAACAGTAAATTCAATAAATGCAGTTTATGACTATTATAAAAGCAAAAAGGTGGGTCAAATATCTATAGTATCTTCTGTAGCAGGTTACAGGGGTCTTCCTGCAGCGGGAGCTTATTGTGCGTCTAAATCAGCTTTATCTAGTTTTGCTGAAAGTTTATATTTTGACCTCAAAAGAAGTAATGTGAGAGTATCTCTTGTAAGTCCTGGATTTATAAAAACTCCAATGACTGACCAAAATGATTTTCCAATGCCGATGATCAAATCGCCTGAGTTTGCTGCAGAACAAATGTTTAAAGGATTGACAAAAAGTAAAGGTTTTGAAATTCATTTTCCAAAGTCTTTTACAACAATTATGAAGGTTCTTAAGGTACTTCCAAATGGTTTATATTTTAAGATTCTTGAAAAAGGGATGAAGCGAATTAAAGATTAGTCTCTCATAAAAAATACAGTAAGTTCTCCAACTTTAAATCCAAACTTAGTAAGCGTTGCACGATTAATCGCAACTTTTTCGTCTTGTTTAAATATCCAGTCATCAAATGAAATTTTGATATTTTTATTTTTAAAAGGCACCAATAAGTCGTACTTAAATTTAAATGCTGATCCATATTGAACACCTGTAGCCTCTCCAACTACATCTGGAGCAGTCCCAACATAATTGTTGTCATCAATTTTTTTTATTTTCCATGTTCTCTTTTGTTTTTCACCATCAGTCCAATAGAAATCTTCATCTAAAGTGATGACATTTTCTTTAAAGGATCCAACTAAATCTGCTTTAAACTGTCTCGTAACTTTTCCACTTCGGTCTTGCAAAATTCCCCAAGCTTTAACTTTTCCATCAAAATATTCTTCAATTAAAAGAGTTGGTTCTGTATTTTTGAAGTCCTCTGGTTTCATATTATTAGAACAGCTTGTAACTAAAGCTAAAGTAATTATCAACAAAATTGAATTTAATATTTTCACTTTAATCATGCTTTATTTATTAAAGAAAACTGGATTAAGTCAATATTCTTAGATTTAAATCCTGCTTCACAATAAGATAAATAAAAATTCCACATTCTTTTAAAAGTATTATCAAAACCTTGTTCTGAAATTTCTTCCCATCTTTCTGAAAACTTGTCTCTCCAAATTTTCAGCGTATTGCTGTAGTGAATACCGTAAGAATTACATTGATCAAAGTTCAGTCCAGTTTTTTCTACATAATCTAATATTGACCTCTTAGATGGCAAAAATCCTCCTGGGAAAATATATTTTTGAATAAAATCTTCTTTCCTTTTGTATCTATTATACAAGTTATCGTCTATTGTGATTGCTTGTATTGCAGCCTTACCACCTGGTACCAAATTTTTCTTAATTGTTTGAAAGTAATTTTTAAGATAATCTTTACCGACAGCTTCTATCATCTCTATTGAGGCTATAGCATTATAATTTTGTTTTACATCTCTATAATCTTTCATTTCAATATTAATTTTTTCATTAAGACCAGCATCATGAATACGTTTTTTGGCAAATTCATATTGTTTTTTTGATATCGTAATACAATCAAGATTAACATCGTGGTTTTTGCCAATATATTCTGCAAATCCTCCCCAGCCACATCCAATTTCTAATAATTTATCACCTGACCTTGGCTTAAGTAGATATGAAAGTTTTTTATATTTATTTATTTGTGCTTCGTATAAATTTGATTTCTCATTTTCAAAAATTGCACTTGAATAAGTTAGTGTATCATCAAGCCACAAAGAAAAGAATTCATTTCCAAGATCATAGTGTTTTGAAATATGTTCTTTACTTTTTGTTTTGGTGTTTCGATTAACAAATTTTTTAAAATAATTTAAATATGTTAAATCTAATATTCCAGAGAATTTATGAACTAGTTTTATATTCTTAGCACTTAATTCAATTAACTTAGATAAATCATCTGTTTCAAAATCACCCCTCATATAAGATTCGGCTAAACCAACACTACCTTTTGAAATTATATTTTTTGAAAAGTCTGGCTTATTAATTTTAATACTTACCTCCAAATTACTATCGTTTCCAAACTGAAATTTTTTGTTTTGGAAGGTTATAACATTTAACTTGCCGTACTTTATTAACTTTAAACCAGAAAAAACGATTTTATCTGAAATTTTATTTATCATTAGTTTTCAAAGGTCGAATTGTTTTTAATTTTAATACTTCTCCTAACTAACTTAACCCCTTTGACCCATAATTTTAATGCTTCAAAATGTATAGCTGATATTACTTTAAAACTCATTAGAGGGTGCTTTAGATAGCAAAATAATAAGTTTTTTAAGGTTAAATCATGCCTAATTCCATCCTGGGATGCAAACAGAAGCTTACCTTCCTTATCTCTTTGATCAATGATTACAGATAATTTTTCATTAGGTAATAATACTTTAAAGAAATATTCTGATTGAAGGTCCATGAAGGGAGATACGAAAAACTTCTTTTTGCAGTCATTTTTAATTTGTGGGGTTGAATTTTTAATTTCAAATATATAGGTGTGTTGTTCTCCAAATGTATTTTTTACCTCATAAAAAATTGCAATTGGTTCACCAGTTCTATTATAAATAAAAAAAATGCTTAGTGGATTGAAAACATATCCAAAAATTCTAGGGTAACAAAGTATTTTAATCTTAATATCTTCTGAAGTAATTCCTTTTTCTTTTAATTTTTTTCCCACCCAGATTCCTAAATCAGAACCATCTCTCTCACCATGGTCCTTATTAAAAAAACTTAGAACATTAAATTTATTGTAAGAAAAAAATGGAATTTTTTTATCTATAAGTCTTATTTCGTTAAGATCGATTAATAAAGAGAATACACTGTATTTAAAAAAATGTTCTTTTGGTTTAAATCTTTTATGAATGACTTCACCCGTATATATAAATGAATTTTCAATCATTAATGAATTTAAGCATATTTAATGTTGATTTGATACCGTCTTCATGAAAACCATAACCATGATAACTTCCACAAAACAATATATTTTGTTTATTTTGTAATAAATCTAATTTTTTTTGATTTTTTAAAGTATCATGATCATAATAGGGATGACTAAATTGAATTTTATCAACAATGAGTTTTTCATCAATATTGAAATGAGGATTTAAAGTTAAAAAGATATTTTTTTTTATATTTAAATTCTGTAATAAATTTAACCAGTAAGTAACTGAACTATCATTATTTTCTGATACAAAAGTATTCCATGCGCTCCAATTAATCTTTTTTTTTGGCATAACAGTTTCATCAAAATGAATTACTGCTAAGTTTTTCTTGTATTTAAAGTTACTCAAAATACTTTTTTCATCATCAGAGGGCTCATCGATTATAGATAAAGCTTCATCTGCATGCGTAGCAATCACAACTTTATCGTATTCAAAATATTCGCTTTCTCCTCCATAAAAGACGCGTGCAGAGCTACCAGATCTTGTAACTTTACTAATTTTATAATTTTTAAAGTGCTCTCCACTAATTTTTTTTATTACTTCGTTTACATATTCAATACTTCTATTTTTCACAGTGTACCATTGAGGTCTGTTATTTAACTTGAATAATCCATGATTTTGAAAAAACTTTAAAAAAAACTTAATAGGCATATTTTTTGCATTATCGGGTGGCATTGACCATATAGCTGATACCATTGGTAAAATATGATAATTGATAAAAAAATCTGACATTTTTTCTTTTTGAAGAAATGTTCCAAGGTTTAAATTTTCATCTATATCATTCAATTTAGAACTCTTGTTATAAAACTTGAAAATCTCATAAAACATTTTTAGGAAATTTAGATCAAATAAATTTTTTTTATAAGAAAATATACCTCGGACACCTTTACCGCTGTATTCTAAATTCTTTTTTTCTACCAAAAATGATAAGCTCATATTGCTTTTTTCTATCTCTACGCCGATTTCATTGAAAAAGTTAATTAAGTTTGGATAAGTATGTTTGTTAAAAACAATAAATCCAATATCTGCACGAATTTTTTTTTTACTTTGATTATCTGTTAAAATATCTAAAGTGTGGGAATGACCACCAAAACGATCTTCTTTTTCGAAAAGATCAACTTTGTGTTTTTTTGATAAAAAATATGCTGCACTTAATCCAGAAATTCCTGACCCAATTACAGCAATTTTCATTAAATTTTAAGCTGCATCTTCTTTAAATTCGTCAATACTTGGACAAGTGCAGAATATATTTTTATCTCCATAAACATTATCAACTCTAGCAACAGGAGGCCAAAATTTATTTGTTTTTAAATATTTAGATGGATAAGCTGCTTCTTCTCTTGAGTATTTGTGTTTCCATTCGTCAGAAGACAGTTCAAGATCAGTATGAGGTGCGTTCTTAATTGGATTATCTACTTTATCAAACTCGCCGGACTTAATCTTATCGATTTCTTTTTTAATCTTAATTAAAGTTTCGCAAAATCTGTCTATTTCTGTAAGGCTTTCACTTTCAGTTGGTTCTATCATCATTGTGCCAGCAACAGGCCAGGACATAGTTGGTGCATGAAAACCATAATCAATTAATCTTTTCGCAATATCTTCCTCCGTTATTCCTGTTTCTGATTTAATTTTTCTAATATCAATAATACATTCGTGTGCCACATTACCATTTGACCCTTTGTACAAAATCGGAAAGTGATCTTTTAATCTATGAGCTATATAATTTGCATTCAATATTGCAACTTGGGTAGCAAGCTTTAATCCAGTTGATCCCATCATTTTAATATACATCCAAGAAATTGATAAAATGCTTGAACTTCCCCAAGGGGCTGCAGAAACTGCTCCAATTCCAGAAGTTGGCCCACAATCTTTTATTACTGGGTGGTTGGGCAAGTAAACTTGTAAATGTCTTTTACAAGCAATTGGTCCCATTCCGGGTCCTCCCCCACCATGAGGAATACAAAACGTTTTATGTAAATTAATATGACAAACGTCTGGACCAAAATTTCCTGGTTTAGCAATTCCCACTAATGCATTTAGATTTGCACCATCCATATAAACCTGACCACCATGTTTATGAACTAACTCACAAATATCTGATATTTTTTCTTCGAAAACTCCATGAGTGGATGGATAAGTTACCATTAATGCCCCAAGGTTTTCAGAATGTTGCTCTGCTTTTTTCTTTAAGTCATCGAAATCAACATTTCCTTCTTTATCACAATTAATAACAACAACTTTCATTCCAGTCATTTGTGCACTTGCCGGATTAGTACCGTGTGCTGAACTTGGAATTAAACATATGTTTCTATTGGCCTCATCCCTATCTAAATGATACTTTCGTATAACCATTAATCCCGCATATTCACCTTGAGCACCTGCATTAGGTTGAAGAGAAACACCCGAGAAACCAGTTATGGAACGCAACCAATTTTTTAGATCAGTAAATAGATCTCTGAATCCCTCCATTTGTTCAATTGGGACAAATGGATGAGGTTCTGCAAACTCTTTCCATGAAATTGGGATCATCTCAGCGGCAGCATTAAGCTTCATTGTGCATGAACCAAGTGCAATCATTGTTCTATTCAATGCTATATCTTTATCTTCTAATCTTTTTAAGTATCTCAACATTTCAGTTTCAGAATGGTATGAGTTGAAAACTGGATGTTCTAAATATTTTGAGGTTCTCAATAAGTTTTTTGGAAGATTAGGTAAACTTACTGAAGGATCCTCTTTTTTAATTGATTCTGCTGCGTTAAAAATTTTTAACAGTTGATTTACTCTATAAACATTCTTTCTTTCATCAAAAGAAACTGCAAGCATTTCAGAATTTACTTTACGTATATTAACTTTTTGATTTAAAGCATTTTTATAAATTTGATCAGTTTTTTCTTTAGTAATGATTGTGACAGTATCAAAAAAATAATTAGAATAAAGTTCATATCCAGACTGTTTTATTTTATCGGCAAAACTTTTTGCTAATTGTGAGACTCTTTCAGAAATATTCTTAATTCCATCTGGGCCGTGATAAATAGAATAAGCTGCTGATACAATTGCTAATAGAGCTTGGGCGGTGCAAATGTTGCTTGTCGCCTTGTCTCTTCTGATATGTTGCTCTCTGGTTTGCAAGGACAATCTATATGCCTTGTTACCGTGTCTATCAACTGACACACCGACAATTCTTCCTGGCATTGATCTTTTGTACTCATCTTTTGTTGCAAAAAAAGCTGCGTGTGGACCTCCATATCCCATTGGGATACCAAATCTTTGTGAGCTTCCAACTGCTATGTCAGCACCAAGTTCTCTTGGTGTTTTTAATTTTGCTAATGCTAACAAATCACAAGCTAATACAGCCTTACCATTATTTTTATGAATTTTGCTAATTGCTTCACTTGGGTCTTTAATATCTCCTAAAGTTCCAGGATATTGTAAAATTCCACAAACTAAATCTTCTTTTAACTGGTCTAGAACCTCATCTTCTTTACCAACCAATACTTTTAATCCCAACGGTTCAGCTCTAGTTTGAATTACATTTATTGTTTGAGGATGACAATCCTCAGATACAAAAACTAAATTACTATCTTTTTTGTTCAATCTGTGACTTAAGCCCATAGCCTCCGCTGCTGCTGTACCCTCATCTAATAAAGAGGCATTAGCTATATCCATTCCAGTAAAATCAACAATCATTTGTTGAAAATTTAATAACATCTCAAGTCTTCCTTGAGCTACTTCTGGCTGATAAGGCGTATATGAAGTATACCAACCTGGATTTTCTAATATATTCCTTAAAATTACATAAGGTGTATAAGTTCCATAATAACCCATACCAATAAAATTTGAGTAAACTTGATTTTTTTTTGATATTGCTCTTAATTTTCTCAAAGCTTCATATTCTGAATTTGATTCACCAATATTTAATTCACCTCTAAACTTTATTTTTTCTGGTACTGTGCTGTCAATTAAATCATCTAGTGATTTATAATTTAATTCTTTTAACATTTTTGATTGATCTTCTTTAGAGGGTCCAATGTGTCTCTTTAAAAAATCTTTTTCTGAATTTGGTAACATTATGCTGATGTCTCCTTTGCAAATTTATCGTACTCTTCTTTATTCATAAGAGTATCAAGTTCTGATTTATCTTTTAACTTTAATTTAAAAAACCATGCTCCACCTTCTGGGTCAGCATTGATTTTTGATGGATCGTCAACAATTGATTGATTAATTTCTACAACTTCACCACTTACTGGAGTATATACATCGCTAGCAGCTTTTGTGGACTCTACCACCCCCGCAGTTCCATCTTTTTCAACATTAGATCCTTTCTCAGGTAATTCAGCAAAAACTATGTCACCTAACATTTCAGTTGCATGTTTTGTAATTCCAATAGTTCCTACCTCCCCATCTAGTGTAATCCATTCATGTTCTTTTGAAAATTTTGTATCAGACATTAGCTTCTCCTTTCACGTAACTTTTTTTATAAAACGGTAAATCACAAACATTGGCAGGTACTTTTTTTCCTCTTACTTCTAAGAAAACTTTTGTATCTGTTTTAGAGTGAGAATTTGAAATATAGCCCATCGCGATTGAAGCATTAACGCTTGGTCCAAATGTTCCGCTAGTGACTTTTCCAATCTCATTGTCTTTTTCATCAAAAATTTTCGTTGACTCTCTTGCTATAACTCTAGTCTCTGGTTTGATGCCAACTCTTAATTTTGACACGCCTTCCTCGATTTGTTTTTTTATTTGATGTGATCCTATAAAGTTATCATTTATTCTATTTTTTGAAATTGCCCACTTTAAATTTGCTTCAACTGGACTGGTATTTTCGTTTATGTCATGTCCGTACAAGCACAAGCCCGCCTCTAATCTTAAAGTATCCCTTGCACCCAAACCAATTAAAGTTGACCCTTTAGAAATTAATTCTTCTACAAAAGAAATTGCAACTTTATTAGGTAATGATATTTCAAATCCATCTTCACCCGTATATCCAGATCTTGTTATAAAGATTTCATTATTTTTAAAAGAAAAGTTTCCTCCATTCATGAATTTTAATTTTGATACATTTGAAACTACATTTTCAAGAATTGTTTTAGACTCTGGACCTTGTATTGCTATAAGAGATAAATCATTATTAATATCCAAACTTTGATCATTTAATTTATTTTTAATAATCTGAAGATCATTTTGTTTACAAGCAGCATTTAAAATAATCATGTACTGATTTTTCATTCTGGTGATAATAAGATCATCATATATTCCCCCGTTTTCTTTCATCAAAAACGAATACTTGCTTTGGTTAATTTTTAAATTTTTAAGATCAGTCGGTAAAATTTCTTGGAGCTTATCTGTTATGTCAGGACTGTATTTAACAAATAACTGCCCCATATGCGAAACATCAAAGATTCCAGACTTATTTCTTGTAATATTATGTTCTTTTACAATTCCTTCAGAGTATTGAATCGGCATACTATAGCCAGCAAACTCAACGAACTTAGCGTCGTGCTTTTTGTGTAATTCGTGCAGTGCAGTTTTATTTATATTCATATTAACTCTATAACCCCCTCTGTCGTGGTGCCTGAGAGATTTTAGCTCCTTCGGCGAGAATTTGTCTCTTTCCAGAGTTAATATGTACGGTCCTTTTGCCTGAGAGTTTCCGGGGTGGTTGCTCCTTCGGCGCTACTACAAGTAGTCTCTCCCGTATTAAATTATATTAGCATATTTTTGATAATCGTCATTAAGAAATAGTTTTTTTTTCTAACTTAATAACATTGTAAAACTGTAGTAATACAGCGAATAATACAACTGACCCCCCAATTAAAACAATAAATGGTGGATTTTCACTCACAAATAACCATGCCCAAAGAGGTCCAAGGATAGCTTCCGTGAGCATTATGATACCAACAATTGCTGAAGGTGTAGACCTTGCTCCAATTGTTATGAATATAAAACCAAATCCAAGTTGAAAGAAACCTGCTAGAAAACCTAAAAATATATCATATGAAGAAATATTAATTTTACCTGCAACAAAATAACCGACAGACATTGCAACTATTCCAGCAATTAATTGTAACGGTATCATGTCTACATCTGGGTATTTTCTAATAATAATGATTAAGATTGCAAATGACACTGGCATAATAAATGCTGCAATATTTCCAGACATTTGTCCTGGTGACAAAGATCCCCCAACCATTAAAGTAATACCAGATATAGCTAGTATAATTGATATCAAAGTTAATTTTGAAATTTTTTCTTTTAAAAATAAATATCCAAAGATTGCTAGGAAAATTGTTTGAGTTTGAATAATAAAATTAGCATTTGCTACTGTTGTATTATACATCGCAAAAACATAGCCACAAAACCCTGAAGATAAAACTATACCTCCAATAAGACCGGGGAAGCCTGATTTCTTAAAAGCATGAAAAACATTTTTTTTATAAGTAATGAGTAAAAAAATTGATACAACTAAAATAAAAAAAAGAGATCTCCAAAAAAGTATCTGCCATAATGTGGCACCCTCAAAAGATTTTACAATCATTCCCCCAAAACTTAAACTAGTGGCACCAAAAAAAACTAATAGTGGACCTGGTAATCTTGTTATAAAATTCATCTTATTTTATTAATTATATTCTTAGTTTCCATAGTGTAAATTTTATACAAATTTTCTGCCTCTGTAAGATTTACAATTTTAAATTTGATTTTTTCTCCAGGAGGGCATTGTGCTAACTTGTCATAATCTGCACTTATTACAACAGCAATTTTTGGATAACCACCTATTGTTCCATGGTCTGAGAGCATTACTATTGGGTCTCCATCAGCTGGAACTTGTATTACTCCTTTTCCCAATCCTTCAGATTTGATGTTTGTTTTCTTTAAATTTTTAATTTTAGGTCCACTTAATCTCATTCCCATTCTATCGGTAAGTTTTGAAACAATAAAATCTTTACTTATAAAATCTTTGATTGAATCTTTTGAGAAGTAATCAAAGTTTGTGCCCTTTATCACTCTTATAAATTCTATTTTTGAGTTTAAGTATTCTAAACTTTTTTCAATTGCACCATCAACAGCATTTAAGATTATTGATTGTCCAATCTCTATTTTTTTTCCATCATTAGGACCTACTTCAGCTCTAACAGTTGTCGAATAACTATTACAAAATTTATTAATGTGAAAACCACCTTTTACCGAAAGGTAGCCATAGACTGACTTTTCAGTTGATATAATATCAAGACAGTCTTTATTATTTAAATTGTAAGTTTTATAACATTCACCTTTTATTTCAGAGGTGTCTTTTTTAATTATCTTAAAATTAACATTACCTGTGATTACAATAGAGGTTTGACTTCCAGAAAATTCGAGTAAGGGTCCCTGGTGTGCAAACTCTAATACTGCATCATCCTCTTTATTAGTAATTAATGAGTTAGCAATTAGAAAATTCCTTTTGTCTATTGCTCCACTAAATGGAAGGCCTACATGATATAAGTTATCTCTTCCTAAATCTTGAAAAGTGGTATTTATACCAGGTCTTAATACTTTAAAACTATTTTTGCTCATTAAATTTTGAATATTCCTTTTTTGAAATTTCGAAGAACTCTACTTCATCACCTGGATTGATTAATGTTAATTTAGTTGGATCTTTAGTAAAAATTTTTTTTGGTGAATTACCTATAATGTTCCAACCACCTGGACTTTTAAAAGTATAAATATTACAGAATTGTTCAGTAATACCTACTGAGCCTTTAGGAACCTTAACTCTTGGAGTTTCAAGCCTATCTAATCTAATTTTTTCTTTAATATCACCAAGGAAAGGCATGCCAGCAATAAATCCTGTCATATAACAAAAATATTTTTGAGATATTAATTGATTGACTATCTCTTTTTTTCCTAAGCCCGCTTTTTTTTCAACCCTTTCTAGATCAAGTGCAAACTCATCATCAAAACACACGGGTATCTTCACTACTTTTGTTTTAGCATTTTCAAAAGTTGAAATATCAAGATTTTGAACAATATCTTTAATTTTTTTGTAGTTGGTAAGTTCTAAATCAAAATAAATTATTAATTTATTATACGATGGCGCAATGTTTTTTATACCAGAAATATTTCTTTTTCTTATATCTTTAAAATAATTTATTACTTCAAGATTAGTTTCTTTATTTACGGTATCACCAAAATCACAATATAAAGCTGCATCACCAAGATTGTATATATTTTTGATCATGCCATGTTATACTTTAACTCGTAAATTATGGAAATTAATATTAATTGTGATTTAGGTGAAAAATCCAAACACCACTCAAATAAATATGATCCTGAACTATTAGGTATAGTCAACTCTGCAAATATTGCTTGCGGTTATCATGCTGGCGATAAAGATACTATGAGAGAAACTATAAAAATATCAAAAAAAAATGGTGTAAGTATTGGAGCACACCCATCATTTAATGATCCTGAAAATTTTGGAAGAAAAAGGATTAATCTTTCTTCAGCTGAAATAGAGAAACTTATTCAAGATCAATACAATATACTTCAAGCCATTGCACAAGAAAACAAATTTAAAGTATCTCATATCAAGCCTCATGGTGCGTTAAATAACATGGCATGTGAGGATATTGAGTTGGCAAATGTTATTGCAAAAACAATTTACAAAATTAATAAAGATTTAATTTATTTAGTGCCAACAGGATCAAAAATGGAAATTTCTGCAAAAAAATTAGGAATGAAGGTAGCTTGTGAAATATTTGCAGATAGAAATTACGAAGACGATGGGAATTTAGTCTCAAGAAAAAAAAACACTGCTTTAATTACAGATCCGATTAAAGCGCAAGAACATGTTTTGAAAATGGTAAAAAACCAAGCGTTAAATTGTCTCTCTGGTAAACAAATTCCTTGCGAAATAGACTCAGTATGTATACATGGAGACAATTTTTCATCTTTAGAAACGGCATTTAAAGTTAAAGAAAATCTAGAAAAAAATAAAGTAGACTTATTGCCATTAGATGAATTAAAGAAATTTAAATAATGTTTAAAAAATTTTTAATTATTTTGCTATTTGTTTTAATTACTAGTCCAGCTTTTTCAGCAGGAGGCAGTGGTGGTTCTGGTGGCGGCGAAGAAAGCAAACCAGTAACACAATATCAAATTGCAGAAAAAATGATAAAAAAAGCTAAAAAATTTGAAAAAAAAAATAAGACAGATAAAGCACAAAAACATTATAAAAAAGCTATAGGATATTTGCTAAAACATAACAAAAAGTTTCCTTCGGACCCTAACACACTAAATTATTTAGGCTTCACACATAGAAAAGTTGGTGATTATGAAAATGCAGAAATATACTATTCAATGGGACTTGAATTGGATCCTAAGCACGTGGGAATAAACGAATATATGGGAGAATTATTTGTAGTAACTAATAGATTAGACAAAGCTAAAGAAAGACTCGCCGTCCTCAAGGATTGTAATTGCAAAGAGTATAGAGAGCTTAAATTAGTAATTGAAGGAAAGAAAGAGTCTAAATACTAATTTATATTCTGTATCATTTTCTCAGGGAGCCACAGAGCTATTTCTGGAAATATAATAATTATAAATGTTGCTAAGACCATTAAGAGAAAAAGTGGAAAAGCACTTCTTGCTATATATCCCATATCTTTTTCTGCCATGCCTTGTAGAACAAACAAATTGAAACCAACTGGAGGAGTTATTTGAGCCATTTCAACTACAACAACTAAAAATATACCAAACCAAATCATATCAAAACCCGCCTGTCTTATCATAGGCTCTATTATTGCCATCGTTAAAACAACAGCTGATATTCCATCCAAAAACATTCCAAGAATTATGTAAAAAATCATTAACACAATAATTAATATGTAAGGCGAGAGCTGCATTGTATCTATCCAAATTGCTAAATTTCTCGGTAATCCAGTAAAACCCATTGCTAATGAAAGAAAAGTTGATCCGGCCAGAATAAAACCGATCATGCAAGAGGTTTTGGTTGCTCCTAATAAGGACTTCTTAAATGAATCCACTGTTAAACTTTTTTGAAAAAAAGATAATATTAATGCTCCAACTACCCCTAGTGAAGCTGCTTCTGTTGCAGTGGCCACACCTGAATAAATAGATCCTATAACAGAAAAAATTAGCAATATTACTGGAATTAGTTTGCCTGATTTTTTTATTTTTTCAATAAAAGGAATTTCTTCCGTCAAAACAGGCATTCTATTTTTATTCATCAATGACCAAATAACAACGTAAGTCATAAAAATAATAGCAATCATTATTCCAGGGAAAATTCCTGCAATAAAAAGCTTAGCAATAGACTCTTGAACTGTTACGCCGTAAATTATTAAAATTATAGAAGGTGGTATCAACAAACCTAAAGTTCCAGATCCAGCTAAACTTCCAAGTAATATTTTTTCTGGATAATTCCTTTTACGAAGTTCGGGAATTGACATTTTTCCTACAGTTGCAACTGTTGCTGCAGAGGAACCTGAAATAGCTGCAAAAATTGCACAGCCAACAACATTCACATGAATAAGTCCTCCTGGAAGCTTTTGCATCCATGGGTAAAGCCCTTCAAAAAGGTTTTCGGATAATTTAGTTCTAAATAAAATTTCACCCATCCAAACAAACAAGGGAAGTGCAGTAAGAGTCCATGAAGATGACATTCCCCAAATTGTTGTTGCCATTGCATCACCAACCGGTCTTGATGTGAATAGTTCCATTGCAATAGCTGAGACACCAATCATACTTATAGCAACCCATACACCACTACTTAAGAACAATAATAAAACAGTAATAAAAAAAATTGCTAATATAATTTCAGTCATTTTTAAAAGCTTTAAAAAGGTGGTGTAAAATACATACAAAGAAGATAAAAGATCCAAAGGCTAAACTTGTCTGGGGTATCCAAATTAAAATTTCATCAGCCCCTTCGCTTCTCTCCTGAAATTTATAAGAAATAAATAACATTTTACTGAAATAGAAAAAAAGGAATCCAGAAAAAATTGAGGAAATGGACAAACACCAAAGCTCAAATATTTTTTTTAGTCTGCTACCCATTTTTTCTAAAAATAAAGTAATTCTTATGTGGCCACCTTCTGAAAACGTGTAAGCAAGTGCAAAAAACGTTGAGGCAGCCATACAATATCCTGAATACTCTGATAAACCTCTTATGTAAAAATCGAAAATTCGAGACGATATTCCAATTAAAATAAAAACTGCAACAAGTATGAGAAATATAGCTGCTAATATACCTGAAAATTTATAAACTCGGTGAAGGAAGTTTTCTATTTTGATTAACATAATTTAACAAAGGCCATCTTATATAGATGGCCTTTTATTTTAAATTATTAATATTTTGATAAAACAGTTTGTCCTCTTGAACCAGCTTTGCTAGCCCATTCTTTAGACATTGTTTGACCGACTTTTTCAAAATGAGATTTCAAAGCAGCATTAACTTTACCAACAGTCATGCCAGCATCAGCTAAAGCTTTTTTATCATTTTTATTGCCCATTTTAGAAAGTTGCCAACCTTTTCTCTCAGCAACTGCTGCTTCTTTCATGATTAAATCTTGAGTCGCTTTATCTAACTTATTCCACGCCTCTTTGTTAGCTATAATCATATTTTTTGGAAACCATGCAGCAATGTCATAAAAATATTTTACTCCATTTTCCCAAATTTTTTTGTTCTTACCAGTTGTTGGAGAGGTAATCATACTTTCAACAGCTCCTGTTGAAAATGCTTGAGATATCTCAGCAGCTTCAATTTTAGTTGGAGCCATACCAGTTAATTCTGCAATTCTTACAGTTGCACTGTTATAAGCTCTAAACTTAAGACCTTTTAGATCTGATACGCTATTAATTTCTTTTTTAGAGTATAAACCTTGAGCCGGCCATGGAACTGCGTATAAAAACACAAGTCCTTTTTTATCTAAATTTTTTGCAATTTCAGCTTTTGATGCTTTATAAAGTTTCATTGCATCTGAGTAGGAAGTTGCTAAAAATGGTAGTGAGTCAATTTCTAGTAATGGATCTTCTTTACCTAAAGCTGACATAAATCTTTCTCCAATTGGAGCCTGACCAGTTCTAACAGCTCTAAAAATTTCTCCCCCTTTAAACAATGAACCTCCTGGATGAGTAACTATAGTTAGCTTACCATTGCTTTTTTTTGTTACATTATTTGCAAATTCAGTAGCATTCGCCGAATGAAAGTTTCCAGCACCATAAGCTAGAGCCATATCCCATTTTTCAGCAGCATTTGAATGAGTAAATACTAGTAGAGCAACAAAAATTGATAAAATATATTTGAATATTTTCATTTCTCCTCCTTAATTTATTAAAACCTATTTGATTATGTCTAAATATTTAAATCAATAAAAATTTTCACTACTTTTAATTGAATTATACAAAAAATTTTATATTATCAAGGAATCTTGATTGAACAATCTATTATACTCTTACAAATTATATTTATAGATATTATTCTTGCAGCAGACAATGCAATAATAATTGGACTAATAGCAGCCAATTTTGTACCTAAACACAGAAAACAAATTATATTGTGGGGTGTTGCGGGTGCTTTAGTTTTTAAAGTTATTTTTGCTGTATTTGCAACATACTTATTTAAATTTTATTTTATTAAAATTTTAGGTGGTTTACTTTTAGTATGGATTGTTAATGATTTAAGAAAAGATTTATTTGAAATTAAAAAAATTAAATCGCCAACTAAGGTATCAAAAGAACCTTCATACATACAAAGTATCTACAAGGTTCTTTTTGCAGATATAACAATTAGCTTCGATAATGTAATTGGAGTGGTTGGTGCTGCAAAAGGAAATTTTGGATTTATGGTTTTTGGTTTGGTTTTATCAGTTGTTTTAACAGGTGCACTTGCGACCTACCTTGCAAATTACATTCAAAAGCATTTATGGATAGCCTATATAGGTTTGGGATTTATTTTAATTGTAGCTATTCAATTAATAATTGGAGGTCTCGTTGATTTAGAAATATTAAAGGTAGCTGAAGAGTTTAAGAAGTATTTCTAATTTTTTTTTCAATAAATTCTGCTCTTAATATTGTAATCAATATAATTGCTATTAAAGGAATGCAAATAATGTTCATTAACTTCCAGTTGGTCAAAACTAACAATATACCAGCAGATAAACTTCCTATTGCGTGTACTGAATAAACTACAAAATCATTTAACCCTTGAGCTTTAAACTTTTCTTGTTCATTATAAGTTGTTACCAAAAGACTTGTTCCTGATATGAATAAAAAATTCCATCCAAACCCAAGAAAAATAAGAGCAATCAAATAATTGAAAAAAGTTTGATCAAGTAAACTTAGGAGTATTGTAACGCTATAAAGCAGCAAACCAATATACATTATTCTGCTATGTCCAAATTTTTTAATCAAATTTCCAGTTATTAAAGAAGGTAAAAACATTGATGCAACATGAATCTGAATAACAAAACTAGTTTTATCTAATGACATATTCTCCATCACATGCATACTAATTGGAGTTGCTGTCATTAAAAAAGTCATAATTGCATAGCCAAATGCGCTTGCCACCATTGCTTGCAAAAATCTAGGTTGAGAAAATATTTCAAAATAACCCCTACCAACAAATGATATATCATTTTTTATAATAGTTTTATTTTCGTAAAATAAAAAGAAAATAGCAGGTAGAAACATAAACACTGCAAGAGATACATATGAACCAACATATAATTGCTCCGATATAAAGTTTTTTGTAAGATTAGCTGTGCCAGGCCCAATAAATGCAGAGACAATACCTCCTAAGAGAATCATTGAAATTGCTTTTGGTATTTTATCTTTATCGACGCTTTCGGCTGCAGCAAAACGATATTGATGTGTAAATGCCATTCCAACACCAATAAAAAAATTTGCAATACAAAACAAAATAAAATTCTGGGACATAACTGAATATGCAGCTAATAACGAAACTAAAGAATTAGAAATAGCTGCAAAAATAAAGCCTGCCTTTCTTCCTAATAAACTCATTGTTTTTGTAGCAACAATTGCTCCAATAGCGATACCAACAACAGATATTGACATTGGCAAAGTTGATAAAGATTTCAAAGGACTAATTTGTGATCCAATAATACCACTTAGAAAAACTGTTACTGGTGCAGCTGTAAAGCTAAAAATTTGACTAAAAAGAAGTACGAATAAATTTCTGTTCATTAGTTAGTTCGTTATTATAAGAATTAACTTATTAAACGTATTTCATTTGAGAAAGAACTTCAAACTTTTTCATATTCAAAGTTTTGAGTGGTTTCATTCACTTGAATTTGAATAGCTCCATTACTTAAATGAAATTTCCGAGCCATTTCTGTAAGTGGTGATAAAGTAATTAACCGATTTAAATGATGAGTTTTTTTTATCAATTTAAATACCTCTTTTACAATTAATTTACCACCACCTCTTTTTTTTGACCAAACAGTATATGCAATAGCTATATTTCCTACTTGATAGTCCCTACGGATACTTTGAAGAAAAGCATCTTTGCTCATCATATCCAACTCTTCAACACTTTTTGGAATTTCATTTGTAAAGGCAAAACACATTACAGCATGAATTTCACCTTTATATTTTACTCCATAAATTTTTCTACCATAGCTAGTCCTAAATTTATTATCCAATTCTGGTCTGACAGGATCTTCACTTATATTGCATTTTTTAAGTTCAACTATTTGTGCTCCTTTGATCCAATCAAAAAGATTATCAATATTTTTAGATATAATTTGTTTGTTTCTTCTGATTCTAGCTTTAATTCGTGGTTTAAACTTTTTGGAGCTTTTTAAATTATCGTTTTTGGTATATTTAGAAACTAATTGTTCTTTTACAGTTTGAAGAACTTCCTTAGTGTTTTTTGTGTTACTATTCTTTATATATTTAGAAACTAATTTTTGTTTTACATTTTTAAAAATTTGTCTCATATCAATTTTTTTTCAATCTTTTCAAAATATCATTAAGAGTTTTATCCGTCGACTTATATAATTTGAATTTTTTAAATAATTTAACACCTTGTTGATTTAATCCTCCGGGTGTTTGTGAATTTTTTACCAAAATTGATAAATCTTTTCCAGAATTTTTTTGCGCATTTTCAGAAAGAGCAACAAACAATGAAGTAATGTAATTTTGAGCATTTTCTTTTTTAATACCCTTTAAAATAAGCCATCTTGATAAAGTATTTAAAAATTCGTAAAAAGGTGCCATCATTCCGGAAGTCGACCAAAAATTAAGAGATTTTTTTTCATTATTAAGTTCAATTACTGTACCTAAATTAGAAAAAAACTGTTTTACCTTTTTATTTGGCGGAAATATTGGAATTGGACCTTTTCTTAATGAAATTGGCGGTAAAGGAATTGCACGTACTATATCTTTATTAATTTTAGTTAATTTTTTTAATACCGGAAGTTGTATTGTAGAAATAAAACTAACAATAACTTGTTTTTTTTTAAAATTAAGTTTTCCAATAATTTGATTTCCTACCTTTGGTGTAACTGCTAAAAAAACCCAGTCTGACTTATTAATTAAAAGTTGATTATCTTTCTCAACTTGAATATTTTTATTCTTTTTTCTTAAAAAGGAAGAAATCTTTTTATTCCGTTCCGATAAATAAATCTTTTTTACTTTTAATTTCGATCTTAAAATTCCAATAACTACAGCTTTTGTAATTTCACCAGTTCCGATAAATCCTAATTTCATAACTATAAGATTATTATTATCATAAAAACTAAAATATTGATGTGGTGCTAATAATTAAGTGTAGAGGCTTTTTTAAGAGATAGTCCTAAAAACCGGGAGCTAAAGATGGCTATATAGGACTATCACTATCATTATATCACACTCCATTAAAATTGCATTAATCAATTTTTTATATTAATTAAATAATTATGAAAAAAGGTCACAGGCCTATTACAAAAGTTAAAAATCCAGAGCCAAATTCTATGAGTCCAGATTGGGTTGTGTGGGCTGCTTGGGCAGATCGTGTCACTTTTGAGGAAATCAAAAAAAGGTCTGGATATTCTGAAAGTGACGTAATTAAATTAATGAGGAAAGAACTTAAGCCTTCATCTTTTAAACTCTGGAGAAAAAGAGCAAAAAATCAAAGCATCAAACATAGAAAAAAATTTGAATTATCTAGAAAAGAAATAAGAAGAAAAATAAAAAAAAATGATTATATATAAAGAATGAAAAATATTATCGTTTATACAGGACCTTTTTGTAATTTTTGCGATGCTGCAAAAAGATTACTTAAGAGAAATGGATTAAGTTTTAGTGAAATCGATGTTTCTTCAGGGGAAAAAATTAAAGAAGAAATGATAAAAAAATCAAATGGCCAAAGAACAATTCCTCAGATTTTTTTTGATGATTATCATGTAGGAGGCTATACAGAACTTCGAGAATTAGAAAAATCTAATAATTTAAATGAAAAATTAAAATAATTATTTTTCTTTAAACACCAAACATAAACCATTATTACAATACCTTTTTCCAGTTGGTTTAGGTCCATCATTAAATATATGTCCATGATGACCACCACAATTTTTACAATGATACTCTGTTCTTGCATAACCAATATGATGGTCAGTTTTTGTTTCAAACGCGTTGGGTAAAGACTCGTAAAATGAAGGCCAACCAGAACCGCTTTCATATTTAGAGCTAGAGTCGAACAGTTTTACATCACAATTTACGCAATGATAAGATCCTTCTCTTTTTTCCTCATTTAAGATACTTGAACCTGGGCTTTCAGTGGCCTCTTCAAATAGAATTAATTTTTGTTCTGAAGAAAGTTTTGAATTAATTTTTTTCATAATATTGATGCACAAGATTTATGTAAAATTGCATGAAGCTCAACTAATTTTTTAAAATCTTTGTTATATCCACCACCCAATACGCCACATAAAGGTATTTTTTTATCAAAAAAATTAGATATTACTAATTCTTCTCTATTTTTTATACCTTCATCTGAGATTTTTAATTTACCTAACCTATCATTATAATGAATATCAACACCAGCTATATAAAAAATTAAATCAAAGTTTTCTTTATTTAAAATAAGTAAATTCTTTTTTAAAACATCAATATATTCCTTGTCGTCAGTATTATCTTTTAATTCAATATCTAGATCACTTTTTGATTTTTTTGCTGGGTAATTTGATTTACAATGCATACTAAAGGTAAAAACTGATTTATCTTTTTTAAAAATTTCAGAATTTCCGTTTCCTTGGTGAACATCTAAGTCAATTATCAATACCTTTTTAATAGTTTTTTTTGAAAGCGTATGTTTAGCTGCAACTGCCACATCATTGAAAACACAATAACCTGCTCCTTCATCACGTGTTGCATGATGACTTCCACCTGCTGTATTACATGATAAACGATTTTGTAAAGCCAGTTTACTTGCTAAGACTGTTCCACCTGTAGCTCTAAATGATCTATTAATTACGCTATCATTTAAAGGAAAGCCTATTTTTTTTTGAGATTGGGTATCTAAATTCTTATTTTTGATCTTATTAATATAGTCTACTGAATGCGCTTTACTTAATGTTTCAACAGAACAAAATTCAGGTTGTACAAATTTTTTAGTAACACCTTCACTTATCAGATATTTTGCAAGTTCACCAAATTTTTTAATAGGAAATTTATTATCATCATTTATTTTTGCAACATAATCATCGTGATTTATTATTGGTAAGTTCATTTAATTACTTATTCTCTTATTAGATATTAATATTCCACTTAAAATGAATAAAGCTCCCGTTGCATGAAAAAACATAAATCTCTCATCAAAAATAATCATTGCCATTATCGCACTTAATATTGGCATTAGGTGTAAAAAAATTCCTGATCTATTTGGACCAATCAATGAAATTCCTTTTATCCAACAGATGAATGATAATAAGCCTGGAAATAAAACAACATAAGCGAGCGTTAGCGTAAAAGGTAAATTAATTTCAATACGATAACCTAAAATAAACTCAAAAATATAAACTGGAATTAAAAATAGTAGACCAAAAGAAATAATTATTTGTAATAAACAAAGCTGAGATACATCATGTTTTTTTACTTTAAGTAAAGCTGAATATGTCGCCCAAGATAACATTGCAACAACCATAGTCAAATCACCTTTATTAAAGTTTAGATTTCTTAAAACGTCAAAATTAGCTTTTGTAATAATCGTGATGACGCCCAAAAATGATAATGCTACTCCAATAAATTGAAATTTGTTAGCTTTCTCAATCTTTAATATCGAAGAGATAAACATAATCATTACTGGAATTGTTGAAATCATGAGAACGCCACTAATAACTTGGGTAAAGTTTAGTGAATAATAAACTATGGAATTAAAAACTGTAACACTTGTTATTCCTAACAAAATAAAAAATTTATAATTATTTATTATATAATTTTTGTTAAGAATAATTTCATTATATGTAAATGGTATCAAAATAAGCCACGCAAATAACCATCTATAAAAATTTAAAGAAAAGGGTGGAATTTGATGATAACTAGCGTATTTTCCAACTAAAAAATTTCCAGACCAAAATAAAACTGCTAAAAATAGAAATATATAAGCAAAATTAATTTTTCTTATCAAGTTTAATTAAACCTTGCCGAACTGTAAGGTTCCAAATCTAAATTGGTTTTTTCTCCAGAAATCATTTTTGATACTATTTTTCCGGAAATTGCCCCTAAAGTCCATCCTAAATGATGGTGACCGAATGAATAATAAACATTTTTATGATTTTTTGAACTTCCAATTATCGGTAAAAAATCTGGAAGTGTTGGCCTAAATCCTAACCATTCATCTTCATGCTCAGGTAATCCATCAAGCATATATTTTGCATTATCTATTAAATTTTTAATTCTAGATTTTGAAAGTGGATTTTCTAATCCTCCGAATTCGACAGTTCCAACAACCCTTAAACCTTGTTCCATTGGTGTCATACCGAAACCTCTATTTGCAAAAACAACAGGTCTTGAAATTAAATGTTCACAGTTTTTAAAGTGAATATGATATCCCCTTTCAGTATCTAAAGGAATTTTTTCGTTTAAATTATCAGTTAGTTTCTTTGAAAATGCTCCACATGCAACAACTACTTTATCAAAAATTATGTCTTTATTGATAGTCTTTACAATTGGTGTGTCGCCATTAAATATAATATTTTCTACGTTTGTTTTTTGGAATTTACCGCCTTTTTTTAAAAATAGGTCAAACAATTTCAATAATACTTTCCTTGGGTTTATGGTGTGTCTTGCGTTAGGATAAAAAACTCCACCATGATAAAATTTTTTTAAATTAGGTTCTAAATCAGTTATTTCTTTAGGGGTTACTAATTGTTGTTCAACACCAAGTTGTTCCCTTATTTTTATTTCTAATTCTCTACTAGCTATATTTTTTTTGGTCCAAACGTACATTATGCCATTTTTTTTTACCAAACCATCAAGATCAATTTCGTCAAATAGTTCGTCATAAGCAGGTAATGCTAAGTCCAAAATTTGATGCATATATTTTGCTGTATGCATCATCTTTTTTGAGGTACAATTTTTAATTAATTTAAAAAACCATGGAACCATTTTTGGAACGTAATTCCATTTCAAAGCTAATGGTCCTGTTGAGCTCATGAGCATAGCAGGAACATCTGTTAATATGTCTGGTCTATTTAGTGGTACAGATGCATATGGTGAAAAATGACCAGCATTTCCATAAGATGCTGCTGAGCCGGGTTCTTCTCTGTCAAAAAGATGCACTTCGTAGTTTTTTTTTTGAAGAAACAAAGCGTTACAGACACCTTGAATACCAGCACCTACTATTCCAATTTTAGTATTACCCATTCTTAAAGATACAATATCAAAGTAAAAAATTATTGCGACAAATTAAGCAATAAGCTGCTTTTGGTAAATTTTTGTACTCATCACAATACTAAAACCTATCATCGTTGCTAACATTGAAGAACCACCGTAAGACATTATCGGTAAAGGAGAACCAACTATTGGCAACAAACCTAAAACCATAGACATATTTACTGTTATAAATACAAAAATTGATGATGCAAATCCAAAACAAAATAGTTTACCAAAAAAACTTCTAGCGTTTTTTCCTATATCTATAACTCTGTAAATAATAACACCGTAAATAAATAAAAGTGCTAAAGACCCAATAAAACCATGTTCTTCAGAAAATAATGTGAAAATAAAGTCTGTATGTTTCTCAGGTAAAAACTCAAGGTAACCTTGTGTTCCTTTTAAAAAACCTTTTCCAGTAAGACCACCTGATCCTATTGCTATTTTAGATTGAATAATTTGATAGCCGGCTCCTAAAGGATCTTTATCAGGATTAAAAAAAGTTAAAATTCTTAATTTTTGATAAGGTTTTAAAAATGCAATAACAAAGGGCAGTGAAATTAATAAAAATAAACCTGAATATATAAAATATTTTAAGTTAATGCCCGCAAGCCAGAGCACTATAATTCCACTTAATGCAATTAAAATTGAAGTTCCTAAGTCTGGTTGGCTGACAACTAATAATATTGGTAAAATCAATATCATCATTGGAACAAGTAAATTTTTAAAGTTGTTAATCTGATTTATCTGGGCTCTGTGATAAAATTTTGCAAAACAAACTATAATAGCAATTTTCATCAATTCTGACGGTTGAAGATTTATAAAGTACAAATCGACCCATCTTTGAGAACCAGAGGCAGTAATGCCGTAAAGAGATGCCCATATAAGTAATCCCAAAACTACACTATAAAATAGATAACCAGTTGCATGCCAAAATCTAATATTTAAGAAAGAGAGAGCAAACATCATTACAAAGAAAATTATAAATCTTAAGACATGACTTTTTGTATGGTATAAAAGTTCACCTCCGTCGGTTGCATACATTGCTAAAGAACTTATGATTCCTAATATTAAAATACAGATTAAAAGAATATAATCCATTGACCTTAATTTTTGAAAGAATGTTGTTTGTCCACTTAGTGCTGTTTCTTTAAACATTTATATTTCCATTAAACTTTTTTCTCTTATTTTTTCTCTCTCTTCGTGTCTATCAATGATTGTTTTAAATAGTTTTTTTGCTAAAGGTGCTGCAGCAGAACTTCCCGCACCACCATGTTCCACAAAAACACTTAAAGCATATCTTGGATTAACATATGGTCCAAATGCTACATATAAAGCATGATCTCTTTCTTCATAAGGAATTTGAGATATATCTAGATCAAGTTCTCTTTGTATCTCTGTAATTTTTTTGACCTGAGAAGTTCCAGTTTTTCCTGCAAATTGGTATTTTTTATCGTTAATCCTTGATGAATAGGATGTGCCTGTGACTTCGTTTGTAGATGCAAACATAGCTTCAAGAACAAATTTTACATTTTCCTGGTTTCTATACAAAGGTTTATAAAGATCAGTATCACCTTTTTTCTTCTCTAAAGAAAAGTCAACCAATGCATCATCTTGTTGGAAGTCGCTTAATAGTTCAATTCTATTTTTTTCCATTTCAGCCTTTATTTTTTCATAAGAGTCACTTTTTTTATCGTAGATTATTTTTGGTTTAATCTTAAAACCTCCATTTGCAAGTTGAGCAGTCATAAGACATAGTTGAAGTGGAGTTGTCTGCATATATCCTTGGCCTATACCAGTAATTAAAGTTTCTCCTAAAACCCATCCTCTTCCTAACGCATTCTTTTTCCATTGTGTTGATGGTATTAATCCTTTTTTTTCTTCGTTGTAAGTTCCATTAAATACCTTTTCACCTAGACCAAATTTTTTGGCTGTAAGATTTAATCTATCCACTCCAAGTCTTCTTGACATTTCATAAAAAAAGGTATCACAGGACACTTGAAGAGCTTTTCTTAAGTCTACGATGCCATGACCTGTGTCTTTCCAACAGTGATATGTTTGCCCGTACATTTCTGTTTTGCCAGTACAGTTAACTTTAAACTTTGTTGAGATCACATCATTTTCAAGTGCGGAAAGTGCAACGATCGGCTTAATGGTTGATCCGGGAGGGTATAAACCTTGTATAGATCTATTTATCAAAGGCTTTTTTGGATTATTCAGTATTTCATTCCAATTGTCATGACTTATTCCATATAAAAATAAATTTGGGTTGAAAGATGGGGAAGAATGCATTGCAATTAATTCACCTGTATAAATGTCCATTACACATATTGATCCAGCTTTATCTTTAAGAAGTTCGTTACATTGAGCTTGTATTTTTGTATCGACTGTTAGTTTAATATTGGTTCCTTTTTTACCTTCAACAAAATCGATTTGGTTAATTCGTTTTCCATATGCATTTACTTCATATCTTTGGATACCATTTGAGCCAATCAATTGATTTTCATAAGTTTTTTCTAAACCAATTTTACCAACTCTTAAACCGGGAACGTGACTTTTTTAATAACTTCATTTTCAATTAAGTCTTTTTCACTTGCTTGAGCAACATATCCAAGTAAATGAGTAAATTTTTCATCATAAGGATAGTTTCTTGCAACTGAAAGAACAGGTTTAGCACCTGATAATTCATGAAGGTAAAAATTAATTTTTGCAAACTGATCCCAGCTTAAATTCTCTGATATTATCAACGTTTCCCAAGATTTTTGCTGGCTTCTTTTCTTCAAAATCTTTTTAAAAGTTTTAGAGTCTATATCTAAGATATCTCTTAGCCTTATCATTAAATATCTAAAATCCTCAACTTGCTCAGGTACCACATGTAATTGATAAACTTTGAGATTGCTGGCAATTTTATTTCCAAAAAAATCTTCAAAATCTCCTCTGACGGGTGGCAACCTCCATTCTCTTAATCGATTTTTATCAGATAAGGTTAAATATTTTTTATTCTCATTTATTTGAAGACTAAAAAGTCTTGTTATAATTCCACCAAATATTACTAGTTTAGCAGCAGTCATAATGAACATTCTTCTATTTACTGTGCTAAGTTTTTTGTATCCTGAATCTCCTCCACTGCCAAACATAATTATCTCGTAATATTAAATTTTGAATAATAATCAAAAATATATGAAAAAATATAATAAAACATAAATGTAAAAATAATATTAAAAAAAAGGAAATAATAATTCATATCTATTCCAAAGAATAGAATTAGAACAATATAAAGTATTGAATTCACTAGTGAGATAGTGAACAGAAAAAAAAGCCAATCTTTAACTAAATTCGGCCTTAAGGTTATATTTCTTAAGTATACCGCAAAACCACAAATTAAAAGATATGAAAGACTGCTTATACCCATAGGTAACCCAATAACGACATCGTTTATCAATCCTGCAACAAAAACAAGGCCATATCCAAGCTTTTCTCCACCTTTTAAGCTCCAGTAAAAAATTAATATAAATGGAAAATTAAAAGAGAAATATTTAAAATTAAGATAGTTAAAATCAAATTCATTAAGAACTGAGATAAATAATATAATAATTGGTAAAGAATTAAAAATTTTATTTAAAATTGATATTTTCGAAATTTCAATCATTTTTTTTTACCTCTTCAAAAGATACAATTTTTACCAAACGTAATTGAGAAAAATCTGAGTGGAATTTTACTTTTATAGTATCAAGGCCAATTTCCTTATTAGCAATCGTTTTTCCAATTGGAATTCCCGAACGAAAAATTCCTCCTGATCCAGAAGTAAAAATTTCAGAGTCATTCTCTAATTCATAATCCTCCTTTATGTATTGAATTTCTCCAAAACTTGATCCACTGCCTGAAAGTATTGATTGAACGCCATTTGGCTCTATAGATACTGGGATTTTGCTATTTAAATCAGATAATAATAAAACCCTTGCAGTTGAATAATTTACTTCTACAACTTTTCCCACAAGAAATTTTTCATCTAAAACTGCCATTCCTAAAATCACATTATCTTTACTGCCTCTATTTATTATCACAGATCTTAAAAATGGACTTTTTTTATCTATTATGACTTTTGCTAACAGCTCAGATGATTGAGCAGATACATCATTAATTTTAGATTTAAGTGCTTCGTTTTCAGATTTTAAGAAATCTGTATTTAATTTTGTTGCCTTAAGACTTTCATAATCTTTTTTTAAATTTTCGTAATTTGAATATAAATTAAAATGATCACGTATTTTTTGATAGCTACTTATTGCAAAGTTTTCAGGAACAGATACAATAAACGTTGTTCTATAGACAATTTCTTTTATAGATAATTGTAAAAAGCTAACCCCTTTAAAATTATATTTACCAAGTACTATTATAAAAATTGAAAAAAGTATAAGAGCTATTAGCGAAAATCTTTGTTGAGTTCCTTTTTTAAGAAATGCAGATCTGATTGCAATAATGAAATCATCTCTGTTTGTTTGCATCGCTTGTTAATATTCAGATAATACAGTAGAGAATATTTCCTCTTGTTCTAATGCCTTCCCGGTTCCGATTGCAACACAAGCTAAAGGATCATCTGCGATATGAACTGGTAGACCAGTTTCTTTAGATAATCTTTTATCAATGTTTTTTAACAATGCACCGCCTCCAGTTAAAGTTAAACCCATATCAACCAAGTCTGCTGATAATTCAGGCGGTGTGTTTTCTAAAGCATCTTTAATTCCATTAATCATTTCTCTTAAAATAGGATTTAAAGCCTCAACAGAGTCCTCTTCAGTAATACCTACTTCCTTTGGTGTTCCCGATCTTAAATCTCTACCTTTTACAGCATATGTATTATTATTTGTTGCGATCGCTGTACCAATTTCTTTTTTTATTTTTTCTGCAGTGCTATCACCGATCATTAAATTATATTCTTTTCTCATATAATTTGCGAATGCGCCGTCCATTGCATCTCCAGCAACCCTTAAAGAATTAGAATAAACAACTCCACCAAGAGACATAACTGCGATTTCTGTTGTACCACCACCTATATCAATTACCATTGATCCTGTTGCTTCTGATATTGGTAGACCCGCACCGATAGCAGCAGCTATTGGTTCCTCAATTAATTGAACACGTCTTGCACCTGCTGCAAGGGCGCTGTCTTGAATTGCTTTTCTCTCCACTGGTGTTGAACCTGTTGGGACGCAAATTAAAATTCTTGGATTTGCAAAAGAGCTTCTTTTGTGAACCTTTTTAATAAAATGTTTGATCATTTCTTCTGTAACGATGAAATCAGCGATAACTCCATCTCTTAAAGGTCTTATTGCTTGAATATTTCCCGGGGTTCTCCCTAACATCGTTTTTGCCTCATCACCAACAGCAAGAACTGATTTTTTACCTTTGTTATCTACAACAGCTACAACTGATGGCTCATTTAAAACAACTCCTTGACCCTTTAAGACTACAAGGGTGTTAGCTGTTCCAAGATCTATTGCCATATCTTGACTCCATATTTGTGTAATTTTACCTAATATTGACATTTAAATTCCTTTGACTTTTTGATGTTTAATACTTTCGTTCATAGCTTTTTTCTCTCGCTTTATTAACATTTTATTCAATGCATTCAAGTAAGCATTTGCTGAAGCAACGAGTGTATCAGTATCTGCAGATTGTCCAACAGTAGATCTATCATTTTCCTCAATCTTGACACTTACTGTTGCCTGAGCGTCAGTGCCTTCTGTCACAGCATGAACTTGATATAATAAAAGCTTCATGTCATGGGGATATAACGCTTTGATACACTTAAATGTCGCATCAACAGGACCATCTCCTGTCTGTGAAGTTTTTTTTATTTCACCAAAGACATCCAGTGTCATCTCAGCTTTTTGTGGTTCCCCAGTTCCTGCAAAAACTTTTAAAGATTTAAGGTTGATCGCATTTATTTTATTATCAATTATTAAGCTGTCATCAACTAAAGCAATGATATCTTCATCATAAACATGCTTTTTTTTATCTGCTAATACTTTAAATTTTCCAAATGCGGCTTGAACAACATCGTCTGTTAAGTCTGAATATCCTAAATCACCTAACTTATCTTTAAATGCGTGTCTTCCAGAATGCTTACCCATTACTAAAGATGTCTTTTTGACACCAACACTTTCTGGTGTCATAATTTCGTATGTTTCTCTATTTTTTAACATTCCATCCTGATGAATTCCTGACTCGTGTGCAAAAGCATTTTTTCCAACTATCGCTTTATTAAATTGAACTGGAAATCCAGTTGCGTTTGAAACTATTTTTGAGGCTTTGCTTATAAGTTCTGTTTTAATTCCTGTTTCATAAGGCATTAGATCATTTCTTGTTTTAATAGCCATAACAATCTCCTCTAACGCAGCGTTACCTGCTCTTTCTCCAATTCCATTTATAGTACATTCAATTTGTCTTACACCTGCAGATAAACCTGCTAAAGCATTTGCAACTGCTAAACCTAAATCATTATGACAGTGTGCTGATATAATTGCTTTATCAATGTTCGGCACATTATTTTTTATATGTGTTATTGTACGAGCGAATTCTTCAGGAATTGAATATCCAACAGTGTCAGGTATATTAATTGTTGTTGCTCCGCATTTAATTGCCAATTCAATTGTTTTGCACATAAAATCTAAATCTGTTCTTGTTCCATCTTCACATGACCATTCCACATCATTAGTAAATTTTCTTGCGTAAGTAACACTTTCTTTTATTGCATCTAAAACTTGGTCATTAGTCATATCAAGTTTATGCTTCATATGGACTGGACTTGTAGAAATAAAAGTATGAATTCTAAATCTTTTTGCAAACTTAAGTGATTCATGACATGCATCTATATCCTTTTTTAATGCTCTAGATAATCCGCATGGTATAGAATTTTTAACACTTTTACTTATCTCTGATACTGCTTCAAAATCACCAGGAGACGAAATTGGAAATCCTGCTTCAATGATATCAATTCCCATTTCGTCAAACACCCTTGAGATTTGAATCTTTTCCTCAACGCTCATAGATGCGCCAGGTGACTGCTCGCCATCTCTCATCGTTGTATCAAAGATATAAACTTTTTCTTTATCGCTCATGTAATAATTATTTTAACAATTGAGATAATACATTCTCTAGCACAGATTGCAAAATAAAAGAGACTTAATTTTTAAAAATTAGGATTAAAGTTAGTTCTTATCGCTATCTACTAGTTTCTTTTTTGAAATCCAGGGCATCATTGCTCTTAATTTAGTACCTACTTTTTCAACTGGATGTTCAGCCAGTTTCTCTCTTGTTTTTAGAAAATTTTTCTGACCATTTTTGCACTCATCCATCCACTGTTTAGTAAATTTTCCTGACTGAATATCTTGAAGAACTTCTTTCATTCTTTTTTTTGTTTCTTCTTTATTTATAATTCTAGGGCCCGACATATATTCTCCGTACTCTGCAGTATTAGAAATAGAATAATTCATATTTGCGATTCCACCTTCATAAATTAAGTCTACAATTAATTTTACTTCGTGAACAGTTTCAAAATAAGCCATCTCTGGTTCATAACCAGCTTCAACTAAAGTTTCATAACCATTTTTTATTAGTTCAACTAATCCCCCACATAAAACAGTTTGCTCTCCAAATAAATCTGTTTCTACTTCATCTTTAAATGTA
>CABXSF010000008.1 GCA_902514805.1 uncultured Pelagibacteraceae bacterium | reverse complement strand
TATTTCCTGGTTTAGGCATTTCCATTAAATTATTTTCTCCAAGTAATCGAGCAACTCTAGTTGTTGGCTTTGCTCCTTGACTCAGCCAATACTTTATTCTTTCTGACTGTAGTCCAACTCTTTCTTTTTTTTCTTTAGGAAGTAGAGGGTTGAAAAAACCTAATTTTTCGATAAATCTTCCATCTCTAGGGAATCTGCTATCTGCGACCACGATTTTATAAACTGGTCTCTTTTTTGTTCCTCCCATTGATAATCTTAACTTTAACATTTATTTCTCCTTTTTATTTAAGTTGATTGAATAGCTCAGGTGGAATTCCTTTTTCCGTTAAGCCTTTTGTGTTTCCTTTTGACATCTTTTTCATCATGTCAGACATCATTTTAAATTGTTTTAACAATTTATTGATAGTGGCAATGTCTGTTCCAGAGCCATTAGCAATTCTTTTTTTTCTTGAACCGTCGATAATTTTTGGATTTTCTCTCTCTTTTTTGGTCATTGAAAGTATTACCGCTTCATTTTGTGTAATTATTTTTTCATCAACACCAGCCTGATCCATTTGAGATTTTATTTTTGAAACTCCTGGTAAAAAAGACATCACGCCCTCTAATCCTCCCATTTTTTTCATTTGTCTTAATTGTGATAAATAGTCTTCTAAAGAAAACTGGCCTTTCCTTAAACTCTCTTCGGTCTCTTTTAGTTTTTTCTCATCAATTTCGTCTGCTGCTTTTTCAACGAGAGATACGATATCCCCCATTCCTAAAATTCTGTTAGCAATTCTATCAGGATGAAAACTTTCAAAGTTTTCTATTTTTTCTCCGATACCTAAAAATTTAATTGGAACATTGGCAATATGTTTCATGCTCAATGCAGCTCCACCTCTACCGTCACCATCTGCTCTAGTTAGTATTATTCCGGTAACCTTTACTGTATTGGAAAATTCTTTTGCAACACTCGCTGCTACTTGTCCAGTTAATGAGTCCGCAACAAGTATAGTCTCTGTTGGTTTTATTACTTCTTCGATTTGTTTTATCTCAGACATCATCTGTAGATCTATTTGAGTTCTTCCAGCGGTATCAAAAATAATTACATCAGAACCATTTAAATTAGCTGCAGATAAGGCTCTTCTGCAAATGTCAGCTGGAATTTGATCTTTTATCACTGGCAAGGTTTGGATATTATTTTGATCACCCAAAATTTTTAGTTGTTCCTGAGCAGCTGGTCTATAAATATCTAAACTTACCATCATAATTTTTTTCTTATTATTTTTTTCTAAAAATTTTGAGAGTTTTGCAGCTGTGGTTGTTTTTCCTGAACCTTGTAAACCAACCATCATTATTGTCACTGGTGGATTGGACTTTAAATTAATTTCTTGATTGCTATCACCTAAAAATGAAACAAGTTCATCGTGAACAATTTTAACAACCATTTGTCCTGGAGCTGTGGATCTTATTATTTCTTTTCCTAATAATTTTGGTTTAACTTTTGTTACAAAATCTTTTACTACCTCAAGCGATACATCTGCTTCTAGTAAAGCTTGTCTAATAAGCTTAAGACCCTCATCAACCTGTTTTTCATTTAGAGATGGCGCCTTTTTAAATGTATCGAGTATTCCCTCGAATTTATTTGTCAAATTTTCAAACATAATTTTTTCCAGCAGCAATCGCACCAGTGGGCGAACCCTCGCTGACTGGTGTCGATCTCTTTGTTTCCAAAGACACCGCAAAATGCTGTTTTTGCGGAAGTTGTGAGAAACTATAATAGAGGTTCAAAAAGTCAATAAATAAGTTAAGTATTATTATATGGATTTTAAAGCTTATAAAATGGATGGACTTGGAAATGACTTCGTCATAATTGATCAACGTAAAAAAAAATATGATCTGAACAATTCTCAAATAAAAAAAATTTGTGACAGAGGCAATATTGGTTGTGATCAACTAATTCTTATAAATAAAAGTGATAAATTTGATGCATTTCTAACATTTAAAAATTCAGATGGCTCGGACTCAGCAGCATGTGGAAATGGAACGAGATGTGTAGCTAGCTTATTATCAAAAGAAAGTTCGAAAAAATTTATTACTGTTGAAACTTCATCAGGAAAATTAGAGTCGAAAATATTAAAAAATAATTTAGTCCAGACGAATATTGGTAAACCAAATACTAATTGGGATCAAATACCTCTAAGCGAGAAAATTGATACAAAAAAAATAAAAGTTAAGGTTGGTGATATTGAGTTTTTAGGAACAGCAATTAATGTTGGAAATCCCCACATTATTTTTTTTATAAACGAATTAGAAAATATTGAAATTGAAAAAGTTGGACCGATCTTAGAAAATCATGAATTATTTCCTAAAAAAGTTAATGTTACTTTTGCAAAAGAGCAAAGTAAAAATCATTTTAAAGTATTGCACTGGGAAAGAGGAGCTGGTCTTACAAAAGCATGTGGAACAGCAGCATGTGCAACTGCTGTAGCTGGTGAAATTAATGGTATTTCAAAATTTCCAACTGAAATAGAATTTAAATTAGGAAAAATTAAAATCAATAAAGATGAACAAGGAAATGTTATTATGGAAGGTTTGGTCTCAGAAATTCAAAATATTGATGTAAATTTATGATTAATATTTTTCAAAAATTTAAGGATGGCTTAAAAAAAACTACTTCAAATTTTTCAAAAGGTATAAAAGATATTGTAGTTAACAAAGAAATTGACGATAAAACTTTAGAAGAAATTGAGGAATTTTTAATTCAATCAGACGTTGGTGTTGAAGCTTCATCAGAAATTAGACAACAAATAGCTAATGGCAGAATTGATCCAAGTAAAAATAAACTTGATGAGATTAACAAAATTCTTAAAGAATATATTCTCTCATTAATGAAACCTTTAGAAAATAAAAATTTTTTTCATCAATCCAATGAGAATAGAACAATTTTAGTTTCGGGTGTGAATGGAGTGGGAAAAACAACCACAATCGGGAAAATGTCTAAAATATTTCAAAATAATAATAATAAAACAGTACTAGCTGCTTGTGACACATTTAGAGCTGCAGCAATAGATCAATTAGAAAACTGGTCAAAAAAAGTTGGAAGTGAAATAATAAAATCAGAGGCAGGAAGTGATCCTGCGTCTGTCGCTTTTAAGGCAATGGAATATTCAAAAAAAAATAAAAATCATACAGTTTTGATAGATACAGCTGGTAGATTGCAGAACAAGAAAAACTTGATGGATGAGTATAAAAAAATTGCAAATGTAGTTAAAAAAGTTGATAACAATGCGCCTCATGATGTTGTTCTAATCTTGGATGCAACCTCAGGACAAAATGTAATAAATCAAGTAACTGAATTTAATAATATTATCCCTTTAACTGGCCTTGTTATGACAAAACTTGATGGAACCGCAAAAGGAGGAATACTAATTGCTGCTGCAAAAAAATTTAAAATTCCAATAATTGCAATTGGTCTTGGAGAAAAAGAAGACGATTTACAGTCTTTTGATGCTAAAACTTTTGCAGAAAATTTTTTAAGTTTAGAAAAATCAATTTAATTCATTAATAAAATTTTTTATATTCGCTAAAAGTTCTTGGTCAAAATCCATCATGTGATCATCGCCTGACTTGAAATAACTAAATTTTGGTTCTGAAAAACTCTCAAACATTCTTTTTCCCATACTAAATGGAACAATTTTATCTTTATCTCCGTGCATAACGAGTTTAGGGAAAGTTATTTTGTTAATTTTATTAATGGAGTCATATCTATCTTTTAACAATAAGTTCACTGGTAAATAAGGATAATAAATTTTTGAAAGTTCTACCATTGAGGTAAAAGGGGACTCTAAAATTATTCCCGCAAATGGAAACTTAGAACCAAGGTCTACTGCAACAGCTGTCCCGAGAGACTCCCCGTAAAGAATAATTTTGCTATCATCAATTTTTTTTGAATTTAACCACCTTTTTGCTGCAATTGAGTCATTGTACAAACCGTATTCTGTTGGTTTTCCCTCATTTCCACTGAAACCTCTATAAGCAATTATTAAGTAGTTTAAATCTAGTTCAGCTATCTCGTTTAACTTGTAAATTCTATTTTGTAAGTTTCCTGCATTCCCATGGAAAAACAGTATTGTCTTATTCTTTTTATCTTTAAAATGATACCAACCAATTATTTTATTATCTGACTCAACAAATACTTTTTCAATTTTATGAGTTAGTTTGTTTTCATCTAAATAATTGTTTTCATTAGGATGATACAATAATTTTCTTTGTGACAGAAAAATTACCAAACAAATAATTAAATAAACGATAACTAAACAAATTAAAGAACTTAAGAAAAGCATAATTTTTTTATTAAACATTCTAAGCCTTTTTTCTTACAAGATAAACTCCAAGAAAAACTAGAAACGTTCCATATAGGTGAAATAGTTCTAGGGTTTCGCCAAAAAATAAAATTCCGTAAAATGCACCATAAACTGTAAATAGATATAAAGTAAATCCAGTGGTTGTAGCGCCAAGATACTTTTGAGTATAAGTGTATAAAATAAAAGCAATTATACCTGGAGATATTGCTGCAAAAAAAATCCAAAACAAAAATTTCATATCAAATATCGTGCTAACTATAAAATTTTGTTCAAGAATATAAAAAGGTAATAAACTTAAAGCTCCAAAAAAAGAAATGGCTGTAAATCTTTCAAAAACATTTAAAGATGATTTCCAATTAAATAAAAATATAGAGTATAATGCCCATCCAATAGACGCTCCTAACATCCATAAATCTCCTTTTGTAAATTTTAAAGATATCAATGATAAGTATTCACCCTTAATGATAATGATTAAAACTCCAAATAAGCAAGCAAATAATCCTATCAATTTAAATAAGTTCATTTTTTCTTTAAACAAGAAATAAGAAAGTAAAATAATAAAAATTGGAGATGAGGTATAAATTATACCCATATTTATTATTGTTGTTGTTTGACCAGCTATAAAGGGGAAGGCTCCACAGACTCCGCACCCCATGAGACCTAAAAAAAATAATTCTTTATATTCTTTTAACAATATTTTTTTTTTATTAAAAATTTTGTAATTAAATAAAATCAGCAAGAAGAATACTGTTGACCATCTCCAAAATGCTAAGGAAATCGGCGGGACATGTTCTACACCCCCTCTGGCCACCACAAGATTACTTGCCATAAAAATAGGTTGAATTAGAAGTAATGAGTAGGGTAAAAAGTCCTTTTTTTTCACTATTTACTAGGACTTATCAAAGAAGGACTCGTAAATCATCATTGCAATTGCTATTCCCATCAATATGTAAACTGGTAATACATCTAAAAATCCAATCATCATTGATCTGGTTAATGTTGTTGCTAGTCCAACCAAAAAAAAGATCGCAAAAGATAAACCGACTATTATTGTAATTTTATTCATTAAATTTTTTACTTTCTTTCTCTAACCAATTAGCAACTCCTAAAAATCTATGATCATCATACTTGTCACCAATTAATTGTACACCTAATGGTAAATTATTTTCTCCTTGAAGTAAAGGTAGAGAGATAGCTGGTGTATGCATATAAGACCAGACTCTATTAAAGTCTGCGCTACCTGTACTCTTTAAGCCTTTATCAGCAACACCAGTACTGCATGGACTTAAAACTCCGTGATAATCCTCAAATACTTCCTTGTAAGACTCATAGCTTCTATCCATAAAATCTACCGCATCAAGATATTCTTTTGCTGAATATTTCATACCTCTTGAAATTGCAGCTTGCATTTCTTTTGAAAGTTTATTTTTAGATTTTTTATAATAAACTTGAAAATTGTTAGCTAAATCGGTTTCATGAATAATTCGATGATATTTGTCTATATCTTTGAAATATGAAGGCGTATCAAAGACTTCGATATTTTTTTTAAATGATTTGATAAAAAATTCAAAAGCATCTCTTGATTTTTTATCAATTTTTTTCCAGCTTTCAGTTTTGTAAAAAATAAATTTAGGGTCAAACATTGGACCTTTTTTACATTCTTCCAACATAAATTCTGATGAAAAGTGAATTGTAGCTTTATCGTAGGGGTCTTTTTTGATTAAGACCTTTGCAAGAAGTGCAACATCTTCAACTGTTCTGCCAAATACACCTATGTGGTCTAAATTATGTGATGTTTTTAAAACTCCATTACGAGAAATTAATCCATAGCTTGGTTTGTAACCTACAACACCACAATAAGAGGCTGGTCTGATAACTGAACCTCCTGTCTGAGAACCGATAGATAATGGTGCCATATGAGAAGCTATGACAGCAGCAGATCCACTTGAAGATCCCCCGGGAGTCCTAGAATAATCGTGTGGATTTTTAGTTTTTGGAGGAGCGAGATAAGCAAGTTCAGACGTATTAGTTTTTCCCATTATTATAGCTCCAGCTGATTTTAACAAATCTACTATTTCTGCATTTTGTGACTCTGTCTTACCTTTTCTCAAAACAGTTCCACATTCAGTCGGCATTTCATAGGTTCCTATAATGTCTTTGAGTGCAACCGGTATCCCATGAAGCGGACCTACTACTTTTCCAGCCCTTCTGTGATTATCTGCTTCTTCAGCTTTTTCTATAAGAAGTTTTTTGTCAAAATGGGCCCAAGCTTTAACATCTTTTTCAAACTTATTGATTTGATCGATATACAAATTACATAATTCAACGGAAGTTAAGTCTGAATTTCTTATCTTATCTGCAATTTCAGATACTTTTAATGAAAAGACGTTAGACATATAAATTATTCAGCAAATAACGTATCAGGTAACCAAAGTGCGATCCCAGGGAAAATATACATCAATACCATTGCAAAAATTACTATCGCAAGAAAAGGCATGATTCCGCTAAAAATTTGCATTAGCTCTACGTTTCTACTTTGAACACCTTTTAGATAATAGGCGGACATTGCCATCGGTGGTGTTAGAAAAGAAGTCTGTAAATTTAAAGCTATTAGCATAGCAAAAAAATAAGGGTTTACTCCAAAAAACTCTACAAGTGGCAAGAATATTGGTACAAAGATAATTAATATTTCTGTCCACTCTAATGGCCAACCAAGTAAGAATATAATTATTTGAGTTATAACTAAGAACTGCCAAGGTTGAATATCCATTGACTTAAAAAATTGTTCAAAAACTTCGTGACCACCTAAATATGAAAATACTGAGGCAAATGTCCAAGATCCAACAAATAACCACATGATCATAGCACTGGTTTTTGCAGTTAAAAAAACCGACTCTTTAAAATTTTTCCATTTTAACGATTTATAAAAATAAGATAAAACTAGTGCACCAAACGCACCGACAGCCGCAGCTTCTGCAGGAGTTGCCAAACCTCCTAGAATTGTTCCTAAAACTAAAATTATTAATGAAAACAATGGTACAAAAGATACTAAAACTTCTTTTAAAATTTCTGCTCTTGGAGGGATTTCCTCTGCCGCAGGTTTGGGTGCTAGTGAAGGGTTAAAGTACGCCCTTATAATTACATATAGAATGTAAAGTCCAGCCAACATAAGACCAGGAAATATAGCTGCAGCAAAAAGTCTAAGTGGTGATAACTGAGCAATTACTGCATAAACTATAAGCATTATACTTGGAGGTATTAAAATTCCTAAACAACCACCCGAGCATATTACTCCAGAAGCAAATTTTTTGTCATACCCAGCTCTAATCATTGCGGGCCAAGCTAAAAGGCCCATTAAAGTTACTACTGCTCCAATGATTCCTGTGGCTGTTGAAAATAAGGCGCATGTAACCAAAGCAGCTACAGCCATTGATGCAGGTAGTCTATGAGACGCAAGTCTTATTGCAAAAAATAGTTTTGCAACTATGCCAGCTCTTTCAACTAGATAACCCATAAATAAAAATAAGGGGACAGCGGTCAAAACAGTGTTATCCATAATGGTGTAAGTGTTCTGAACCAATAAAGAAAATATCCGATTATCGAGTAAATGATCCATCCTTGAAGGATCGAAGTATGCGTAATAACCGAATCCAACACCCATAGCCAGTAAAGTAAATGCAATTGGAAAGCCCAATAGGACTGCAAATAAAAATAGACTCATCATTAGTATTGCTATCTCAGGATTTGTTAATTCAAATAACATCTGCTTTTTCGTCCTTTTGTGAAGTTCTCATTAATACTTTTTCTGTTTCCTCAGCATCTGCTGATAATCTTGCTGGCCAATGACCTGTTCTTATGCAAATGATTGCTCTAAATACTTCGCTGATACCTTGGATTGCTAACAATAATCCCGACAAAGGTATTATAGATTTTGCCATATAAATTTGTATTTGTGCTGGACTGTTCCAGCTAGTTTCTTTAATTTTCCAAGCTAGTGCTGCGTACTCATATCCATAAAACACTAAAGCTAATATTCCTGGAAAGAAAAATATAAAATATAAAATTAAATCAATCCAACCTTGAACTCTTGTTGGAAATAATCTGTAAATAACATCCCCTCTAACATGTGCTTCAGTTGATAAACAATAAGCACCTGCCATCATAAAAATTGCTCCATACATTTGCAAACTAAAGTCAAAATTCCATAAAGTTGGGCTGTTAAAAGCATAAGCCATTATTACTTCGTAACACGTTCCCCCCATTAAAATTACAATACACCATGAGAACGCCTTACCCATTGAAGCACTTAGAGTGTCTGCAAATTTTATGAAAGATTTCATTGCACTACTTTATGTTAAATTCTACCTATTAATCAAACAAAAAAAAAGGGGGCCTTTAGGCCCCCTTAAATTGCGTAAAACTAATATTATATTTTTACTTTACCAATAGGTCCGAACTCATTTTCATAAGCTAATTTGTAATTAGGTTGATTCATCAACAAGTACTTCATTACTCTCTTAGCATATGCCTTTTGAGAATCGACGATTTTCTTAAAGAAAGCATCTTTCTTCGTGAAATCACCAATAACTTTATCCCAACCTTTTAATTGTTGAGCTAAAATTTCATCAGACGTTTGATAAACGTTTACTTTATGTTGGTTCATTAATTTAGATAAGTCTGCTGAATATCTAACTAATGCTTTAAAGTAGTTATCTGTATTAGCAGCGTAAGCAGCATTTTTCAATATTGCTTTGTTCGCTGGTGATAGACTGTTAAACGTTTTGTTGTTAATTGGTATTTCAAACATCTCTTGTGATTGGTGGAAGCTTCCTAAGTGATAATGCTTAGAAACATCTTGCATACCAAATTGAGAGTCTGATGTTGGGTTGTTAAACTCAGCTGCTTCAATCAAACCAGTTTTCATAGCTGGTTGAATTTCACCACCTGGTAACTGTCTTACGACCATTCCCATTGCAGTAAGAACGTTAGTAGCAAGACCAACTGTTCTGTACTTCATACCTTTAACGTCAGATACTTTTGTTACGTTCTTTTTAAACCAACCAAACGGTTGAGCTGGCATAGGCATATGGAAAACACCTGTATAATCAAAACCAACTTTCGCAATTGTTTCTTCATACAGTTTTCTTCCTCCACCATACTCCATCCATCCCATAACTTCCTGAGATGACATTCCGTAAGATGGTCCAGTTCCAAATAAAGATGCGGCTGGGTTTTTACCATACCAATATGCAGTTACCCAGTGTCCCATATCTACAGCACCTGAACTTACTGCTTGGCCGATCTCACTTGTTTTTACAACTGCCCCTACAGGTTGAAGATCAATTTTAAGTGATCCACCTGACATGTCGCTAACCATTTTGCAATAGTCTCCTGCCATTTCAAAAAAGATGTTAGCACCACTTGGCCATGCCGCTTGCATTTTTAGAGTTTGTGGCGCTCCAAATGCAATGTTTGGCATTGCTACTGCTGCTGTTGCTGCTGCACCAGTTGCTGCTGCTGCCTTAAAGAACTTTCGTCTTGAAGGAATTTTTCCCTTCAATGATTTTTTTTCTTTAATCATTATTTTCTCCTCTTGTTAAGTTAATTAACTTGAAACTATTTAAGCATAATAATGAAAAAGAGTCCTACTGTTAATTCGCGCGTAGGTAATTTATTTACAACTATGAGTGGTATTATTTTGCTAGTTTACTTTATTTTTACACGAACCTGTTTGAAAAAATTCTGTGATATTATCGATGGCTAGATTTGCCATTGCGGTTCTAGTTTCTTTAGTCGCACTACCTAAGTGAGGAAGAATAAAAGCACTTTTGTGTTTTAAATACCCAGGGTTTAAATTTGGTTCATTTTTATAAACATCCAATCCAACCGCATAAACTTTTCTTCTATTTAACGCATCTATTAAAGCTTCGTCATCTACAATATCTCCCCTCGCAACATTAGTAACAACTGCACCTTTTGGTAAAAGCTCTAAACTATCTTTATTGATTAAGTTAATTGTTTCTTTTGAGGCAGGACAACAAACTGAGAGAACATCTGAAACAGACAACAAACTTTCTAATTTTTCATGATAGATGGCGCCTTGCTCTTTTTCAGAATTTAATTTTGATCTGTTGTGATAATGAATAATCATTCCTAAAGATTTTGCAATTTTAGCAATTTTTTGACCAATTCTCCCCATTCCTAAAATACCTAATCTTGATCCTGTTAACTGTTTTCCGATTAAATAGTCTGCTGACCACTTCCAGTCCCCAGCTCTTGCTCCCTCTATTCCCTCTGAAGCTCTTCTACACGCCCCAAGAATTAAGAGAATGCCTATTTCTGCTGTAGCATCTGTTAGAACTTCTGGTGTATTTGTAACGGTAATATTTCTTTTTTTTGCAGCCTCAAGATCAATATTACCGAATCCAACTGCAAAGTTGGAAAGAATTTTTACACTGTCTGGTAACAAATTTATAGTTTCTTTATCAAATTTATCAGTCAATGCAGAAAGGACACCATCACAACCTTTGCTTATTTCTATTAATTTTTTTTGTGAGTATAATTCATCATTTGAATTCAGTTTAGCATCATAAAGTTTTTTCAACTTTTCCTCATTTGAGTCAAGTAGTTTTCTAGTAACTAATATTTTTTTCATAAGAGATTTAATTTAGATCAAAAATTTTACCAGGATTCATTATATTATTTGGATCCATAGTTCTTTTAATTAGTTTCATCGTTGGGAGATTATCAGCATGTTCTTTTTTTAAATATTCTTTTTTATGTAATCCTACGCCATGCTCACCCGTGATTGTTCCCTCAAGTTCTAATGTTTTTTCTATTAAAAGGTCACTAAATTTTCTTATATTTTCATAAGTCTCTTTTTTTTTAGGATTATAAGGAAGTAGAACATGAAAATTTCCATCTCCTAAGTGACCTACCATTGGGGCTCTTAACCCAAATTTTTTAACTTCTTCTTCCGCAAATTTTACACATTCAGTTATTTTTGAAATTGGGAGACAAACATCTGTTGAATAAACTCTTCCATTATCTATTAATGCTTTGACTGAGTAATATACATCCCATCTGGCTTTCCATAGTTTATTTCTTTCCTCCAAACTTTTTGCCCACTTGAACGAACTTCCACTATTATTTTTTGATAATTCCTCTACTGTTTTGATGGACTCTTTATTTGATGCCTCTGAACCATGAAATTCAAAAAATAATGTTGGTAGCGCTTTAACATGTTCCAATTTTGAATAGTTTATACTTATTTCCATTTGATCTTTGTTTAGCATTTCAATTCTCGCAATTTGGATACCATATTGAATAACTTCTTGAGCAGTTTTTACTGCATCTTCTAAAGACGGAAAGTGACAAACAGCGCTCATTATACTTTCCGGCATGGGGGATAACCTTAATTGAATCTCAGTAATTACCCCTAAGGTACCTTCTGATCCCACAAATAAATTTGTTAAATTGTATCCAGCAGAAGTTTTTTTTGTTCTTCCTCCTGTATTCATTATTTCACCATTAGGAAGAACAACAGTTAAACCAGTTATAACAGTTTTCATAGTGCCGTATTTTACTGCCATTGTTCCAGAGGCTGATGTTGAAGCCATACCTCCTATTGCAGCATTTGCACCGGGGTCAATTGGAAAAAATACTCCGTCCTCTCTTAAATAATCGTTTAATTGTTCTCTTGTAACACATGCCTGAACTCTGCAATCAAAGTCTTGGGTGTTCACACTTAAAATCTTATTCATTTTTTCAAGCGAAATTGTAATTCCCTTATCATTACCAACTACATTTCCTTCAAGAGATGTACCTGTTCCAAAAGGGACGACTGGTACTTTATGTTCATTACAAAGCTTTAGTATTTTCGATACCTCTTCATTCGTTTCTGGGAAAACAACTGCTTTAGATAAAATTGGATCGTAAGTATCTTCTCCTCTAGAATAATTTAAGCGTGTAGATTCTGATTGAGAAAATCTGCCATTCAAAATTTTTTTTAATTCTTGTTGAAGAATGGTATTCATAAGATCTAATATTATCTAATATTCTTTGGAAATACTATTAAAACTATTTCAGCATTTTTTTGATATTTTCTAATGCTTGCGAAATATTATCTCTCGATGCAGCAAAACTGAATCTAACATAGTTTTGGCAAGTTTCGCCAAAAGCTGATCCGGGAACTATTGCCACTCCAGCTTCATGCATAGCCTTCCTTGCAAATTCAGCACCGTTCATACCTGTTCCAATTACTTTAGGAAATGCATAAAATGCTCCACCTGGTAAACTACACTCGACACCTGGTAAATCATTTAAACCTTTATAAATCAGGTCTCTTCTTTGAGTAAATTTTTCCATCATTTCATTAATTGAGTCATCTGGTCCATCTAATGCTGCAATACCTGCAAACTGAGCTGCAGCATTAACACATGAAACACTATTGATTAATAATTTATTAACGTGTTCGATTAAATGTTGAGGCCAAAAACTCCAACCAAGCCTCCAACCTGTCATTGAATAAGCTTTACTCCATCCCTCTAAAACAATCAATCTTTCTCTTAATTCTGGATAATGAAAAAAAGATGGCATTTCTTTATTATCAAAGATTTGTCTGCTATAAATTTCGTCACTTAATATTGTTACATGAGGATATTTTTTTAAACCATCGGCTAAGAAATCAATATCTTTTTTTTCAACAAAGCTTCCTGTTGGATTGTTAGGATTAATTAAGACTAGCAATCTAGTCTTGTCAGTAATTAAAGATAATATTTTATCTGGGTTAAATTTTAAGTCTTTATCTTCTGTTAAATCATAAGGTACAGATGTTGAACCAGTATAATTTATCATAGACTCATATATTGGAAAAGCAGGTGTAGGATGTACTATTTCTGCTCCAGGCTCACCAAAACATTGTATAGCATAGCTCATAGTAGGTTTTCCACCTGGCATGATTAGAATTCTGTTAAAATCAATATCAACATTGTAACGTTTTTTTATCCATCTGGTAACTGCCTGACGACATTCAGGGATACCATTTGACATTACATATCCATGATGTCCATCATCAAGTGCTTTCTTTGCTGCTTCAACAACATGTTTTGGAGTTTTAAAATCTGGTTGACCTAATCCTAAATGGATCATGGGTTTGCCTTGAGCCTCCAATTTTTTTGCCTCTGCAAGGACAGTAAATGCAGACTCAGTTCCCAATCTATCTAAGCTTCTAGCCAATTTCATAAAATTATTCTATAAATTAATTTTAAACTATTCAACTCTTTATCTTCTAAATCTTAAATTGCTTCTATTGAGATCTGAAATTTTTGTACATCCCATTAATTTCATATTTCTTTGTAATTCTGCTTTATATTGTCCTAAAGCTCTTTCAACACCTGCTTGGCCAGCTGCAGCTAAAGCATAAAGATATAATCTTCCTCCTGCACAAGCCTTAGCACCAAGGGATAATGCCTTTAACATATGTGTTCCTCTTTGAAATCCGCCCTCGCAGATAACATCTAATTTGTCTCCAACTGCATCTACAATTTCTGCAAGTTGATCGAAAGGCGATCTAGATCCATCAAGTTGTCTTCCCCCATGGTTCGAAACCATTATACCTGTACATCCAATATCAACAGCCTTTTTTGCGTCCTCTACGCTCATAATTCCTTTTAATGCAAAGTGACCTCCCCATTGAGAACAAAGTTTTTCTGCATCTTTCCAATTCATAGATTGATCTAACATAGTAGAAAAATAATTTCCGATTGAAGAATTCGTGCTTGTACCTTCCTTAACGAAGTCTTGAAGATGAGGTAATTCAAACTTACCTTTTGTTAAGTAGTTAATTCCCCACATTGGCTTGGTAGCAAAACTAAATAAACTTGATAAAGTTAATTTAGGCGGAGATGTAAAACCAGTTCTTAAATCTCTTTCACGGTTTCCTCCTGTAATAGTGTCAACTGTTAGAGCCATAACATCAAATTTTGCAGCTTTTGCTCTTTCCAAACATGAAGTATTTAATCCTCTATCTTTGTGAAAATAAAATTGAAACATCTTAGGAGTATCTATCATAGACGATATTTCTTCTACACTAACTGTAGCTAAAGCTGAAACTCCAAACATTGTATTAAATTTTTGTGCCGCCTTTCCTACTGCTCTTTCTCCGTCGTAATGGAAAAGTCTTTGTAATGCTGTTGGTGAACAATAAAAAGGTAGGTCAAGTTTTTTTCCAAATATTGTTGTTGATAGATCAACGTTCTCTACACCCCTTAATACATTTGGAACTAAATCAACATCATCAAACGCACTTGTATTTCTCGCGTAAGTAATTTCGTCATCTGCAGCCCCATCAATATAGTGAAATATCGGTGAAGGAAGCTTTTTCTTTGCTAGTTTTCTAAAATCACCAAAGTTATGACAATTTGAAAGTTTCATAAGACTATTTTAGAAACTTTTCATGAAATTAAACATGTAACTATCTGCCCCAGGATTTTTATCCCCAAAATCAGCGTTGGATAAGTGACTGTGTGAATAGCCCAGTTTAGTGCCAGGTAGAAGATCTACAGATAGTTGAAGTTCAGATTTAAATTCTAAGGGCGATCCTAAATCTTTACCATCTCCCATAGAATATATGCCAGGTGAGAAACTTGGAGTTAAATTTAATTTACCAATTTTATATTCCGCTTGAACTCCAGTATAAAAGTATGATGCTGAATCCGCTGTCATCATAAACCCTGTTATTGGACTTAATTTTCCTAAAAAGGTATCTCTAAACAAATCTTCATTCGAATGTTGTACACCGAATAGTTCTGAACTTTTTTTAGAACTAGTGTTGATGTCAAACACTCCTGAAAAAAAATTAAATTGATGACTATCAGAAGATTTCAGTTCATCAGCATTAATGCTTTTTGTCAATCCGACAAGTATTAAAAAAATTGTTAAAATTTTCACTATTATATTATTCATATTTTTCTAAAATTTTTCTCACTATTATGACACCTCCAATTAGAAATAACAACAAGGGCAAAGCCCACAATAAAAGGGTATTTCGGGATATACCAGGGTCATATACTATCCACTGACCATATTTTTCAATGAGGGATGAAAATACTTCATCATTGGTTTTTCCATTCTCTAATTCGCTTTTAATATATTTTTTCATACTTTCAGCAAAATCTGAGTTAGACTCGTGAATAGTTTGACCTTGACAAATTAAACATCGTAAATTTTTAGTAATATTTACAGTTTGCTCTTCAGAAAAAGAAGATGATATGGCAGTGTTCTTAAAACTTGAACAAGTTAAAATAAGAATTATTAAGATTTTAATTTTTAGTAATTTTTTTGATTTCATAAACATCCTCGTCATTTAATGGACCAATATATTTTTTCAACACTTTATTATCATTATTAATTAAAAATGTTTCTGGAACTCCGTAAGCACCAAAATTAATTGCTATCAATCCTTGTTTATCAACAAAAATTTGTTCAAATGGATCTCCGTATAATTTTAAAAAGTTTAAGGCATTTTTTTTTTTATCTTTATAATTTATTCCAATCATCATAACTGAAGTATCATTTTTCAATTGTAAAAGTTTGTCACTTTCATCTTTACAGGGTTCGCACCATGAAGACCAAATGTTAATCAGATAAAAATTTTTTCCTGTAAGCACTTTGTTTAAATTTATTTGCTTTTCCTCAACAAATTCTACAACCTCAAAATCAGTAAAAATTTGGTTATCAGTCATCTTTGGGGTGTAAATTTTTTCTTTTTGAAGAGCAAATTTAAAAACAAAAAATGATATTATTAAAAGAATTAATATAATTAAACTAAATATTGACTTCTTTATTTTTTCTAAAAATTGCAAACATCCCTCCCAGCATAATTATTAAAGTTGAAATCCAGATCCAAATCATAAAAGGCTTATGTTGATATCTTACGTTAAAAAAATTTTGATCTTTAATTATGTTAATTGTAATAAATCTGTCTTTAAATAATGTTGTTTTTATTGATGCTTCACTAGTAGCTATTTCTGGTTCATTATAAATTCGTATCTCAGGTTGAAGATAAATAATTCTATTTTTGTCATCAAGTATTTCAAAAAGACCAACAATTGACTCATAATTTTTTTCTTTTTCTATTGCGATTTTTTTAAAAATTATCTTTTCATTTTTTAGAGTAAAACTCTCCCCAACCTGAATATTCTTAATTATCTCTTTTGATGAAAAACTATTTAATAATATTGATATTAAAAGTAATGAAAATCCAGTATGTGAAAATATTTGTGCAAAATTTTTTGTTTTCTCTCTTAATTGATCTAAACTTTTGAGAAGCAAATAAAAAAACCCGATAAACAATAAAAGAATGAATATATTTTTTTCTCCGATAAAATAAACAGTAAAGAAAGATAAAATCAGTGTAAATATGATTACAAGAAAACTTTTTGCTCCAATCTCAAAGTTTGTTTTAATCCATTTCATGCTAGGGCCAATAGACATAAAAAGAACGAATGGAATTAGGAAAGGTAAAATGAGCATATTGTAAAAAGGTGGCCCCACCGAAATTTGCTCATCTAATATTACGTCAAGAAATATTGGGTAAATCGTACCAATTAAAACAACACTTAAGAAATACAATATAAACCAATTATTAATTAGAACTGCAGTTTCTTTGCTTAATGTAAAAATTTCACTCTCTTGAGTAAAGTTTTTATTTTCATAAATTATAAATATTACAAATGATAATAAAACTAAAACTAACAAAAATGTTAATATGTAAATTCCTCTAGATGGATCATTCGCGAAAGTATGAACAGAATTTAAAATTCCAGATCTTACCAAGAAAGTTCCAACCATACTTAGTGCAAAAGTAATTATACATAAAACAATTGTCCATTTTTTAAAAAGCTCTCTTTTTTCTAAAGTCACAATGCAGTGAAGCAATGCAGTTAAACTTAACCATGGCATTAAAGATACGTTTTCAACTGGGTCCCAAAACCAAAAACCACCCCATCCAAGTTCATAATATGCCCAAATCGAACCTAATAAAATTCCGCCTGTTAGGAATATCCAAGAAAATAAAATCCAAAACTTTATATTTTTAGCCCAGCTTTTGTTTAAATAATTTGAAATCATTGAAGCTAATGCAGCTGAAAAAATTATCGATGTTCCAACATAACCTAAATATAAAATTGGAGGATGAATACCTAATGCTGGATCTTGTAATATAGGATTAAGTCCAAGCCCTTCTGTTTGAACTGGAAAAATTTCATTAAAAGGATTTGATGTTTTTAAAACAAAGACAAAAAAACCGATTACAATAATTTGGTGCAATAATGTAGTTAATAGTCTGTAATTACTTGGTTCATTTTTAGATTTAAAAATGAATCCTAACAACACTCCACTTAGAACCAATAACCATAAAAGTAAACTACCTTCATGATTTCCCCAGGTCCCTGTAACTTTATAAAACAGAGGTTTTGTCGTGTGAGAGTTGTTATAGACTGTCTCGTTGCTAAAATCTGAAATTACAAAAGAATAAACTAAAGAAATAAAAGAGATAAAAACAAAAAAAAACTGAAAACCAATTAAGCCAGTTATTTTATCAGAAATAATTGGGTTGTTTTTTTTTAATTGAATTGAGGAATTAAAAAAAATAAATATTGATGTCAACAAGCCAAAAATTAATGAATAATATCCTAATTGTGAAATAATCAATTTATTCTCCTAAAGATTTTTTAACCTCTGGTGGCATATAATTTTCATCGTGCTTAGCCAAAATTTTATCCGCTACCAGAAATTTTTTATCATTGAGAAATCCTTCCGCAACAACTCCTTTTTCTTCTTCAAACAAATTTGGAACTGTCCCAGAAAAAGTTACATATAACTCGTTTTTAAAATCAGTAATTATGAAGTTAATTTTATTATTATTCATTATTACTGAATCTTTTTTTACCATGCCCCCGACTCTAATTTTTTTGCTTGAAATTTCTGTCAATAGATTAATCTCACTTGGAGATTTAAAATATACGACATTATCTTTCAAAACCTTTAGAACTGTAAAGGTTGTAAGTACTATTAATGTTAAAAATACGAAAATGAATAAAAATCTAAACTTAACTTTTTTGCTGTACATTAATTTAAATTAGATTTTTTGTGCAGCGTTACTTGAAACTAATACCTGGTTAGTTCTTTGTTTGTATGCCTCTGTGTATTTAATTTTTTCTAAATGATTAAATTTTAATTCAAATTTTTTGTTTTCTTTTATTAATTGTCGATTGATTATTATGTATAATGCAAAGAAATTGATTAGCGTAAATGTAAACGCCGACCACACAAACAATCCGTAACCATTCATTATTAATAAGTTAATCACAATCTATCTAATCCTTTAGTCTTAATCTTTATCAATTCTATATTATATTTCATTAAAAAAATTAATATTGAGAATAGTGCAAATGCCGCAGTCATCAGCAATAATGGTGTCAACATCGATGAATGAATTGTAGTTTCCGAAAGGATTTTGACTGAAGACGGTTGATGAAGACTCGCCCACCAATCTACAGAAAATTTAATTATAGGCACATTAACAAAACCAGCGATGGCCACTAAACTAGAAATTTTTGCGGCTTTATCATTTTCAAATAATCTCCACGATGCAATATAAAGGATATAAAACAAAAATAGCACCAACATTGAAGTAATTCTAGGATCCCAAGCCCACCATGTTCCCCAAGTTGGTTTACCCCAAATAGATCCAGTCACTAAAGCAATGAGGTTAAAAACCAAACCCGATGGTGCAAAACTTTTGGCAATGATTGCAAAATTTTTATTTTTAAAAATGAAAATACTTAATGATAGAAAAGCTATGAATGAAAATATTCCTAAAGAAATCCATGCTGCCGGAACATGAACATACATAATTCTCACTGCATCACTTTGGATATAATCTTCTGGTGATAACAATAAAGACTCAAATAGACCAAGTGTAAGAAAAATAACGAAAAGTGAGAATACAATAATTCTCGTTAATTTCGAAAGTGAAATCATTTTTAGTATTTCAAAAATTTTGTTCAACATTTGTGTAATTGTAAGGATTTTATTATAAAGAAATTAACTGATCAAGAACGTTGAGGGAGATAATGTTGGGAAATATTTAACATCCTTGATCAGTACTCATAATGTAGACCAAAGGTATGTCTAAGATTTGAGAGAATTGTGTTTAAATGATGACCCTGCTAATTAATTTGACTGTTTGAAGTATGAAGAGCCTTTTTTCCCAGAAAATATCTCATTAATCAATGGATGTTTAATTGGCTCTTTTGAATCGTCTCTAAGAAGATTTTGTTCAGAAACATATGCTTCGTATGTTACGTCCTCATTTTCAGCTAAAAGGTGATAAAATGGTTGGTCTTTTCTAGGTCTTACATTTTTGGGTATAGACTCGTACCATTCTTCAGAATTATTAAACTCAAAGTCTACATCGTAAATAACACCTCTAAAATCAAAGTGCTTATGTTTTACTACATCCCCGATTGAAAATTTAGCTTTTTGAACACTCACAATAAATAATATGGGTATTTAGAATAAAAAATCAATAAAAAAATTATTAAAAGTTTATAAATCTGATAATATAAAGTTGTGAATAAGTCGCTAATAAAATTTTTAACTGACTTTGGTCCTTTAGTAATTTTCTTTTACTTTTACTATAATTCTGGGAAAGACCTTCAGCTGGCTATACCACCCCTTATAGTTGCGACAATAATTTCTATTTCGATTGTTTGGTTTTTTGAAAAAAAAATTCCTATGGTGCCGCTTTCGGGAGGTATCTTAATAACTCTTTTTGGAGGATTAACTATCTACTTCAATAACCCAATTTTTATTTACATGAAGCCAACAATTATTAATATTTTATTTGGTTTAACTCTTTTTTTTGGAAAATATTTTACCAAAGAGCCCCTTTTAAAATTAATTTTGGGAAAATCATTACCGCTAAATGATGAAGGATGGAATATTTTAAATTTTAGATGGCTATGGTTTTTCTTTGGCTTAGCCATTCTAAATGAAGTTATATGGAGAACACAAACTGAAGAATTTTGGGTAAATTTTAAAGTATGGGGTATGCTACCAATTACCTTTATTTTTACAGCTTTTCAAATTCCATTAATTAAAAAATACTCTCAAAATGAATAGAAATTTAAAATTAGTAATTAACAACTCGATTAAAAAATACGAAGAAAAATTTTTTTTCGAAAAAAGTGAACTTAAGATAATTTTAGATTTATACGCAAAAATGGTTTCAAACGGTTCATGGAAAGATTATGGACTTAATATTTCAAATAATAAAGTGAGCTTTAGTGTTTTTAAAAATGCTGCTGAAAACGCAATTTATAATATTTGTAAAAATTTCAAACCAAATAGCAAAAACTTAAAGTATTGTATTTCTGATAGTAGGGGCCGAATACTAAAAAATTCACACGATCTTGAAAACTTGATTAATAAAATAAATTGGAAAAAACTTTAATTATCTTCTTTGACCGAAAAGTCTTAAGAGCATGATGAATAGATTTATAAAGTCTAAGTAAAGTGTTAATGCACCCATTATTGCTTTTTTGCCGGATATCTCAATAGTATCTGAAGCTGAATACATATTTTTAATCTTTTGTGTGTCATATGCAGTCAGACCGACAAAAATTAAAACACCTAAAATTGAAATTACAAAATACATCATCGCAGATTTTAGAAAAATATTTACTAGTGAAGCAATTATAATTCCTATCAAGCCCATCATTAAAAATGAACCAAACTTAGTCAAGTCTCTTTTAGTTGTGTAACCATAAATACTCATAGCTCCAAAAGTTGCTGATGTAATAAAAAATACTCTTGCAACACTTACTCCTGTGTAAACTAAAAGTATCCATGATAATGATAATCCCATTAAAGAAGCAAATACCCAGAAAACCGTTTGTGCTTTGGCTGCTGACATTTTGTTAATACCAAAACTCATATAAAAAACTATTGCTAAAGGTGCTAGCATAATTACCCATTTTAAACCTGAAAAGAAAATTGCGTTACCGAAACTTGTAAATGAAGCGATCGCTCCTGCAGAATCTGTAACTACAGACATTTTAAATGAAATTAATGAAATTATTCCAGTTAAAAGCACTCCAGTTGCCATGTAGTTATACACTTTCAACATGTAAGCTCTTAAGCCAGCATCCCAAACTGCAGTTTTTGCAGATGTTGCTTGGAAAATATTTTGTCTGTTAAAATCCATAAATTGAATATATTAATTTTACAAAAATTTTCAATGGTCTAAAGGTACCAAAACATTATATTTTTATGAATTATAAGAAACTAGGCAGTACAGACGTCGATGTGAGTACAATTTGTCTCGGAACCATGACTTGGGGGGAGCAAAACTCAAAGGCAGATGGTTTTGAGCAAATGGATTATGCAATTGAAAATGGAGTAAATTTTTGGGACACAGCAGAAATCTATGCAATACCAATGAGAGAAGAAACTTATGGTGAGACTGAAAACATCATAGGTGAATGGTTCAAAAAAACAAAAAAGAGAGACAAAGTCATTTTAGCTACAAAAGTTTCGGGTCCTACTAGTAAAGAATACATAAGAGGTGGTGGATGCAGTTATGATAAAAAAAGTATGTCTGAGGCATTAGAGAAAAGTTTAAAAAGAATGCAAACTGATTATATCGATTTATATCAATTACATTGGCCTGAAAGGAATACTAATTTTTTTGGTAAGCAAGGATATGAACACGATTTTAATGAAAAAAATTGGATTGCTTTTGAGGAGATTTTAGAAAATTTAAAAAAATTTGTAGATGCAGGTAAAATTCGATATGTTGGACTTTCAAACGAAACTGCGTGGGGTTTAGCAAAATGCCTCGAGCTCTCAAAATTAAAAAATTTACCCAAGATGATGGCCGTTCAAAATCCTTACAACTTACTCAATAGGACTTATGAAGTTGGTCTTGCCGAAATCTCGGTGAGAGAGCAAAGTGGTTTGCTGGCTTACTCGCCGTTAGCATTTGGTTACCTTACAGGAAAATATCGAAATAATAATATGCCAAAAGGTTCAAGAATAGATCTTTTTAAAGATTTCACTCGCTACAATAATGAAAATAGTATTAAGGCTATCGAAGAATACTACAAGATTTCGCAAAAATTTAATTTGGATTTTGCTCAAATGTCCATAAAATTTTGTGAAATACAGCCTTTTGTTACAAGTGTAATAATTGGTGCTACAACTATGCAACAGTTGAAAACAAATGTAGAAAGTGTAAATGTTAAATTAAATAATGAAATTATTAATAAAATTAACGAAATTCAAAAAAAATACCCAAACCCATGTCCTTAATAAATAAAATCACAGCTTTACTATTTTGTCTTTTAATTGTCTCTGAAGCCTCGGCTCAGGAAATAAAAAAAGTTGGCAAATTTAAAGACTGGGAAACAATAGTAGTGACAGACGGTTCAAAGAAACTATGTTTTGCTCAATCAAAACCAGTTTTACAATCACCAAAAAAAAATCCTAGAGAAGCAAGATTATTTATTAGTTTCAGACCAGCTGATAAAATTAAAGATGAAGTAAGTATTACGTCTGGTTACCAATACAACACTCAAAATTCAATTACAGCAAAATCTGGAAAAAATAAAATTAAGTTCGATGTTAAAAAAGAAAACTTTGCTTGGATAGGTGACAGAGGTCTAGAGAGAAAAATGGTAAATGTTATGAAAAAGGGATCAAGAATTATGATCACAGGATATAATCAATCTGGATCTCAAACAATTGACCACTACTCTTTAATGGGTTTTACGAAGGCTTATAATACTGCAAAAAAAAGCTGCGCTTAATATCTTAAATGAAAAAAAACAAAAAAATTGTTTTAGCCTACTCAGGCGGGCTTGATACATCGATAATTCTAAAATGGTTACAAGAAAATTATGATAGCGAAATAATCGCCTACACTGCAGACATTGGCCAAGAAATGAACCAAAAGAAAATTGTTAAAAATGCAAAAAAACTTGGTGTTAAAAAGATAATAATTAATAATTTAAAAAATACATTTGTAAAAGAATATATCTTCCCAATGATTAGAGGTCATGCAATTTATGAAGGAGTTTATCTCCTTGGAACATCAATTGCTCGTCCTCTAATTGCAAAAGATCAAATTAAAGTTGCTAAAAAATTTAAAGCTTTCGCTGTTTCGCATGGATCAACTGGAAAAGGTAATGATCAGGTGAGATTCGAACTTGGATATCATTACTTTGGCCCAAGAATAAAAGTTATTGCTCCTTGGAGAATTTGGAAATTAAAATCAAGAACTGATTTAATTAATTATGCAAAAAAACATAGCATTCCTATTCCAAAAGATAAAAAAGGTGCACCACCTTTTTCAGTAGATGACAATTTATTTCATACATCCACTGAAGGAAAAGTTTTAGAAAATCCAAAAAATTCAGCGCCTGAGTTCATATTTCAAAGAACAACTCCACCGGAAAAAGCACCAAATAAACCTACTTATGTTTCTATTGGTTTCAAAAACAGTGATCCAATTAGTATCAATGGAAAGAAGTTAACTCCAGAAAAGCTTTTAGAAAAACTAAATCAAATAGGAGGAAAAAATGGAGTTGGAAGAGTTGATCTTGTTGAAAATAGATTTATCGGAATTAAATCAAGAGGAGTTTATGAAACGCCAGGTGGAACGTTACTTTTAATCGCTCATAGAGCAATGGAGTCTGTGACACTTGATAAAGATACTATGCATAAAAAAGACTCTATTATGCCAAGATATGCAGAATTAATTTACAATGGTTACTGGTTTTCAAAAGAAAGATTTAAATTACAAAAAATAGTGGATCAAAAGAAAAATAAGGTAAATGGAAGTGTTAAACTTAAACTCTACAAAGGGAATGTAACAATTCAATCAAGAATGACAAAAAGCAGTGCTTACTCAATGAAAAAAGTTTCTTTTGAAGAAAATAAAACTTTTAACAAATCCAATGTTGAAAGATTTATAAATTTTCATAAAAAAAAATTAAAGTAAAAAACATGAATTTTGAAGCCTCTAGAGCGAAAGCTGTTGATAAATTAAATAACTTTATCGATAAACATCTTTCAGATTATTCAAGGTTAAGAAACTTTGATTTTGGTCCTAACAAAAGAGATAACGTTTCGTGCTTATCGCCTTATATTGCTCACGGGATACTCAATGAAATTGAAATTATTAAAAAATCACTTGCGAAGTTTTCCTTTTCAAAAAATGAAAAATTTATACAAGAGGTTCTTTGGAGAACTTATTGGAAAGGGTGGCTTGAATTAAGACCAAATGTGTGGACTGATTATTTAGTAAGCTTAAACAGTATTAGAGAAAAATTTAGAGATAATAAAGAATATTTAAATGCAATAGAGGGAAATACTAATATTGAATGCTTTAATGAATGGGTAAAAGAATTAAAAGAAAATAACTATCTTCATAATCATACGAGAATGTGGTTTGCAAGTATCTGGATATTCACGTTGGATTTACCTTGGCAATTAGGTGCAGAATTCTTTATGCAACATCTTTATGATGGTGATGCCGCATCCAATACACTTGGTTGGAGATGGGTTGCTGGAGTACAAACTCAAGGAAAACATTATCTAGCAAGTGAATGGAATATAAAAAAATTTACTAATAATAGATTTAACAATATTAAATTAAATGAAAACGCACCACCAAAAGTTTCTGAAAAAACATACTCAATTGTAAAACAAAATTTTGCTAATTCTCAAGATATTGATCAAAATAATTTATTAGTTTTTGAAAATAATTTATCTTTTGAAACAACTGATTTTAAAGATTTTAAATTTAAAAAGATTTATTTGATATCAAACAAAAATGAAAACAGATCTATCAAACTAAGTCAGAGAGTAATTGAATTTAAGTCTCATTTAATTAAAGACCAAGAACAAAGAATAAAAAATCAATCAATTAATTGTGAAATTGTAGATATAAGTGAGGTTAAAAATATAGGTGATAATATTATTGCTTTATACCCCACAGTTGGTGAAAATTTAGATTATTTAAACTTTAATAACATTAAACTTAATTTTTTATATAGAAAACTAGATCAGTTTTCTTGGCAAAATTGTAATAAAGGTTTTTTTAATTTTAAAAATTATATTCCTAAAATTATATCAAAATTTATCTTGCAAGCTTAATAAAAATATCACCCATACCAGCATCTAATTTCTCAAGAGGTGTATTATTTCTCAATTCGCAATATTGACCGGTAATTTGATGACTTTTGACCAAATTTATATCATCTTTTTTACAAAGTCTTCCGTTGTGTAATAAACCTATAACTATTCTGTTATCTAGATTATATACTTGATTACTATTAATTTTTTTTCCATTACAAAAATAATTCTTGTTTACTCTACTTGGAAAATCAGTTTTGTTACATGGATTTTTAATTGTTATAACGTAAAATTCCTTTAGACCGTCTGTAAATTTATACTTCATCTTTTGAACTTCTGAATACTTCATGACATCACAAGAGCATGGAACGCAACATCTGTAATAATTACCACAGATTTTACTATTTGTTTTACTCTCTTTAACAAATAAAAACTCTGAGTCGCTATCAGGATCAATTAATGATCCGGAAACAGCACAAAATAACTTATTATACTCAATAAAATCATTATAAGTATTTTCTTTGTCTATAATATATTTAAAAAATTTAGGCCCAGCAGCATTTCTATTTTTGTCTGGAAATATTCTAGACCAATCAGTTATTAGCTCTTTATGATAATTTTTTTCTTCAGCAACTACTTCAATTTGAAGTAAAACTACTAATAATAGGCATTTAATTAAAATTTTTTTCATTTTTGATTTATAGTAATTGTTTGATTAAGTTTTATTTTATCAATAAAATCTATTTTCCCATTAGTCCATTTGACCTCTACTCTAAAATCTTTTTCATTTTTTCGAATTCCGTAATGTGCCACAGGTTCCATTTGGCATAAATAACCTGAGCCAGCGTCTATTGTTTTTGAATGTTTTCTTTTGTTAGATATCAAGGTTACGGTAGCACCTCTTGCAGGAGCCCCAAATTTGTTGATTGGTTTGATTCTTAAAAATTTACTTTGTTTTTCAACTTTTGCTTTATACAAAGTCAAAGATTGAGCTTCACTTTCTCCTCGAGAAACCAGTAATTCAAGAATTCCATCATTATCAATATCAGCAACTGCTGCTCCAGTTCCAAATCCTTCAGTTTCAAGTGCTGTTTTTAATCTTATCTCCTCAAACTTACCTTTCTCAGTTATTTTAAATAACTTATTTGGTTCTGCAATGTTGTTCATAAAAACTTCGTCAAATCCATCATTATCAAAGTCTGCAGAAATAATTGTTCGAATTCTTGAGGGTTTATCAAAATCTTTGTTTCCTATATCTTTAAATTTGTTTTTTTCTAAAACATAGGCTCTATGATAACCTAACCAATTTCCACTCAAAATATCTAATCTTCCTCGATAATAAATATCTGACAATGCAGTTCCCCTTCCGTTCTGAATTACATCATCAACTCTGTAATCAAATGCGACATCCTCAAAATTTCCATTATTATTTTTTAAAAGAAAATTCGCGCCTCTTTCATTTGCAGCAAATATATCAGCTCTGTCAGTTAATATATGTCCTGAGACAACTGCTCTTCCACCTGTTACATTTCCTAAATTTAGGTAGCCAGCTTTGTCTATTATCTTAAAATTTTCAAATTCATAAAATCTTGTAGGTCCACCATAATTCGCTACGTAAATACCATATTCACCAGTACCTTTTCTGTCGACACAAACCACAGATCTACCTGCAGTTAAATTTAGACTTTCTTTATTTTTTTCAATTTCAAATAAATCAAAATAATAATCATCTTTTTTATCAATTAATCTATCAGAATATTTTTTTGTTCCGCTGTAAGTATCAGTATTTAAAAAATAAATTTCTTCATAGCCATCTTTATCAATATCACACGCTGCGACCCCAATAGTTTTTCTAAATTGGTCTATAAAAATTTCATCATCAGCTATATTCTTCAATTTACCATCAATATAAGTTAATGCTAGATTCGGATAACCAAAACCTGTAACTATAAACTCATAATTTCCATCCATATTGATATCTGTCACTGAGACCCCATAACTAAGTCTTGTCTCGTTAAACTCAATAATATTCGATAGATCTCGAAAAAATTCTGCACTAGAATTATTTATTGGTAATATTAAAAAGAAAATTATTAAAATTTTTTTTAGGCAATTTACCTTTTTGATGAGCATTTTTTGGAGCAGTATTTTACTTTTTCCCAATTTAGTCTCCATTTTTTTCTCCATTTGAAAGGTCTTTCACAAACTGGGCATAATTTAGTTGGTAGATTTTGTTTCTTCATTTAGTTGATGTTTGTTTTTCAAAAAGAGAAAGTAAGCAACAAATTCATATAAATAATGAAAAATAATAAAAAAAGGTTTGAAACTAAATATTTTAGCTAAAAATTTATATTTTGGAATTTTAGACCAAATAATCACAAATGCTTTCGCCCCGCCTATAACTTCTCCGTTTTCGATAACATGTAATCTTCGTAGAAGCTCAGCTTTAGATTTTGAAGTCAAATTAATTGCTTCCTGATTATTTGTGATATCAACCCACTCTAAATTTTCATCAGAATTCTTTTTATAATGATCAATTTCCATTTTACAAATGTTACAGGAGTTATTGAAAAAAACTTTAATTGGCATTTGTATTTTCTTTAATAAATTTATCTGCTGCAGCCAGAATCATTTTTTTTCTAGGAGAATTCATTTTATCATAAATTCTGACCATCATCGATAGTCTTGGATTTTTTAAAAAAAATTTCCTATTTTTATTGATAAATCTCCAATAAAGACCGTCCATAATATTACACCAATCACCCTTTTTAAAATCCATCATTTTTAAAAAATAGCTTGAACCACAAATATATGGTTTGGTTGCAAATATTCCCCCATCGCTGAAGAGTCCCATACCGTAAACGTTTGGTGACATTACCCAATCAGATGAGTCAACAAACATTTCCATAAACCACTTATAAACAAAGATTGGTTTAATCTCACAAAGATTCATTATGTTTGATAAAATCATTAGTCTTTCTATGTGATGAGACCATCCATGATCGTTAGCGTTTTTAATTGCATAATCTAAAGGGGGTAAACCTGTGTTTCCTTCATACCAAGAAGGTTTCATTTTTCGGTTATGTTTAAAAAAATTCCCAGTTTCTAATTTATTATCAAAATTTTGATAAATCCCTCTCATGAACTCACGCCAACCAATTACCTGTCTAATGTAACCTTCCAAAGAATTAATTCTTATTTTTTTCTTTTTGTGGTTTGTTAAAATTCTATCTAATATAATTTCAGGTGTAATTATCCCTAAATTCAAATAAGGACTAAGTGCACTATGAAACAATATATTATTGCTTTGATCAACAGCATCCTCGTAATCCCCAAATAAATTTGATTTTTCTTTAATAAAAAAATCTAATAATCTCATTACATCTTTAAGTTCAGTTGCAAACCAGAAATTTTTTGTTGAACCAGGATGTTTTGAAAAATTTTTTTCTATAATTTCTTTTAAATTTTTTGTGTGAGAAGTTTCATTTATTTTTGGGAAGGCCGGAATTTTAGTTCCTTTAGGAAGTTTTTTTCTATTATCTTCATCAAAACTCCATTTTCCTCCAACCGGATCTTCACCATTCATTAAAATATTCATTTTTTTTCTTGTCTCTTTATAAAACACTGCCATGAAAGGTTTTTTTGATTTAGTTAAATATCTTTTAAAATCATCTCTAGAATTTAAAAACATTGGGGTTTTGATTATATTTAATTTTATTTTATTTTTTTTAACAAAATCTAAAATTTTCTTCTCAAATGGTTTATCTTCTATTTCAAAAAAAGAAATTTCTTTAATTTTGCTCTTTTTAACAACCTTTTGTATTTTTGTTAAATAGTCACTTTTAAAATCAGCGCTATCAATCCTTGAATAAATTAATTTAAAACTATTTTTCCTTAAATTGTCTGCATATGATCGCATTGAAGATAAAAAAAGTAATATTTTTAACTTATGATGTTTTTCATAAGTGCATAGGCCATAATCTTCCGCCATAAAAAAAAAATGGTCATTTTTGAAGCGGCTTAAGTATTTTAATGGAAATAGTTGATTTCCAAGTGTAATAAACAATTTCATAATTTATTTATAAATACTATTATAAGATATGTCAGGAAAATATTTAATATTTGGTGCGACAGGTTCTATCGGCTCAAATTTGTCAAAAATGATGGCTGAAAATAATGAAGATGTTCAACTTATTGGAAGAGATGAAGAAAATTTAAAAAATGTTTCTTCTGAAACAGGTTGCAAATATACCGTTGTAGATGTTCTTGACTCTGCAAAAATTGAAAGTTTAAAAAATGAATTTGCAAATGAGGAAATAAAGGGAATTGCATATTGTGTAGGTTCAATAGATCTAAAACCACTAAGAATGGTAAAAAAAGATGACTTTCAAAAGTGTTTTGATTTAAATTTTTTCCCAATTGTAGAAACAATTAAAAATTTCCAGGAAAGTTTAAAAAAGAATAAAGGCTCTGTTGTAATTTTTTCAACAGTTGCTGTCAGAAGAGGATTTACCAATCATAGCATTATCGCATCTGTAAAAGGAGCGTTGGAAGGATTAACTGTCTCTTTGGCCGCTGAATTTGCTCCAAACATAAGAGTAAATTGTATTGCACCAAGTCTAACAAAATCAAAAATTGCTGAACCGATGCTAAAGAATAAACTAATCGCTGAAGGTATAGCGAAAGCACACCCTATGAAAAGAATTGGTGAAGGTAAAGACGCTGCAGCGATGGCAAAGTTTTTATTAACCGATGAAAGTTCTTGGATAACCGGTCAAATTATAGGTGTAGATGGCGGAAGATCAAAATTAACTTGATCTGAATTATTAAAATACCATTTTCAATAAAATAATATATTCTTGAAGTATTGTGAACAAATATTCAGCAGATGAGCTTTTTAAAATTGCCTATGATCATCTTCAAAAAAAAGAATTTGAAAAATCTACTCAGTTATTCGAGAAACTTTTAAGTGATTATCCTGATAATTTATCCATACTCCGCAACTTAAGTCACTCTTATGCTTTTTCTGGAGCTTTTAAAAAAGCGGAAGAATGCATTAAAAAAATTATAAAAAATAATCCTGATGAAGCATTTGCTTATCAATTTCTAGCGAGTGTTTTAAAAAACCAAGATAAAATTAAGGAGATGGAAGAAATAATTAATGAAGGATTGGAAAGAAATTTAATAAACAAAAAATGGGAATTACAAAAAAAATTACTTTCTCCACTTATAGCAAAAGATAAAAAAGAAATAGACGATTATAGAGAAAGGATCGAAAAAGGTTTAGAAGAAATTTTAATTTCAGAAATAAAGTTAGACTATGATAACGATCAAATTATTTCACCTCCATTATTTGAGCTTACTTACACTGACAAAGATAATTTAGAAATAAATAAAAAAATAGTGAAAGCTCTAAAAAAAATTTATCAACCTCTAAATCACAAAGTTTCAATTAATAAGAAATTGAATAATAAAATTAAGATTGGTTTTATTTCTGAATTTTTTACTGATCATACAATTGGAAAATTGTTTAAGAATTTAATTTTCAGTTTAGATTTAAAATTTTTTGATATTGTAATTTATCATTCAAACAAAACTAAAAAAGGTGAGATTTTTGAGGAATTTCTAAATGAAAATAAGAAAGGATTCAAAAACGAAATATTGCCTTTCAAATTAATAGATAAAATAAAAATTATAGAAAAAGAAAAATTTGATGTACTTTTTTATCCAGATATCGGGATGTCAATTGAATTTTATTTTTTATCTTTAATAAGATTGGCGAGATATCAAATTATGTCTTGGGGTCACCCTGAAACAACTGGTTCTGAATCTATTGATTTTTTCTTATGTTCTGAAAATTTAATTTTGGAAAACGCTAAAAAATTTTACTCTGAGAAATTTTTAATAATAGATAAACTTCCAATGATTTACGATAAACCAATTATTAAAAATAAGTTGGATGATAGTGATATATCAAAAAATAATATTTATTCATGTCCCCAGACCTTATTTAAATTTCATCCAGACTTTGATGACTATTTATTTGATATTTTAAAAAAAGATAAAAAAGGGATTTTATATTTATTAAAAGATACTCACAAAGTTTACTATTTAAAATTATTAGAAAGGTTTAAGAAAAATAAAAATTTTGATTCTGATAGAATTATTTTTTTAAATCAATTAGATTTCAATCAATATGTTAATCATTTGGGAACTTCTTCGGTGTTACTTGACCCGATTTATTTTGGATCTGGAAATTCTTTCCACGAGTCAATGTTTTATGGGACACAAACAGTGACATCTCCAACTAAATATATTAAATCAAGAATTGTAAGTGCCGCATATGCTCAAATGGAAATAAAAAATCCACCAATAGTTAAAAATAAGGATGATTATGTTAATAAAGCAATTGAAATAGCTAATGACGAAAATATTTTAGACAGAAAAAAATATTATCAACAAGCAGCAATTGAAAAACTTTTTAATACTGAAGATGTTGGTGAAAAGTTTAATTCTATTTTAAGGAAGTTATTTTAAACTTCTTTTAAAGCATTCAATTGTATTTTTTAACAAGCAAGCAATCGTCATTGGGCCTACACCACCTGGTACTGGGGTCAATGCTTTAGCTACTTTAGATACCTCTTCAAATGCAACATCTCCTACAATACCTTTATCTGTCTTATTAATTCCTACATCAATTACTATTGCGTCTTTTTTGATCCAGTCCGCTTTAACTAGCTCTGGAATTCCTACAGCAGCAATTACAATATCGCCTTTAGAACACTCGTTTTTTAAATCTTTAGTTTTTGAGTGAGTAATAGTTACTGTGCAATTTTCTTTTAAAAGAAGCTGGGCCATTGGCTTACCATTCAAATTAGATCTTCCAATCACGACTGCTTTTTTACCGCTTAAATTTGGTTCAATCTTTTTTATAAGTAAGTAACATCCTAATGGTGTGCAAGGGACTGAACTTTCATATCCAGATGATAAATTTCCTACATTGTAAGGATGAAAACCATCAACATCTTTATCAGGATTAATTCTTTCGATTATTTTTTGCTTATCAATATGGTCTGGAAGAGGAAGTTGAACAAGTATGCCTGATACTGCTTCATCTTTATTAAGTTCATCAATTTTGTTCAATACTGAAATCTCCGGTATATCCTTGGGATACTTTATAATTTCTGATTTAAGGCCAATCTCCTTGGCGGATTTTTCTTTGTTCCTTACATAAATTTGACTTGGTGCCAAATCACCGATTAACATTACTGTTAATCCTGGAACTTTGTTAAATTTTTTCTTAATCCCATCAACTTCAACTTTAAGTTCATTCCTTAGTTCAGCAGCAATTTTTTTTCCATCAATCAAATTCATGATATTTTATATAATCGGTCTTATGTAATACTCCATACACATTTGCATAATCCATATCAACATAAGTAATATTACAGGCGAGATATCAAATGCGCCAAAATTTGGTAAAAGGGCTCTTATTCTATTAAGAAAAGGTTCGGTCATCCGATAAGTGAAATCTAAAACAGAATAAACAAATCTATTTCCAGTATTAATTATATTAAATGCAACTAACCAACTTAAAATGACGTTTGCAATTACTATATATGAGTAATATTTGAGTATTGTCATAACAACTATGTAAATTATTATCATTTTTTTTCTACGTAAATTGATTGACTAGGGAACGCGAAGGATGCTTTATTTTTTTCTACGATTTCCTTAATACCTATTGCTAATCTTTCCTTAACTTTAAGCCATTCATTCCAGCTATCTGTTTGAGTAAAGCATCTAACATACATATCTATCGAGCTATCCGAAAATTTATCTACTCTTACAGCTAAGCCAACTTTTGTGTCGAAATCTTTGCTATCTTTGATAAAATTTTCAATTTGGTCTCGTATATTTTTTAATTGATCTATAGTAGTGTCGTATTGAAGTGTAATTGTCCAGCTTATTAGCCAGTTTGTAGTTTGGCTAATGTTTATCACAGCATTTTCAGCAAACTGAAAATTTGGAATTATTGCTAAGGATTTATCAAACTTTCTTATTGTGGTCGATCTAAATCCAATTTTCTCAACAATGCCCTCAATGGTACCTTCTACTAAAATCCAGTCACCCATTTTAAATCTTTTTTCAACAAGAACTAAAATTCCTGAAATTAAGTTTTTAAATAAATCTTGTGCACCTAATGCTACTGCAACACCAAACAAACCTAGTCCTGCTATAATTGGACCAATCTTAATTCCCCACAATTCTAGTACAGCGGCAGCGCCAAGTATAAAAATAAGTATTTTTAAAGATTTAATTATCCAGCCAATTAATTCACGAGTTAAAATTCTATCTAGTCCACTTAAAATATAAGAAATTGGTTCTATAATCTGATGAATTATCCAGAATAATAATATTGTAATTAATGTTCTATTAACAGTATCAACAAATGAACTGGTTTCATCGCTAAATGTCATATAATAACTTGCAAAAAAGAAACCTAACACTATTGGCAAAAATCTCGCTGGACCAACCAAAGATTTCACGAATGTATCATCTAATTTATTGGTTGTTTTTTTAGATATCATTTCTAATTTTTTAAGAATTAATTTACTGATAAGACCTCTAAAAATTAAAAATATTAAAAAAATTCCTAACCCAATAAGAATTTGACCAATATCAATACCAAGAATTCCCTGGTCCCAAACCGAAAGAAATAGATCCTTAAAATTTATAAAAACTTCCATATCTAAATTTTATATAATAAAAATTCTTCTTCACCAGGATTAAATAAGAAGATTTTCTTCCATTTTAGCTCATTTAGTACAGATGAACTTTTTTCACCTATGCACATTAAATTAGTTTTCATCCAATAATCGTTCAGCTCGTATTTTTTAATCAAATTTAAAAAACTTACTGCGCTATTTTGAGAATAAATATAAACAATATCTGGAATCTTTTTTTTAAGTTCGCTTAAAAAATCAGAACTTAAATCCTTAATGTGAGAAACGCTATAATTAATTAATCTTTGAACATTTAATCCTTCTTTAATTAGGTCTTTATCCAAATCATATGAAACTAATTCACCGCTGACATACAAAATTTTCTCGGTTTTTTTTTCTAAATTTTGCAAAATTAATTCTTGCAAATTTTTTACATTACCACCTGCCGAAAATGTGTTATAGAAACCTTTTTGTTTTGCAGTTTTTTCTGTTGCATCACCTACACAAAAACATAAACTTTTTTTATCAAAATCTTCAGTATCTAAATTTCTAATTGCATTTGAGCTTGTAAAAACAATGATTTTATATTGTGAACTATTAAGTTTAGGATATTCAATTTTATTTATTTTAATTAAAGGAAGATGAGATACTGTAAAACCTTTATCTTTAATCCTCTTAATTAAATCTATTGAGTCTTCTAAAGGTCTGGTTAATAAAATATGCATTTATTTATTCATCTCAAACTGTTTTTTTAAATCATCTCCAGCTTTTTTAGCAATTTTGAGGGCTTCATCTATTTTGCATTCATCTTTGAAAGTAAATTTTTTATTTCCATCATCAGAAAATAATTCAGCTGTAATTGTTACATTGTTACTTTTAACATTCGCATATATACCTGCTGCAGTGTTACAGTCACCCTCTAAAACACCTAAAATTTTTCTTTCAACTTTTGCTTCAATTGAAGTTTCAAAATGGTTAATTTTTGAAAGGATCCTATTTAATTTGTCATCATTTTCTCTAGACTGTATAACGATTGTTCCTTGACCAGCTGGAGGAACTATTTTCTTACATTCAAATACTTCTGATATTCTATTTTCCAATGACAAAGACATTAAACCAGCCTTTGCTAATATAATCGAGTCATATTGATCTTCATCTAATTTTTTAATTCTGGTATCAATATTTCCCCTAATTAATTTAAAGTTTAAGTCTGGTCTTAAATGTTTTAACTGAAATTCTCTTCTTAATGAAGAAGTACCAATTACTGAATTTTTTTTAATTTTATCAAGCTTTAAGTTTTCTTTATTGATTAAAACTTCTT
>CABXSF010000007.1 GCA_902514805.1 uncultured Pelagibacteraceae bacterium | reverse complement strand
ATATATTATGTCACTTAAACCAAGTGGAGTTTTTTTGTCAAATGGCCCTGGTGATCCTGCGGCCACAGGTATATATGCAATTAAAATTATAAAAAATCTTATCAGAAAAGGTTTGCCAATTTTTGGAATTTGTCTTGGTCATCAATTATTAGCTCTTGCTTTAGGCGGTAAAACCAAAAAAATGAAATTAGGGCACAGGGGCGCAAACCATCCTGTAAAGAATCTGAAAAATAAAAAAGTTGAAATAACAAGTCAAAATCATGGATTTGAGGTTACCAAAAATAATTTGCCATCTAAAATCGAAATCACTCATAGATCGTTATTTGACAACAGTATTGAAGGGATCAAGTTAAAAAATAAACCAGTTTTTTCTGTGCAGTATCACCCTGAGTCAAATCCAGGTCCTCAGGACAGTCATTATCTATTTAACAACTTTATCGTGGAAGTAAAAAAATATGCCAAAAAGAAAAGACATTAAAAAAATTTTGGTAATTGGTGCTGGTCCGATCATTATAGGTCAAGCATGTGAATTCGATTACTCAGGAACACAAGCATGTAAAGCACTTAAAGATGAAGGCTATAAAGTTGTTTTAGTCAATTCAAATCCTGCAACAATAATGACAGATCCTGAAGTTGCAGATCAAACATACATTGAGCCAATATCTATAGAAGCACTCGAAGAAATTATTAAGAAGGAAAAACCTAATGCCATTCTACCTACAATGGGTGGGCAAACGGCATTAAACCTGGCCTTGAAAGCAGAAAAAAATGGATTGTTAAAAAAATACAAAATTGAGTTAATTGGAGCAAATTCTAAAGCAATTGCTAATGCAGAGGATAGAAAAAGATTTAGAAAAAATATGTCAGACATTGGTATTGATCTTCCAAAATCTGAGATACTAAATAATTTTAAAAATGCATCAAAGTGTTTAAAAAAAATTGGATTACCAGCGATCATAAGACCTTCATTTACCTTAGGTGGACTTGGAGGTGGAATAGCAAGAACAAAGAAAGACTTTTTTAAGATTGTAAAGGGTGGACTTCACGAGTCCCCTCAAAATCAAGTGCTTGTAGAAGAATGTCTTGATGGTTGGAAAGAATTTGAGATGGAAGTTGTGAGAGATAAAAATGATAATTGTATAATAGTTTGCTCAATCGAAAATATAGATCCAATGGGAATACATACGGGTGACTCCGTTACAATAGCTCCTGCGTTAACACTAACAGATAAGGAATATCAGGTGATGAGAAATGCTTCGATTGCATGTTTAAGAAAAATTGGTGTTGAAACTGGAGGTTCAAATGTTCAGTTCGCAATTAATCCAAAAAATGGAAGAATGGTAATTATTGAAATGAATCCTCGAGTGTCTCGGTCATCTGCTTTAGCATCAAAGGCAACAGGTTTTCCAATCGCAAAAGTCGCGGCAAAACTTGCTGTTGGATACACCTTAGACGAACTTCAAAATGAAATTACAAAAGTTACTCCAGCATCATTTGAACCAACTATAGATTATATAGTAACGAAAATACCAAGATTTACTTTTGAAAAGTTTAAAGATACTAAAGCAATTTTAGGCACCTCAATGAGATCAGTTGGGGAAGCAATGGCTATAGGCAGAAATTTCAAAGAGTCGTTTCAAAAAGCACTTGTGTCTCTTGAGATAGGTTTGAGCGGACTAGATGACATTTTTAATTATTCAAAAAAGGAAATAATTAAAAAATTAAGAGAGAATATTCCTAACAAATTGTTACTGATTGCGGAGGCTTTTAGAAAGAAAGTTTCTTTAGATAAAATTTATAAGTTATCAAAAGTTGATCCTTGGTTTTTAAATCAAATTAAAGAAATAGTAGAAGACGAAAATAGAATTAAGGTTAATGGTTTACCAAAAAACTATATAGAATTTAATAGAGTCAAATCATGTGGATTTTCGGATAAAAGGTTATCTAAACTTACAAAATTAAAAGAAGGAGTTGTTAAAAGAAAAAGGAAAGTTTTGAAGGTGGTTCCAGTTTTCAAAAAAGTTGACACATGTGCTGCGGAATTTAAATCATTTACTCCATATATGTATTCAACATACCAAAGAAATTTTGCTCTAAACTCTGAATGTGAAGCTGATCCAAGTAATAAAAAAAAGATCATTATATTAGGTGGAGGTCCCAACAGAATTGGGCAAGGTATTGAATTTGACTATTGTTGTTGTCAAGCTAGTTTTTCACTTAAAGATGCAGGATATGAAACAATAATGATAAACTGTAATCCGGAAACAGTTTCTACCGATTATGACACAAGCGACAGACTTTATTTTGAGCCTTTAATAGATGAATATGTGGAAAATATAATTTTAAAAGAAAAATCAAAAGGTAATCTATTAGGTATAATCGCACAATTTGGCGGACAAACTCCTATTAAACTCGCAAAATTTCTCGATGAAAATAAGTTGCCAATTCTCGGAACTCAATATTCATCAATTGATCTCGCAGAAGATAGAGACAGATTTAGAGATTTATTGATTAAATTAAATTTAAAACAAGCGGAAAGTGGTATTGCTAAAAGTTTTAACTCTGCAGTTAAAATAGCTCGTAAAATTGGTCTCCCAGTAGTCGTACGTCCCTCTTATGTCTTGGGTGGGAGAGCTATGGAAATTGTTCACGATGAGGATCAATTAAAAAAGTTTATTAAACAGGCTTTTGATGCGTCTGAAAATAATCCAATATTAATTGATAAGTTTATTGATAATGCAATGGAAGTTGATGTTGATGCGATTGCAGATGGAAAAGATGTTTACGTTGCGGGTATTATGCAACATATAGAAGAAGCAGGAATACATTCTGGAGACTCTGCTTGCTGTTTGCCGCCAGTATCAATTAAAGAGAACATATTAAAAGAGATAAAGGTTCAAACAAGAAAACTAGCTTTGGCAATGGGAGTTAAAGGTTTCTTAAACATTCAATTTGCTATTAAAAAAGATCAAATTTTTGTTATAGAGGTAAACCCTCGGGCGAGTAGGACTGTGCCATTTGTCTCAAAAGCTAACGGTATTCCATTAGCAAAGATTGCATCAAGAATAATGGCAGGTGAAAAACTTACAAAATACAATTTAAAATATAAAAAAAACAAAAGATATGCTGTGAAAGAAGCTGTCTTTCCATTTAATAAGTTTCCAGATAGTGATGTCTTACTTGGTCCTGAAATGAAATCGACTGGTGAAGTTATGGGATTTGATGAAGATTTTGGTATGGCAGTAGCAAAGAGTCAAATCGCTGCATCTAATTCATTGCCAGTAGGAGGTATGGCATTTTTATCTGTGAAAGACTCACATAAGCAAGAAATCATAGGGATAGCGCAAAGTCTAAAAAAATTCGGTTTTACAATTTCAGCTACGAAGGGAACTTCAAAAGTTTTAAATAATAATGGTATAAAATGTAAAACGATTAACAAGGTAAGTAGTGGTCGACCACATATCGTTGATATTTTAAATTCGAAGAAAATTTCTTTGGTAATTAATACTGGAGGTGGAAACAGTGAACATAGAATTAATGATGCAAAAGCTTTAAGAAGAGGGGCATTGGCAAACAAAATCCCTTATTGCACAAACATGTCTACTGCTTATTCTTTTTTAGAAGCTATTAAATCTCTGAAAACTAAAAAGTTAGGCGTTAAATCTATTCAGGATATCTAGTCGACTTTCCAGTCAGTTTTAAAAGTTACGTAATTCACTTGTAGGCATCTTCTCTCTTTACGAATTTCTTTTTTTTCCATACCATGCCATGTACCTGGGCCACTAGTGAAAAAATAACCATAATTATCTTTATAAGGCATTGTCTTAACTTTTTTCAGGTCGTTATTGTAAAAGTCAGTTCCTAAGTCTTCTTTTTCATTTGTTTTATTAACAAATAGCAAACACGACATTAATTTTTCTTCAATATCACAATGAGGTTTTAACCAAAAACCTTTCCTATCACATATAACCTCAACTCTTACATAAGAATTTGATAAATCTTTACCAACAAGTTTAGAAACTTTTTCATGAGTTTCCTTGCTCTGAAGTTCCTTAATCAATTTCATTAAGTTTGGGAATTCATTTGAATTATCTTTTGTTATAAAACATCTAAACTTAAGAGCCTTTCCACCATGAGTTAATCCTTTTCTAAATTCTGGAGCTCCACCATCAATAGCTCTTGTCCCATCATAATTCAAATCATGTTCAATAGGATTTGCAATATCGGCTTTGACTATTTCGTTTATTTGTTCATCAGTAAGAGGTTTGTCTAATTCCCAATGCAAAAATGGATCGTCAAACTTCTTTGATTTATTTTGTAAAGAATTCAAAAATGACATTACAATTTCTGTTTTATTAAATTTGCAATTCTATTAGTTTCATCAAGTTTTTCATATTTCCATATATCTAAACTATTTTCTAAATTCTTTATAATATTTAATTTACTAAACAAGTCCCTAAATTGCCTAAACCTGTGGTCATTCCTTTTTGGTGGTATTTGAGCTACATATATTGGTTTTCCGGTTAAAGCAGCTTCAGAAATCATTGAAGTCGAGTCACAAGTAACTACTAAAAATTTAGCAATCGATAGGCCGCTTAAATAAGCTTTTTTGTCAACATTTTGAATAACAAGATTTTCACTTCCAAAGAATTTATTCGCGTAATCAATGGCGTAAGCTGGAGTTCTCATGGAGGGAATAATAATAATTTGAAGATTATTTTTTTCTGCTAAATTTTTAATATTTTCAAAAACTTTACTCAAGTTTTTTTTATCGTAGTTATAATATTTATTGGGACCTCCTAAAACTAGAAGTATTTGTTGTTTGTTTTTATTTATTTTATCAACTAGGTAATTATGATTTTTTTCAATTTCTGTTAAAGAAAGATAGTGTAAAGCGCCTTTGGAGCTAATAACGTTTTTGCCATTCAATCCATCGTGCTCAGGTACAATCACATAATCAAAATTTGATAATGAAACTTTAGGATTCTGAATATGAATATTCACAATTTTTTTAGTTGAATTCTTTTTTAGATATAGTGAAGGTATGACACTTTTTCTTCCACATGAAATAATCAAATCAATTTCTGGTACTGTGAATTTTTTAAAAAATAAATTTGAAATAGGAGTTATTTTTGGGGGAAAAAGTTTTGCAAACATGTTTATTTCAACTTTTTGGTGAGTGTAATCAATGTCCAATGCTTTAGCCAAACCCTCGACTTGACTTATCATGCCATGCATTCCCTCTGTTAATAATAACCCTTTTAATTTAGACATAAATTACTATATAGCTTTGATATGAATCAAAATCCAACTAAACACACAAAATTGTTAATAATTGGGTCTGGCCCAGCCGGATATACAGCGGCAGTTTATGCTGCAAGAGCTATGTTAAATCCAATTTTAGTTCATGGAATGGAACCTGGTGGACAATTAACTACAACAACTGATGTGGAAAATTATCCTGGATTTGCAAAAGTAATTCAAGGGCCTTGGCTAATGGACCAAATGAAAGATCAAGCTAAAGCTGTTGGAACTGAAATGATTGAAGATCACATCTCATCTGTTAATTTTAAGTCTAAGCCTTTTGAAGCTGTAGGTGAAAGTGGTAAAAAATATACTGCAGACTCAATTATCATTTCTACAGGCGCTCAGGCAAGATGGCTAAACCTTGAGTCTGAAAAAAAATTTAGGGGTTTTGGGGTTTCTGCATGTGCTACATGTGACGGTTTCTTCTTTAAAGAAAAAACTGTTGCAGTAGTTGGTGGTGGAAATGCTGCCGTTGAAGAAGCAATGTTTCTCACAAAATTTGCTTCAAAGGTAAAACTAATTCATAGAAGAGATAGGTTACGAGCAGAAAAAATGCTGCAAAAAAAGCTTATGGATAATAAAAAAATTGAGATTATTTGGGATTCAGTCGTTGAGGAAATTATTGGGGATGATGATCCAAAAAATGTTAAAGGTTTAAAAATCAAGAATGTAAAGAATAACAAAACAAGTGATTTGAAAATCGATGGACTATTTATTGCGATTGGCCATGATCCTGCAACTCAACTGTTTAAAGATCAATTAAAAATGGATAAAGAAGGCTATTTGATTACAAAGCCAGACTCCACAGAGACAAACGTTCCAGGAATATTTGCAGCCGGAGATGTTAAAGACAAAATTTTTAGACAAGCTGTTACAGCGGCAGGTATGGGATGTATGGCTGCTTTAGAGGCAGAGAAATATCTAGCAGATTAGATTTTATTTTAAACTCTCACAAAAAGATTTTATTCTTTTCATTGCTATCTCAAGCTTCTCCATTGAAGTTGCATATGAAATTCTAAAAAAACCCTCTAGCCCGAAAGCTGATCCTTGGACAACCGCTACATCATTATTTTCTAATAATGACTGAACAAAGTCTGTGTCATTTGTAATTTTTTTTCCGCTTTTATCTTTTTTACCTATTAATCCTTTGCAGTTTGGAAAAACGTAAAAAGCTCCTTCTGGTTTCAGGCAACTTATTCCTTCAATAGAATTTAAAGAGTTTACAACAAAATCTCTTCTTTCCTGGAAAGCTTTTGCTCTTACTGGGATAAAGTCTTGTTTTCCATTTAGAGCCTCAACGGCTGCTGCTTGACTTATAGATGAAGGATTAGTTGTTGATTGAGATTGAATCTTGGCTATAGCTTTAATTATATCTTTGTCACCAGCTGCATAACCTATTCTCCAACCAGTCATTGCATATGATTTGCTAACACCATTCATAGTAATAACTTTATTTTTAATTTCAGGTATTTGAGCAATTGTAAAAAATTTGAAATCATCGTAAGTGATATGTTCATATATGTCATCACTAAGTACATTCACATGCGGATTTCTTTTTAAGACCTGAGATAAATTTTTGATCTCTTGCTCTGAATAACAAGCTCCCGTTGGATTAGACGGTGAATTAAGAATAAGCCATTTAGTATTATTAGTGATTTTCGCCTCTAAATCTTTTGCACTTAATTTGAAACCCTGATCTTCAGAACACTCTATGACTATCGGATTAGCTCCTGCCAATAGAACAATATCTGGGTATGACACCCAATATGGTGCAGGAATAATTACTTCATCACCTTTGTTTAAAGTTGCCATCATTAAATTGTAAATGACATGCTTACCCCCTGCTCCAACAGTTATTTGATCTATTGTATAATTAAGATTATTTTCCCTTTTAAATTTTTTAACAATTGCCTCTTTCAAATCTTTGGTTCCATCCACAGCCGTATATTTTGTATCACCAGATTGAATGGCATCTATTGCTGCTTTTTTAATATTATCTGGAGTGTCAAAATCCGGCTCTCCAGCGCCTAAACCTATTACATCTTTTCCAGCAGCTTTTAATTCCTTGGCTTTTTGAGTAACGGCGATAGTTGGAGAAGGTTTTATTCTTTTTAAGCTATCCGATATAATGCTCATTGAAATATAATTTTATTTTATTACTTTGTTTAATATATGCAAAATACATATCAAGATTTAATTACCGATTTAGAGGGAAAAAAACCGCAAATCAGTGGAAAACTTGAGGGAGGAAAGAAATTTAAAATAATTTCAAATTTTTCACCCGCAGGTGATCAACCGGAAGCAATTAAAAAACTGGTCTCTGGGGCTAATAAAGAACAATTTAATCAAGTTTTATTGGGGGTTACGGGATCAGGTAAAACTTTCACAATGGCAAAAGTTATTGAAGCTACGAATAGACCAGCTTTAATATTAGCCCCAAATAAAACATTAGCTGCTCAACTTTATGGCGAAATGAAAACTTTTTTTCCTGAAAATGCTGTGGAGTATTTTGTTTCATATTATGACTATTATACTCCTGAAGCATACGTACCAAGGTCAGATACATATATCGAAAAAGAAGCTTCAATAAATGAACAGATTGATAGAATGCGTCACTCAGCAACAAGATCTTTGCTAGAAAGAGATGACGTACTTATTGTTGCGAGTGTGTCGTGTATTTACGGATTAGGTTCCGTAGAAGCTTATAGTAAAATGACACTAACACTCCAAAAAAATTATGAATATAACAGGGAACAAATAATTAAATCTTTTGTTGCCTTACAATACAAAAGGAATGATCAAAACTTTTATAGAGGCACTTTTAGAGTAAGAGGTGAAAATCTTGAAATTTTTCCCTCACATCTAGAAGATAGAGCCTGGAGAATAAGTCTCTTTGGAAATAAACTTGAACAAATAGAAGAATTTGATCCTTTAACCGGTGATAAGGTCAGAGATTTAAACTTAATAAAAGTTTATGCAAACAGTCACTACATCACACCAAAGCCTACTGTAGAGCAGGCAGTGATAAATATCCGAAAAGAATTAGAACTTACTCTTAAAAAACATAAATCTGAAAATAAGTTATTAGAAGCACAAAGACTAGAGGAGAGAACAAAGTTTGACTTAGAAATGATAGAGGCTACTGGATCTTGTGCGGGAATTGAGAACTATTCAAGATTTTTATCCGGTAGAAAACCAGGTGAACCTCCACCAACTCTTTTCGAGTACTTTCCAGATAATGCAATTATATTTGTTGACGAGTCTCATGTAACCGTTCCTCAATTAAATGGAATGTATAAAGGAGATAGATCAAGAAAAAGTACACTTGCTGAATATGGATTCAGATTACCTTCATGTATGGATAATAGGCCATTAAAATTTGAAGAGTGGGATTTAATGAGAACACAAACCATCTTTGTTTCAGCAACCCCAGGACCGTGGGAACTAGAGCAAACAAAAGGTAAATATATAGACCAAGTTATTAGACCCACTGGATTAATTGATCCAGAGGTAGAGGTAAGACCAGCAAAAAATCAGGTAGATGATTTAATGTACGAGTGTAAAGAAGTTGTTGAAAAGAATTATAGAGTTCTAGTTACCACTTTAACAAAAAAAATGGCAGAGGATTTGACTGAGTATCTCCATGAGAATGGAATTAAAGTTAGGTATCTTCATTCAGATATTGACACACTTGAAAGGATAGAAATTATGCGGGATCTTCGTATGGGTGTTTTTGATGTTTTGGTTGGAATTAACTTATTAAGAGAAGGGCTTGATATACCTGAATGTGCGTTGGTTGGTATTTTAGATGCAGATAAAGAAGGGTTTCTAAGATCTGAAACATCTCTAATTCAAACAATTGGAAGGGCTGCAAGAAATGTCGAAGGGAAAGTAATCTTATATGCAGATAAAGAGACAAAAAGTATTAAAAAAGCAATACTAGAAACAAAAAGAAGGAGGGAAATTCAACTAGATTATAACAAAAAAAATAAAATTGACGCTAAATCAATTAAAAAAGAAATTAGCGATATTTTAGAAAGTGTTTACGAAAAAGATTACGTAAAAATTAGTGAGGGATCAAATATAGGCGGTAATTTAAAAAAACACTTGAAGGGTTTAAATAAAAAAATGAAAGATGCTGCATCTAATTTAGAGTTTGAAGAAGCGGCTAAATTAAGAGATGAGATTAGAAAATTGGAAAGTACTGAACTTGAAATTACTTTAAATCCTAAAATAAGACAATATGATGTAAAAAATAAGCTTTATCCCAAAGGTAGATCCACTCTGGGAATGCCGGGAACTAAGGTAACTAAAAAAAGAGATAAAAAGTGGAAGCACAAAAAATAATAATTACTGGGGGAGCAACTAGAATAGGTGCTGCAATCGCTAGGAGTTTATCTGGAATTAATAAAGATATAGTCATTCATTATAATAAATCAAAATCGAAAGCTGAAAATTTAAAAAAAGAACTAATAAAAACAGGGTCAAAGGTTTATCTTGTTAAAGGTGATTTAGGAAAAGAAAAAGATTTAAATAAGATAGTAAAATTTGCAAAATCGAAACTAAAATACTTTGATTGTTTAATAAATAATGCATCAATTTTTGAGAACGATAAACTTGAAAATTTTAATTCAAGTAGTTGGGAAAAACATTTATCTATTAATCTTAAAGCTCCAGCAATATTATCGAGAGAATTTGGAAAAAATATAAAAGGAAAAAATAACAACATAATTAATATAATTGATCAAAGAGTTTTTAAACTTACCCCCTTTTTTTTTTCATATACTTTAAGTAAAACAGGTCTCTATACTTTGACTAAAACTAGTGCCATGAGTCTTGCACCTCGTGTAAGAGTTAATGGAATAGCACCTGGACCAACGATTAAAAATAAAAGACAATCAAAAGGTCACTTTAGAAGGCAATATCTCTCAACCCTTTTAAAAAAACAAGTAGACGTAGAAGAAATATGTAGTGCTGTTGACTTTTTTATTAAAAATAGATCTATTACAGGACAAGTAATTTCAATCGATAGTGGTCAAAGCTTAAACTGGCAAACACCAGATGTCTTGAAAGGTAAGGAATGAAAAGAAGCAATTTAAAAATCGTAAAAATTAATAAATCTAAAAAGCTTTTTAATTATGAAAAAAAAGTTCTTATAAAAGAATTACTACTAGATCTTAAAATTGGATATTTTGACTTTGAAAAAGAAAAAAAACAAAAAGTAAAATTTTCACTTGAAATAGATTATGTAGACAAAAAACCCTCAAATGATAAGGACATCAAATCAATTGTAAATTACGCAAAAGTTGTAAAATTAATTAAAAAACTTGTTAAAAAAAAACATTACAATTTTCTTGAAACATTAGCAGAAGATGTTTTTGATGAACTATTTAAAGATAAAAGAATAGATAAAATAAGCCTTCAAATTGAAAAACTCGAGATAATGAGAGATTGCTCTTCTGTTGGGATACAAATCTCAAAAAAAAGAAGTCATGATTAGTTCTGAAATTGGAAAAGAAATCATAAAGAAAGAGTTGCCTTTAATTCCAAAGCTTCCAGGTGTTTACAAAATGGTGAGTGATAAAGATCAAATTCTTTATGTTGGTAAAGCAAAAAACCTGCCTAACAGACTCAAAAGTTATGTGTCGGAAAAAAATCATATTATTAGAACTGAGAGAATGCTATCTCAAACACGAAAAATTGAGATTACAACTACTTCAAATGAAAGTGAAGCACTACTTCTTGAAGCTAATCTTATTAAAAAACATAAACCAAAGTTTAATATCTTACTAAGAGATGACAAATCTTTTCCGTTTATTTTTATCGGCAATAAAGACAAGTGGTCTCAAATAAAAAGACATAGAGGTAAAAAAACTAAGGAAGGTTTTTATTTTGGTCCTTTTGCATCTGCTGGATCTGCTAACTGGACTATAAAAATGATCCAAAAAATATTCCATCTTAGAGTTTGTGATGATACTGTTTTTAAAAATAGAGAACGACCTTGTATTTTATATCAGATCAAAAGATGCTCGGGTCCTTGTGTTGGTTATATTGATGAAAGTGAATACAAGAGAACAGTTGATGATGCTATTGAATTTGTCTCTGGTAAATCAAGAAAGATACAAAAAAATTTATCCGATCAAATGGAAAAAGCTAGCGAGAGTCTTGATTTTGAGAAAGCAGGAATTCTCAGAGATAGAATAAAATCGCTAAACATAATTCAATCATCTCAAAGGATAAATGAAGCAAACTTAGTTGAAGCCGATGTTATTGCGGCATATAAAGAATCTGGACAAACTTGTATACAAGTATTCTTTTACAGATCTAAACAAAATTGGGGTAATCAAGCTTTTTTTCCAAAACATGATCCTGATGAAAATTTAGGCAACATTTTAAATTCTTTTGTTTCACAATTTTATGAAAATAAAAGTGTCCCATCCTCAATTATTCTATCCCAAGAAATTAAAGAGAAAATTTTGATAGAACATACGCTTTCACTAAAAGAGAGTAAACAAGTGAATATTTCGGTGGCCAAAAAAGGTTCTAAGTTAAAAGTAATTAATCAAGCAATTAAAAATGCAAAAGATAGTTTAAATAGAAAGCTTCACGAAACTCAAAATAACAGGGAGCTATTTGAATCGGTTGTAGCCAAATTTAATTTAGAAACAAATATTAATCTTATTGAAGTTTACGACAATAGTCATATTCAAGGAACAAATAGTGTTGGAGCATTAATTTCTTATGGAGATGAGGGATTTATAAAAAAAAGATATAGGAAATTTAATATAAAAATGAGGAAAAATGAACAAGACGATTATGGCATGATGAAAGAAGTACTTACAAGAAGATTCAAAAAAGCAGTGCAAGAAAAAGAAGGTCATCTTTCATTTCCTGATCTTATTTTTGTTGATGGAGGAAAAGGTCAATATTCAGTAGCAAGAGAGACATTAAATGAACTTGGACTTCACGATATTCCATTAATAGCGATTGCTAAAGGGAAGTTTAGAAATAGTGGAAATGAAACTTTTTTTCATAATGGAAAAGAGTACAAGTTTTCAAAAAATGACCCTACGCTATTTTTTCTTCAAAGAATAAGGGACGAGTCTCACAGGTTTGCGATTAGCGCTCACAGAGCTCGAAGAAAAAAAGGTATAAGTAAATCTTTATTGGATCAAATAGAAGGTATAGGATCAATTAGAAAAAGAGCTTTGCTTAACCATTTTGGTTCAGCAAGAGCAGTGGAGTCCGCTAGTTTGGATGAGATTAGGTTAGTGGAAGGAGTTGAGGAAAAAGTTGCAAAAAAGATATATAATTTCTTCCACGAATGAAAATAAAATTTCCTAATTACTTAACTATTGGACGAATTATAATAGTCCCAGTTTTTGTTTTAACATATTACTTACCTGGGTTTTACGGAGATATAATTCCATTTACGTTATTTGTTATTGCATCTTTTACTGATTTTTTGGATGGCCTACTTGCACGATTATACAAAGAGGAGTCTAAACTCGGAGAACTCTTAGATCCTATTGCAGACAAAATTATTGTAGCAACAGCACTTATTTTACTAGTAATGGATGGAACAATAAAAAATTATGAGGTAATTGCAGCAATAATTATTTTAACTCGAGAAATTTTAATTTCGGGTTTAAGGGAATTTTTAGCTAAAGGACAGGTGAATTTACCAGTATCTGGATTGGCTAAATTAAAAACTTTTTTACAGATGTTTTCAATATCCTTGCTTTTAACCGGCGAGACTGGGAATAAAATTTTCAATTTTCAAAATTATAACGCTCAAACTATTGGCATTATCTTATTATGGCTTTCAGCTTTTCTTACTTTATATACAGCTTATGACTATTTAAGAAAAGGTATTGACCATGCGATATCAGAAGATAATAAGTAATTAAGCAGCAATTTTTTTTCTTACAAAAGATTGATAACTATCTGATAAATCCATAATTGTTTTACAAACCTTAAAATCATGATTTGATATTTTTGAAACTGGTGTAACCTCTGCTGCAGTACCTGTCAAAAAACATCCAACAAATTCTTTAAGTTCATTAGGTGAAATTTTTCTCTCAATTACTTTTATATTTTTAGATTTTGCTATTTCGATTACAGTTCTTCTTGTAATTCCATCTAAAAACGAGTCGGGAACTGGAGTGTGTAAATCTCCTTTAGAATCTTTAAAAAAAATATTTGCGCCAGTTGCTTCTGCTACGTTTCCCTCATGATCTAACATTAAGGAGTCTGAGTAACCTTGTCTTTCCGCTTCATGTTTTGACAAAGTACAAATCATATAAAGCCCCGAAGCTTTTGTATCCCACGGAATTGAGTCAGGAGAAGGTCTTCTCCAATTTGAAATATTCAATTTAATACCTTCCGTTTTAAGTTTTGGGTCGAAATAAGATCCCCATTCCCAAGTTGCAATAGCTACGTGAATTTTCGTTTGCTGAGCTGATATTGCCATCATCTCACTTCCTCTCCAGGCAACAGGTCTAACATAACCGTTTTTAACGTTTTGAGCGGCTACAATTTTTTTGGTTGCATTATTTATTTCACTTTGCGAATAAGGTATTTCAAAACCCATTCTTTTTGCAGAATAAAAAAATCTTGAAGTATGTTCTTCAAGTTTAAAAATGTTGCCATCATAAACTCTTTCACCTTCAAATACACAACTTCCATAGTGTAATCCATGACTTAATACATGTAACTTAACCTCAGACCAATCAACTAAGTCTGAATTGTACCATATTTTACCGTTTCTTTTATCGTAAGGAATCATTTTAAAAAGATTTATTTATAAAAAATATATTCCTATATATAATATGTCAATATAACTTACCAATTATGAAAAATCTTCTTTACTTAAAAGATGAACAATTAAAAGGTTTTATTGAAAAAATCTTTGTTGGTTACAGGGAAACATTTAATGACTCAAAAAAAGTCCTAAAAAAATACAATTTAGGGACCGCTCATCACAAAGCTATGCATTTAATATCTTTTTATAATGGAATAACTATCACTCAATTACTTAATAAGCTCAATGTTACGAAACAAAGTCTAAATAGAGTAATAAATGATTTAAAAAAATCAAATTATTTAGAATTCAAAAAGGATACTAAAGATACAAGAGTAAAACATATTTTTTTAAATGATAGAGGTAAGAAAATATTTGAGGAAATTTTCCTATCTCAAAAAAAAAGGATTCATAAAGCATTGCTTAATTCAAGTTCAAAAGAAGTGATTAACTTTGAGATAGTTTTAAAGAGAATAATTGATGGAAAGTTTTAAATCGCATATTTTAGTAATTGATGACGATGAAGGAATAAGGTCATTACTGAAACAATTTTTAAACGAAAACGGTTATTTAGTGAATACTGCATCTAACGCATCTGAGGCTCAAGAAAAGATTTCAGTTATAAAATTTGATCTTTTGGTCTTAGATATAATGATGCCTGGTAAAAGTGGTTTAGAATTCATCTCTGAAAATAAAAATGATCTTAATGCACCTATAATTCTACTTACAGCGAAAGGAGAGGCAAGTGAAAGAGTTGAGGGATTGGAAACAGGCGCAGATGATTACTTACCCAAGCCTTTCGAACCTAAGGAGCTTTTATTAAGAATTAACAATATCTTAAATAAAACAAGAAAGGTTAATCTGAAACATGTAATAGAATTTGGCTCAATTAAAATAGATTTAAATAAGTTGATGATTACTAATCAAAATAGTAATTTTAAAATTAACAACACTGAAAAAATAATTTTAGAAAAAATGATTAATAATCCTGGGAAAGTATTTTCGAGAATTGACATTGGAAATTTAATAGAGATTGATAAAGAAAGATCTATTGATGTTATTATTACAAGGCTTAGAAAAAAAATTGAAACTGATCCAAAAAATCCCAGATATTTACAAACAATAAGAGGTTCCGGCTATGTTCTCTGGGTTGAGTAATTATATTAAGAAATTGCTTCCAAAAAGACTTTTTTATAGAGCGTTACTAATAGTAGCTACACCAATAATAATATTACAGGTTATAATATCAATTGTATTTTTCGATAGCCTTTGGATAAAAACTAATAAAGGTATGACTAGAGCTCTAGTAGGTGAAATTAAATTTTTTATAAATGCCTACGAAAATGAAGAATACGAAAAAGATAATTTAATTAGACTATTTAAAGAACATCATAATTTTAATGTAAAGTTTCAAACATTTGGAGATCTCCCTGAAACAAATATGGAAAGATGGTTTAGTCCCATGGATAGGACTTTAAGAAGAGAATTAAAAAATAAATTCAGTAACTATTGGTTTGATACAACCTCATATAAAGAATTAATTGAATTAAAAATTGAGTATCTAAATGGTTACTTTGAATTTTTAATTCCAAAAGATAGAGTCACAAATACCTCGGCAAGATTGTTTGCTTTATGGATTACCTTCCCTGCATTTTTGTTAATTGCAGTTGCTTTAATTTTCTTGAAAAATCAGACTCGCCCAATAATTAATTTGGCAAGAGCATCAGAAAAATTTGGAAGAGGTGAAGATGTTGAGGAGTTTAGACCTTCGGGAGCTTTAGAGATTAGACAGGCTGGTTTTGAGTTTGAGAGAATGAGAAAAAGAATCTTGAGACATTTAAACCAAAGATCTGAAATGCTATCAGGTATAAGTCATGACTTGAGAACTCCACTCACTAGAATAAAACTTCAACTTGCTCTAATAAAAGATGAAAAGATTTCTCGTAAACTATCTGAAGATGTTGAAGAGATGGAGAAAATGTTAAATGAATACCTTCAATTTACTAGCTCTACATCATCTGAAAAAACTGAACTTTTTGATATTTCAAAGTTATTAAATCATTCAATTATGAAGTATGAGAATAAAAATATCACTTCAGATATAGAGGAAAAGATTTTTTTCAATGGAAGGAAAAGTTTAATAAATAGATGTCTTGATAACTTAATTAATAATTCTCTTAAATACTCAAATAAAGTTTTAGTAAATTTAAAAAAGATTCATAAAAGCTTGATAATTACTGTTGATGACGACGGTCCTGGAATAGCTGAGAGCGAATATGAAAACGTTTTTAAACCATTTTACAAAATTAACAAAGGAAGAGGTGACTCTAAGTCAAGTGTTGGCTTGGGTTTATCTATCTCATCAGATGTAGTGAGATCCCATGGGGGTAGTATTACATTGGATAAATCTAGTCTTGGCGGATTAAGGGTTAAGATCTCTTTACCTTTTTAATTTTTTTTGATTTTAAAGTTTTGATTTCCTTTTCTAATTTTTCTATTCTTTTCTTTAATACCTCAGTTTCCTCTTTTGTAGAAATCTTCATCCTCAAAACAATTTCATCTCTTTGAGACCTTATAATATTAACTATTTCTTCACTTAAATCTTTATAAGATATAATTCCTTGCTCGAACAATTTTGCAAATTTTTCAATGATAAATTTAGACTTTGACATATTTTTTTTTTTTACGATAGTATATCTTATATTTCATTTTTATAATGTTTGTAAATAATATAGATCCTATCGCATTTGAGTTTTTATCCTTTCAAGTAAGATGGTATTCATTAGCATATATTTTTGGTTTTTTAATAGGTTGGTTTTATATCAAAAATTTCTTAATTAAAGATTTGAGGGAAAAAACTTTAGTCGACGATTTTATCACTTATCTAATTTTAGGAGTAATTATTGGTGGAAGGCTAGGCTACGTAATTTTTTACAATTTTTTTTATTATTTAAGTCATCCATTTGAAATATTTTTTATTTGGCAAGGTGGTATGTCTTTCCATGGTGGCTTGCTGGGTGTTTGCTTAGCCACCTATATATTTACTCAAAAATATAATTTAAACTTTTTTAGATATACAGATTTGGTGTCCCTTGCAGCACCGATAGGAATTTTTTTAGGTAGGGTTGCAAATTTTATAAATTCTGAACTTTACGGCAGAGAAACTGATTTTATTTTTTCAGTTAATTTTAATAAGGTAGATAATCTTTTTAGACATCCTTCACAATTATACGAAAGTTTTTTTGAAGGTATTGTTTTGTTCATAATTCTAAATTTACTTTGGAAAAAATTTTCAGAAATTCCTGGAGTAATATCGTCACTATTTTTAATTTTTTATTCTCTTTTTAGATTTATAATTGAGTTTACAAGGGAACCAGATGCTCATCTAGGTATCTTAATGAATATTTTTACATACGGGCAAATATTATCAATTGCATTTTTTATTTCTGGAGTAATACTTTTTAAATTAGTAAAAAAATGATCACTAAGGCTCAATCACTAGATAATTTTATTGATAAATCTCTTTATGAAAAAAATAAAGGTTATTATCAAAGAAAAATGGAATTTGGTCGAAGAGGAGATTTTATTACATCTCCAGGAATTTCAAAACTTTTTTCTGAAATGATTGCTATTTGGATTGTATCATTTTGGGAAAATTTAAATAAACCAGAAAAAATCAATTTAGTAGAATTGGGTGCAGGAAATGGGGAACTCATAGAAGTCTTAATTAATACATTGAATAAATTGGAAATTGTAAAAGATAAATTCAAATTTTTTATTTTTGAAAAAAGCGTGTCTCTTAAAAAATTGCAAAAAAAAAAATTTTCAAAAAGTGTTAAGTGGTTGGATAATTTTGATAAATTGCCAAATTCTCCAACTATATTTTTGGCTAACGAGTTTTTTGATGCTTTGCCAATAAAGCAGTTTATTAAAATAAATGAAGAATGGTATGAAAATTTTGTATTATTAAATAAAAGTGGAAAATTCTCTCTTGAGAAGAAAAAAGTTACTGAAAAAAAGATGAAGAAAATTTTTAATCAAGGGATAGACGAAAATCAAAATTTTATAGAATTTTCACCTTTAATGGTCAAATATCTAAAAAGTATTTGTAAAAAAATCAAATCTTCTGCGGGAGGTATTTTATTAATTGATTATGGTACCTCTGACAAAAAAATGTACGATAGTTTACAAGGGATTAAAAATCATAAAAAAGTAAATATTTTTGATGACTACCAAAATATTGATATAACTCATCATATAAATTTTAACTTTATCGAACAAATTGTTAATTTAAATGAATTAAAAGTTGGTGGTATTACTAATCAAGGAAGTTTTTTAAAAAACATGGGAATAGATTTAAGAGCTGAAATAATATCGAAAAAAATGAGTTTCCAAAAAAAAACGGATCTTTACACAAGAATAAGAAGGCTTACACACAAAGATGAGATGGGTGAGTTGTTTAAAGTAATGTTTGTAACCAAGAAGGATAACAACTTTAAGACAGGGTTTAATGACATTAAAATCTAAAAAATTAGTAAAGTTTAAAAATATTTCACATGGTTTTTTTGGAAAAAAAGGAGGAGTATCAAATGGAATTTATAGTGCCTTAAATTGTGGCCCTGGTTCTAATGATAAAATTTCTAATGTTAAAAAAAATTTAAAAATTGTTTCGAAAAGGTTTAAAGTTTCTCCAAAAAACCTAATATTGCTTAAACAAACACACAGCAACAAATGTCACTTTATTTTAAAAAGACCCTCAAAAAAACTCATTGGTGATGGCTTGATTACCTCAAAAAAAAATTTAGCTTTGGGTATTTTAACCGCTGATTGTGCTCCAGTTCTTATTTATGACAAAAAATCGCCAATGATTGCGGCTATCCATGTTGGCTGGAAGGGTGCTTTTAAAAATATTCTTAAAAAGTGTATAAAATTTATGATTAAAAAAGGCTCTAAAAATCGAAATATTTCTGCAGTAATAGGTCCGTCGATATTTAGAGAAAACTATGAAGTGAAAAAAGAATTTATGAAAAAGTTTTTAAACCTTAATGATCAAAATCGTAAATTTTTTTACTTTAAAAAAACTAGAATTTTTTTTGATTTAAAAGAATTTATTAGATCTCAATTACGATCATTAAAAATAAGTAATATAGATATAATTAACAAAGATACTTTTAAAAATAGGACTGAATTTTTTAGTGCAAGGAGGGCTTTAAAAAATAAAGAAGACGATTATGGTAGAAATATATCTATAATTATGCTTAAATAACTTTTTTCTAAAAATGAAAATTCTCACAGGAAATAGCAATAAAAATCTCAGTTCAAAAATTGCAAAATATCTAAAAGAAAAACTTGTAAATTCAAACATAAGAAAATTTAAAGATGGTGAAATTTATGTTGAGATAAATGAAAATATAAGAGGCAATAATATTTTTTTCATTCAGTCAGTATCTTCCCCGGCAAATGATAATTTGATGGAGATGTTACTTTGTATAGATGCTCTTAAAAGATCTTCTGCAAAAAATATTACAGCTGTGATTCCTTATTTTGGTTACGCTAGACAAGATAGAAAAGTGGTGCCTAGAACCTCTATCTCTGCAAAATTGGTTTCGAACTTAATCACACAAGCTGGAGCAGATAGAGTTGTTACTGTAGATTTGCACGCTGGACAAATTCAAGGTTTCTTTGATATTCCTGTAGATAACCTTTTTACAACCCCATTATTCGCAAGACATATTAAAAAAAAAATTAAAAGTAAAAACATAATTTGTGTTGCGCCCGACGTAGGAGGAGTTGAAAGATCAAGAGCCTTAGGTAGAATTTTAAATGTAGGACTTGCAATTGTTGATAAAAGAAGACCTAAGCCTGGTCAATCACAAGTCATGAATGTTATTGGAGATGTGAAAGGAAAAACTTGCATCATTGTTGACGATATAATCGACTCTGGTGGAACAATCATTAATGCAGCTAAGGCACTTAAACAAAGAGGTGCGAAAGATGTATATGTTTACATTTCTCACGGTGTCTTAAGTGGAGATGCTGTGAAATCTATTAAAAATTCTCCAATTAAAAAACTTGTAATTACAGACACAATTAATAATGAGAATAAAGTAAGATCCGCAAAAAATATTGAAATTTTGTCAATTTCTAACTTAATGGGTGAAGCGATTAGAAGAATATCAAATTCTACCTCTGTTTCATTTTTGTTCAAATAATTTACTTGTTTTATTAACTTAGTTGAGTTAAAACGCTTTTTCCTTATGAATACGATAAACGCAAGTTTAAGAAATTCAAAAACTTCTGGCGAGGTAAATAAACTTAGGTCAGAAGGTAATGTTCCTGGCATAGTATATGGTGGAAAATCTGAAACTCAAAAAATATCTATATCAAAAAAATTATTGAAAAATCTTATTGAGAAAGAGAACTTTTTGTCAAGTATGTTAAATTTAAAAATTGATGGTAAAGATGAAAGTGTTTTACCTAAAGAAATTTCTTACGATATTTTAACAGATGATCCAATACATATTGACTTTTTGAGAATTGTAAAAGGTTCAAACGTCATAATTGAAATACCAGTAAATTTTATTAATACAGAAAAATCTCCTGGTTTGAAAAGAGGTGGTGTATTAAATATAGTTCGTAGAAAAGTAGAACTTAAATGTCCATCTGAAAATATTCCAAGTGAACTGATTGTTGATTTAGATGGAGTTGATATAGGACATTCTTTTAAAATTTCTTCAATTAAACTTCCTGAAAATGTTGAACCAACTATTCGTGGTAGAGACTTTGTGATCGCAACTGTAGCAGCACCAACAGTTATTAAAGAACCAGAAAAACCAGCAGAGACAGAAGAAGGAGCAGAAGGTGCGGAAGCAGCAGCTGCAACTAATGAAGGAGCTGCTGAAACTGGTGATGCAAAAGACGCTAAAGGGGCTGAGGGTGAGAAAAAAGAAGCTGATAAAAAAGAGGACCCAAAAAAAGGTCAGCCTGAAAAAAAATAATTTACAATTGAAGAATTTAATTAAATAATGTTACTTTTTGTTGGCCTAGGAAATCCTACACCGAATTCTGAAAATAATAGACACAACATCGGTTTTAAAATTATTGACGCAATAAATAATAAATTTAAATTATCTAAACAAAAACCAAAATTTAAAGGACTTCTTACTACCGGGAGCATTAGTAATAAAAAAGTTTACGCAATCAAACCACTTACATTTATGAATAATTCCGGAATATGTATTAGAGAATTAATGGAGTACTTTAAAATTGATGCAGAAGATGTAATTGTTTTCCATGATGATTTAGATGTTGATTTCGGGAAAGTGAAAGCAAAGTTTGGAGGCTCAGATGCAGGCCATAATGGTATTGCCTCAATTGATAAGTTTATAGGAAAAGAATATTCAAGAGTCCGAATTGGTATTGGCAAACCGAAAAATAACATAGCAGTTAATGACCATGTCCTGAAAGATTTTGACGAAGATGAGAAAACAGAACTTGAATCAATAAAAGAAAATATCACAGATAATTTATCAATTTTGATTGAAAAAAAACTGGACTTATTTTCAAGTACCGTAAACAATAAATAATTGAATGGGTTTTAAATGCGGTATCGTAGGTTTGCCTAATGTTGGGAAATCAACTTTATTTAATGCATTAACAAATTCTACTAAAGCGCTTTCTGGAAATTTTCCTTTTTGCACAATTGAACCCAACGTTGGCATGGTACCTGTTGTAGACACAAGACTCGATAAACTTGTTCAGATTTCAAAATCCAAAAAAAAAATTTATACAAGTATTACTTTTGTTGACATCGCGGGACTTGTAAAAGGAGCCTCGAAAGGTGAAGGTTTAGGAAATAAATTTTTATCCCATATAAGAGAAGTTGATGCGATTATACATCTTTTAAGATGTTTCGACTCCACTGACATTCAAAACGTAAATCCCAATGTTGATCCAATTAGAGATTTAGAAATTATAGAAACTGAAATGAAATTAGCAGATTTAGAGTCAATTCAAAAAAGAATCGATAAAAAAAACAAAAAAAATTTAAATGAGAAAGAATTTGAATTACTTAATCAAGCATTAGAGTTGATTAATAATGATAAGCCAATTGATAACTTAAAGCAGAATTTCGATAAAAATGAGATATCCTCTTCTGGTCTTCTCTCATTAAAACCAAAGTTATACGTATGCAATGTTGATGAAAATAGTATACAAAATGGTAATAAATATACTGAACAAGTAAAAAATTCTGTAAACATGGAAAATGTTTTAATTATATCAGCTGATATCGAAAACCAAATTAATCAATTAAACAATGATGAAAAAGAAAATTTTATGAAAGTTATGGGAATCAAAACAACAGGTTTAAATAACTTAATTAACAAAGGTTATAAATTGTTAGAATTAAATACTTTTTTTACATCAGGCCCTGAAGAAAGTAGAGCTTGGACAATTGAAAAAGATAGTTTGGCACCCACTGCTGCAGGAAAAATACATACAGATTTCGAAAAAGGTTTTATTAGAGCAGAAACTGTCTCGTATGATGATTTTTTAGATAATGATGGTTGGGTCAATTCTAAAAATAATGGTAAAATGAGATTAGAAGGAAAAGATTATATTGTAAAAGACGGAGATATTTTAAACATTCGTTTCAACTCTTGACCATATTTTTTTCATACTAAAATAGACTAGCACAGTAAGTATTATCAAATAAACAATTGCTCTAAATCCTGTTTTATGTCTTTGTTCTAAATGAGGTTCTGCAGTCCACATAAGAAAACTTACAACATCTTTTGCCATTTGTTCTTCTGTAGCATTTGTCCCGTCAGAATATTCTACAAGACCATCTGAAAGTTGTTTGGGCATCTTGATTTTGTTCCCATACATATATTTGTTGTAATAAACCCCATCATCTAATTTTATATTTTCAGGTGGATCGACATAACCTAGTAAAACTGAGTATATATAATCTGCTCCGCCTGCTCTTGCCTTCACCAAAACAGACATATCTGGCGGATAAGCACCACCATTTACTGATTTAGCTTCTTCTTCATTGCTGTACGGCATTACAAACTTATCAGAAAGTTTCGCTGGTCTTGTAAACATTTCACCGTCTTGATTTGGACCATCGGTAATTTCAAAACTTGCAGCAATAGCCTTTGCTTCTTTTACAGAAAATTCTGGCCCACCTTTTTCAGACAGGTTTCTATATGAAACATATTTTAAAGAGTGACAAGAAGCACAAACTTCGTTGTAAACCTGATAACCTCTTTGAAGTGAAGCTCTGTCAAATTTACCGAATGGACCTTTAAAAGACCAATCAGTTGTTAATAATTTGCTTGAGTTTTCTGCAGATATTGAGCTCGCGAGATTTGTATTTAGAACTAAAAGAAAAAAAAGAATTTTGAATATTCTTTGCACTATAACTTCTCTTTTCTTATATCGGTATTTTTTGCCATTGCGAGATCTGCCGATCCCCCTAAAACTGGACTAGTAATGCTTAATGGTAAAGGTGTTGTTTTTTCTATTTTACCCAAAACCGGAAGTATCAATAGAAAGTGTAAAAAGTAATATGCTGTCGCTACTCTGGCAATTAACAAATATAATCCCTCTGCAGGCATTGCACCTACATAACCTAGTACTAAAACGTCAATTACTAGTATCCAATAAAACTGTTTATAAAGAGGTCTAAATACAGCTGATCTTATCTTTGAAGTATCTAACCATGGCAGAGCTGCTAAAATAAATATTGCCGATAACATAGCAACAACTCCTAAAAGTTTATCAGGAACTGACCTTAGAATTGCGTAAAATGGTAACAAATACCACTCTGGTACAATATGAGCTGGAGTTACTAACGGGTTTGCTTCTATGTAGTTATCAGCATGTCCAAGAATATTTGGAGAATAAAATACAAAAAAGGCAAACACAATCATAAATAAAAGTAATGCAAATAAATCTTTTACTACTATGTAGGGATGAAAAGGAACTGTATCCTTTGAGGGCTTTTGAATATCTATGCCTATTGGATTATTATTACCAGGAACATGAAGCGCCCAAATATGTAAAACAACCAAACCTAAAATTAAAAAAGGGATAAGATAGTGTAGCGTAAAAAATCTTGTTAAAGTTGGATTATCAACTGAGTAACCTCCCCATAACCATGTAGTTATACTTTCGCCTACTAAAGGAATGGCGCTGAATAAATTAGTAATAACTGTAGCTCCCCAAAAACTCATTTGTCCCCAAGGTAATACATAGCCCATAAATGCTGCAGCCATCATCAATAAGTAAATCATAATTCCTAAAATCCATATAATCTCTCTTGGGGCTTTGTAAGACCCATAAAACAAGGATCTAAAAATGTGAATGTAAACTGCTAAGAAAAACATTGAAGCTCCGTTTGCATGAATATATCTTATGAGCCATCCATAATTAACGTCTCTCATAATATGTTCAACGCTACTAAAAGCTAAGTCTGCATGAGCTATATAATGCATAGCCAAAACAAGACCTGTTATTATTTGAGTAATTAGACAAAATGTTAAAATACCTCCAAACGTCCACCAATAGTTTAAATTTTTAGGAGTTGGATAATCTGTTAAGTGATTTGCTAGTGTAAGCAAAGGTAATCTATCATTAAACCATTTTCCGAATTTCGATGAAGGAGTGTAATTGTGATCGCTCATTTTTAACCTATTTTAATTGTGTTACTGTTCACAAATTCGTACTTTGGAATTTCTAAATTTGTTGGAGCTGGACCTTTTCTTATTCTTCCAGCTGTATCGTAATGTGAACCGTGACACGGACAAAACCAGCCATCGTAATCACCTTTGTCTGCAAGCGGAACACATCCTAAGTGAGTACAAACACCTAACATAACTAACCACTCTGGATTTTTAGCTCTATCCTCATCTTTCTCGGGATGTTTTAAATCAGAAATGTTTACGTTTCTTGCTTCACTAATTTCATTTTCTGTTCTTCTTTTTATAAATACAGGTTTGCCTCTCCATAAGACAGTTATTGACTGACCTGGTTGCAAACTACTTACGTCTACTTCTGTGCTAGCAAGAGCCTTAACGGAGGCATCCGGATTCATTTGATCAATTAAAGGCCACGCAGCAGCCCCCGCACCGACCGCTCCTACAGCGGCTGTAGCTGTAAAAATAAAGTCTCTTCTATTAGGTTTTTCTTTGTCTGACATTAATACTTAATTTATTTATTATATGATTTCATATAATATAAAAGTGGAATTTTTCTATAGCAAGAATGACACATAATAACCCAAAATTAACAGCCAAAATTGCTCTCTATCAGCCTGACATTCCTCAAAATACTGCATCCATAATAAGAACTTGCTCATGTTTGGGTGTAAAATTGGAGATTATTGAACCATGTGGCTTCACTTTTCATGACAAGCGTTTTAGAAGGGTGGTTATGGACTATTTAGATGAAAAAATGATTAAAATTTACGAGAATTCAGATCAATTTTTTGAAGCAAAAAAGAACTCAAGAATAGTTCTGATGACTACAAAAGCGAAAGATTCGATCAAATCATTCAAAATAAAAAAAAATGATACTTTTTTATTTGGTAGGGAAAGTGCAGGTGTGCCAAAAAATGTTCATCATAAAGTAGACAAAAGAATAAAAATACCAATTCTCAAAAAAAAAAGATCTTTAAACTTATCGACTACTGTATCAATGGTGTTATCGAAACTAATATTGTAATCAAATTATTCAATGGAAGAAAATATTAAAAAAAAATTGGTGCGAAATTGGTTTTTAACCATTCAAGAATTAATTTGTCACGAAATTGAGAATATTGAAAACGGATCCTCTTATTTTGAAACGAAGGTGTGGTCTAGAAGTGAAACAAAAGATGAGGGCGGTGGAAAATCAAAGCTTCTTAAAAACGGAAATGTTTTTGAGAAAGTAGGTGTAAATTTTTCTGAAGTATATGGAAGTTTCTCAAATGAATTTAAAAAAAAAATACCTAGATTTAATAATAGTAAAAATTTTTGGGCATCAGGAATATCAATTGTTATGCATATGAAGAATCCTTATATCCCAGCAATGCATTTTAACACGAGATACATAATTACAGATCATGGATGGTTTGGTGGAGGGATGGATTTTACTCCATGTTTTAAAGACTCAGCGCTAGAAAAAATTGTTGAGAAAAAATTAAAAATGATGTGCAACAAACATGGTAAAAATTATTATAAAAAATATAAAAAATGGTGTGATGATTATTTTTATTTACATCATAGAAATGAACCTAGAGGAATTGGAGGAATATTTTTTGATTATAAAAAAGAAAATTGGGACAGAGATTTTGCTTTTGTAAGAGATGTGGGTATAGCTTTTTCATATCTATTTAAAGAAATAATTACAAAGAAATTTAAAAAAAGATGGAAAAAAAAGGACAAACTAATCCAAAATAAAAAAAGAGGTAGGTACGTTGAATTTAATTTGCTACATGATAGAGGTACAAAATTTGGATTACAAACTGGAGGAAATGTAGAAGCTATTTTGATGTCTTTACCTCCTACAGCTAATTGGGACTAAATTAATTTATGAAAGAGCCGGTAACAGTTAACGGACTAACTAAACTTAAAGAGGAATTAGTTTTTTTAAAAGAAAAAAAAAGGCCAGAAATAGTATCTGCTATTTCAGAAGCTAGATCACATGGTGATTTAAAAGAAAACGCTGAATATCATGCAGCTAAAGAACAGCAGTCACATAACGAAGGTCGTATTCAGCAAATTGAAGATATTATTGCAAGGGCGAATGTTATTGACGTAACTAAAATTGAAAATCTTGGAAAGGTAATATTTGGTTCAACTGTTTACCTTAAAGATCTAGATTCTAACGAAAAATTAACATATAAAATTGTTGGCAAAGACGAAGCTGATCTTAAAAAAAACCTAATTTTTTTTCAATCACCAATAGGAAAAGGTTTAATAGGAAAAAATAAAAATGATTTAGTTGAAATAAAAACTCCTTCCGGTGAAAAAAATTTTGAAATTGAAGATGTCAAATATCTTTAATTAAGAACAATTTTCTTAATTTCTTCTTTAGAGATTTTAAAATCATTATTAACCCAAAGTGTCTCTAATTCTTTTAGTTTTTTCCCCATTTTTTTTCCGGGTTTGTAATCAAAATTTTTGATCAAGAAATCCGCGTTATAAGGAAATTTCGGCGAATCTGTTTTTTTAGCAATTTTAATCAGATCATTAAGTGCCTTTTCGTTTTTATTAAAAATTAATAATTGCAAAGTTATTAGATCTAAAAGACTTTCTTTTTCTCCAAAATATATTCTTTTTTTCAACTCTCTTTCAAAAAAACTTTTCTCTAAACTCATTTGATAATTATCGTGAATATAAAGAAGTCTCTGTTTATCTTGGTTAGAAAAATTGAACTTATAAAGAATATAATTAATACTATCTAAATCTTTGATCATCATAGCACTTAACAATACAATGAAATTTTTGTTTAATTGTATATCTTCAATAAGAAGTTTGTTTTTATCACTTAAAAATGAAGTATTGTTTAAACTTGGGAAAACAAGTTCAAGAATTTCTTTTGAAAAATCGTCCTTTTTTAGATTTATGAACCCTTTAGAAAAAATGATCTTTTTTAATTCATCTATTAATCTTTCTTTAGAGATTTTAAGCAGGCCATCTAAATTTTGTTTGATAATTTTTTTTATTTTTGGCTCGTGGTCTTTTTTTGAATAGTTTAAGAAAAATCTTATATATCTGAGTATTCTAAGGTAATCCTCTTTAATACGTTTTGACGGATCTCCAATAAACGTGACACAACCATTTTCTAAATCTTTTCTTCCATTAAATGGATCAAACACTTCACCATAAATATTCGAGTATATTGAGTTAAAGGTAAAGTCCCTTCTCTCCGCATCTTCTCTCCAATCTTTTGAAAATAATACCTTCGCGTGTCTTCCATCAGTAGATATGTCCTTCCTTAAAGATGTAATTTCAAATTTCTTATCATCAATAATTGCAGTTATTGTTCCATGATTTTTTCCAGTTTCATAAGAGGAAATATTATTTTTCTTTAACGATAGTATAACTTCGTCAGGATTTATGTTTGTTGCCAAATCAATATCATCTACAAGCTCATGGCAAAAAATCTTCCTAACACATCCTCCTACATAATAAACATCACTTTCATCTGAAAAAGACTTAATTGCGTCAAATATTTTTTTTACTGGAAAATTTCTCTCAATATCCAATGTATTCTTTTTAAATAAATCGTTTTTACTGTGGTTAAAAAAGTTATTAATTATTTTAAACATAACTGGCTGGGGCGCTAGGATTCGAACCTAGGAATGGCGGTACCAAAAACCGCTGCCTTACCACTTGGCTACGCCCCAAAATTAAATTCTTATAACACAACTAATCAAAAATTATATAGTTTTAGACATAACAGACCAATATTTTTTGTGTTTATTGGTGAATAATTTAGACGCATTTAGTAAGTTTTTTTTAGACTTAAAATAGGCAACAAAGCTAGAACCAGACCCTGTCATTCTTACAAATTCTATCCCCTTTAGGCTTTTCAAAAAAAATACTGGTTTGCTAATATTTCTAAATTTTTTTAATACAATTGGTTCCAAATCATTCTTTTTATTATTTAATTTAAGCAAATTTTTTTTGTTTGATGGTATTTTATTTGAAAAATTTTTCAATTTTGAAAAAATATATTTTGTAGAACATCCAACTTTTGGTTTAAATATAAGCAAATGATACCTCAATCCTTTTTTTAATGATTGAATTGAATTGTTTGAGTTTAAAAAAATTGGACCCTTATATAACCCTATTTTTACATCGTTACCTACCATCTCACAAACCTCTAAAATTCTTTTTTTATTTAAAATTACAATTTTCCTTTTTAAAAAAAAATTTAAAATTGAAGCAGCATTCATTGAACCCCCACCCATACCTGACTTTTGAGGAATATTTTTTGTAACTTTGATATAGTATTTTTTTTTAATTAGTTTTTTTTGGTCTAAAATTTTAAGCAAAGTAGAAATAGAGTTTTTTTTACTTATCCCTTTAGAGAATTTGCCATCAAATTTTATAAAATGTTTTTTACGATTAATTGTCGATATTTCTATTCTATCATGTAGGTCAATAAAGCTAAAAAGAGACTGAATTCTATGAATTTTTTTTTTTTTTGAAACTACGTTTAAAAAAAGATTAATTTTTGCAAAAGACTTTATTACTTTTCTGTGCATGTAAAATTTAGGTTTTGTCTATACCATAGATAATCTTTTTTTTAACATCAATTTTCATTTCATCGTCTGTTTCTTCTAAATATAATACATTGTTCCAAAAATATCTTGCTTGTATTTTTCTATTTAACATCCAAAGTATGTCTCCGTAATGATCATTCACTATTGGATCATATGGCATTAATTCTACAGCTTTCTTCAAATATTTTTCTGCATTTTCAAAATCGTTTATTAAATAATATCCCCATCCCAAAGAGTCGGTTATATAAGGATCATTCTTTCTTAAATCATATGCTTCTTTTAACATTTCCATTGAAAGTTCAATTTTATAGTTTCTCTCCAACCAACTATATGCAAGGTAATTTAATACGTAAGGATTTTCTCGAGTAATATTTAAAGACTCTAATAAATCTTTGTCAGCAGTTTCGTAATCTCCAATCCTTTCAAAGCTGCCTCCCCGCCTGTATAAGATATCAGCATAAGCTTTTGATCTGTTGTCTAACAAGTCTAATAATTCAGAGTAAATTTTTATCGCCTTGTCATATTTCTCAAAACTTTTGTAAATTCCACCCATGTCATACAAAATTTTTATATTATTAGTTTTTAATCCATCAAATTTTTTTTCTAAAAAATTGAGTGCTTCAACTTCATTTTCTTGTTTTTTAATAATGGAGGATTTTTTTTTATTTTTATACCAACTAAAAATAAGATCTTCCTCTGAAATAAAATTCAGTGATTTTAAAGCTAAATCGAATTTTTTATTACTTATATAATTTTCAGCTAATAAACTATTATTAAAATTAAATTCAGGATTTAGATAATTTGATAAATGAATATAGAAATTTGACTTTTTATAAAGTTCTTGCGAAGAATATAAGTTAGAAATCAAAAACAAGAATTCAGATATAATATGATGTTCATTTTTACATGAGAACGCTGAAGTAATTTTGTCGTATCTTTTATTTTCAATCCACTGTTTTGCTTGAGCAATTAAAATGCTGCTATTCGTATAATCAATCTTTTTTTGTAACTCGTTTATTTTATTAAAATCTTTGATTTGAGCTAAATAATTAATGTAAAAAAAAATATACCTTGAAAAATCTTCAGTATCTTTAATTACAAGCTCTTCAAATAAAAGATCTGTGTTCTCTTTGCCTAAGTAACAAGACTGAAAAATCTTTTTTATTTTATCTATTTCACCGAACTGGACATCTTCGTTTTTGTCCATCTTTTTAAATATGATTGTATCTAGATAATCTTTTAATGTCTCTTTGATGATAAGCTCAAGAGTATCAAGGGGAACTTCGTCCATTTGCTCCAAGGTTAACATCGCGTTTGAAAAATCTTTTTTATTTATCGAATTTAGAGCAATCAGTACTTTTGCTTCAAAAAAATTTGTTTCGTTAACCTTTAATTGAAAAGCTTTATTAAAAGCGATATCAATTTTGTTGTTTAGAACTAATGAAATAAGATAATTTTCCAAATAACTCTTATGAGTTTTAACAAGACTCTTGGTGTTATTTAAATATTTTAACGAATCTTTATCGTCTTGATTATTAATGGATATTATAGCTGAAAAATAATTTGATAAATACTTGTGGTTGAATTCAATATTTTCAGTTGTTTTAGCGTAGGAAAAAGTTTGATATAAAAAAATTATTAAAAAAAAACAAATTTTTTTCATATTTTAAGAATATGATTTTTTTTTTTAAATAAAAGAAATAAAATGCAAAAATACGACTTTATCAAATCTACTTTTAACTTCTCTAATGCTCCTATTAAAAGATTTGTTAAAATCGAAAAAAAGGAGGATTTACTTAAAAAACTTAAGGACGAAATCTCCAATATTGAAAATTGCAGTCTAAAAAATAATTCAAACAGTTTAGTTTTTGCTGATGGTAATCATGACAGCAGCATTATGCTGATAGGTGAAGGCCCTGGTCAAAAAGAAGATGAGCAGGGAAAACCATTTGTAGGTGACGCAGGCTTACTTTTGAATAAAATGTTAGCGGCAATTAATATTAAACGAAATAAAATTTATGTAACAAATATAGTAAATTACAGACCACCTGAAAATAGAAAACCTAATGAAGTTGAGATTAATACTTATGCACCTTTTATAAAAAAACATATTTCAATTATAAACCCTAAATTGATTATATTACTTGGAAGCACTGCGATGGAGGCCTTTTTTGGAAATAAAGAGAAAATTTCCAAATCAAGAGGAGTTTGGAAAGAATTAATTGTTAATAATAAAACTTATTTAACTATGGTTACATTCCACCCTGCTTATTTATTAAGACAGCCTGATCAAAAAAAATTTTCTTGGGTAGATTTAAAAGAAATAAAGAATAAAATTGAAGAATTAAAAATTGAAATATAAATCTCAAAAAAATGTAGCTGGAGTAGATGAGGTCGGTAGAGGTAGTCTTATTGGGCCTGTATATGCTGCGACGGTAGTCTTTAAAAAAGGTTTTGATAAAAAAAAAGTAAAAGACTCAAAAAAATTATCTCCTAAGAAAAGAGAATTTTTGGAAAACTATATAAAAAAAAATTCTTATTGGACTATTGGGATTGCCTCAAAGAAAGAAATTGAGAAAATTAATATTTTAAACGCATCTCTTTTAGCAATGAAAAGATCAATTTTAAAATTAAAATTCAAACCTAAAATAGTAAAAGTTGATGGAAATAAAAAACCTAATATTAATAAACTAAATATAAAATCAGTTGTTAGAGGTGACCAGAAAATTCCAGAAATTTCTGCAGCATCTATTTTAGCAAAAGTCTCAAGAGACCGATTGATTAAAAAAATGTCAAAAAAATTTAAAGCATATTTGTGGGATAAAAATGTTGGCTATGGAACTAGAGATCATCTTTCAGCAATTAAAAAATTTGGAATTACAAAACATCATAGAAAAACATTCAAACCAATACACAATATATTGAGTCCCAAATAATCCAAGACACAATTTATCAAAATTAATTCAATCATGAGTTGACCAGGACTCCGACCTAGAGTCTAATTGTTTCTTTTAAAATGAGAGAGTTAAACTTAAAAAACAAAATTATTAACGGAGACAGTCTAAAAGAATTAAAAAAAATTCCAGATGAGACTTTCGATTTAGTTTTTGCAGATCCGCCTTACAACCTTCAACTAAAAAATAAACTAACTAGACCAGATAGATCAAAAGTTAATGCAGTAAATGATAAATGGGATCAATTTGAAAGTTTCAAGAAATATGACGAATTCACATATGCATGGTTAAGTGAGTGTAAGAGAATTTTAAAAAAAAATGGAGCAATCTGGGTTATTGGAAGTTATCATAATATATTTAGAGTCGGCACAGCTATTCAAAATTTAGGGTTTTGGATTTTAAATGATGTAATTTGGAACAAAAAAAATCCAATGCCAAATTTTAGAGGAACAAGATTTACTAATGCTCATGAAACTTTAATTTGGGCTTCAAAATCAGAAAAATCAAAATATACCTTTAATTATCAATCATTAAAATGTTTGAATGATGATTTACAAATGAGATCTAACTGGGATTTGCCCATTTGCAATGGAACAGAGCGTTTAAAAAAAAATGGAAAGAAGGTTCATTCTACACAAAAACCAGAAGCTTTACTTCATAGAATTTTATTAGCAACCTCAAATAAAGATGATTTAATTCTTGATCCATTTTTAGGATCAGGTACGACTGCAACAGTTGCAAAAAAACTGAGTAGAAATTATTTCGGTATAGAAAAAGAAAAATCCTATTTCAAAGCTTCCGAACAAAGATTGAAGAATACAAAACCAATAGAAGATCATTATTTAGACACGCTTAAAAATAATAAATCCAAACCAAGAATACCTTTTGGTTCATTGGTTGAATTGGGAATAATTAAGCCTGGCACCATTATTTTTGATGATAAAAAGAAAATCAGTGCGAAAATTATGGTTGATGGGAGTATTAAACATGATCAAACCGAAGGTTCAATTCATAAAGTTGCAGCTACAATTTTAGGAGCTGAAAGCTGTAATGGATGGACTTATTGGCATTATGAATTAGGAAATACTTTCGTGCCAATAGATAATTTAAGACAAAAATTCTTGTCAAAAAGTTATCTATAAATTTTTCCTAAATAACTTTCTAAAAACTTTTTATTTTTTACTAATTTTTTTAAAAAAATATTTCTAAGATATACAGTCAAAGGATTTGATAAATGAAAAGCAAACTGATTCAATTTTGATCTATTATTTACCATTTTTGTTTTATTAACCCTATTTCTAAAAAAGTTAGCATTGGAATTGTTTTCTATACAAGCAAATAGTTCATGTGCCCCCTCTATAGACTGAGACGCACCTTGAGCAAATGATGGTGGAAAAGCAAAAAAAGCATCTCCTATTAAATGGATATTCTTATTTTTTACTTCAAAATAATTATCACTAACAAACACAGGAAATATTTTTAATTCTTTAAGATTATAAAAAAATTCTTTGTTTTCTTGAGGAATATTTTTCAAAATTTTTTGTATAAAAGATTTATCACTGAACAATGAGTAATTTTTCTGCTCTTCTGCTGAAAGTTTATATTTCATTATGGCTATTAAATTTAAATCTCCATTTGGAGAAATAGGATAAATTACATGATGAAAATCAGAGTCCAAAAATAACAAAATGTTCTTTTTATCAATTATATTTGAATTTGCCGGTATCATTCCCCTTATAGCTAAAGTATTGTTATATTTTGGTTGAACTTGTTTATTTGAAACAAGATTTCTACTTTTTGAAAAAACCCCTTCAGAAATAATTAGATAATCACATTCGTGGGTTTCTTTATTTTCAAAAGTAAGTTTTATTTTTTCTTGCTCTTGATCGATTTTCGATACACTATAATTTGTTTTGATCAAATTCTCTAAATCTTTTTTTAGAAAATTAATCAAAGTAGATCTTTTTAAAGTAGTATACTTACAATCATTTGAATTAAATTCAGATATATCAAGTTCACATATTTTATCTTCATCTTTTTTTGAATAAAAATTTATTTTTTCTGGATTAAATTTTTCGTTTTTTTCTAATTTGTTAAATCCAATTTCATTTAAAAATTTGACACTGTTTGTAGATAATTGTACACCGTACCCCTCATTTAGATTAAGAGAGTTTTTTTTATCAAAAATTGATACTTGATATTTAGGATTTTTTTTAAAAAGATTAGCTATGTATAATCCTGATATCCCTGCTCCGATAATTCCAATTTTTTCATACATTACTTGAGGCTACTCTAAATAATTTTTTTGTAAAAGATGGTATTACTTCACTTGTTATATTCTTTCGGTTTAAAATTACGCCTTTATTTGTTGATTTAATTTTATTTTTATTAATTACAATATTCATATCTATATTAGATATCTTAATTTTTGTTTTTACTTTTGCTGAGGAGTTAAATTTTGACCTATCTATTTCGTTCATTGGAAAGATTAATAAATTTTTAAGAAAGTTAAATTTATTATTTCTAACCAACAACATTTTATTTTCATTCATATAAATATTTGCCTCAAAATATTTGATTTTGTTTTTTTTTGTTTTTTTTATTAAAGAAAAATCTTTTCGTTTATATGAAATACAATTTATACTTATTGGACACTTCTCACATAATGGAGAGGTAGGCCTACATACTAAAGCACCTAATTCCATAATGGCTTGTGCATAATCGCTTGCTCTTTCTGATAAACCAAAAAAAATTTTTGAAATTTGCATATTTTCTTTTGATATATCCCCATCGCTTCTCAGAAATAAAACTCTTTTAAGAATTCTTTCAACATTTCCATCCAAAGGAATAAATTTTTGATTGAAAGCAATAGCCATTATTGCAGTAGACGTATAGTCACCAACTCCAGGCAAAGATTTTAAATCCTCAAAATTAGATGGTAAAATTCCATCAAATTTACCATTAATCATTATTGCAGATTTTTTTAAATTTCTTGCTCTTGAATAGTAGCCCAGTCCTTCCCACAACTTCATTAGTGTTTGGTCATTTGTTTTGGACAACTTTTTAAAATTTGGAATTTTTTGCACAAATCTTTTGAAATAAGGAATAACAGTTGAAACTTGAGTTTGTTGCAACATAAACTCACTAACAAACGTGAAATAAAGTTTTTGATGCTTAGAGGTATTTTTTCTCCATGGAAGAATTCTCTTATTATTATCGTACCAAAATAAAATTTTTTTTGATATAATTGATTTAACCATGAATTTTAATTCTAATCAGAGATCTAAAGTCATTCAAGGATTAAGATCCTTTAAAGACACTTTACCCACAAAAGTAAAAAAATTATTGAAGCAAAAAGGAGAGATTTATTCTGAACTTTTAGAAAATTGGAGAATGTTTGTTGGTGATGAACTATTTTCTTTAAGTTATCCAAAAAAATATTTGAGTTCTAATAAATTTAGAAAATCTGTATTGGAAGTAATGGTTAAGAGAGGTCACGAGGTCGAATTAGAGTATTCAAAAAAAAATATTATAGATAAGATTAATTCTTTTTTTGGATATGATTTAATTTCAACATTAAAAGTGTATACCTTTGACGGGAAAGATGAAAAACCAAAAAATCCTAAAAAAAGTAATTCCAAAATTAATTTAGGGGAAATTAAAAATAAAAAAATTGAAAATTCTTTAAAAGAATTTGTTAAAGTGTATAGAGAAAAAAATGATTAAGAAAATTTTTGTACTAATAATTTTTGTTCTATTTCAGACAAATATTAACGCATCTTCCTTCAAACCAATAATTGAGGGGAGAGAAGACGCAAAAATTAAACTAATTATTTATGAGTCTCTTACTTGTTCATTTTGCGCAGATTTTCATAAAAAAGTTTACCCTGAATTAAAAAAAGAATTTATTGATACTGGTATTATTAATATTGAATTTAGAAATTTCCCATTAGACATGGCAGCATTAAATGCATCTAAACTGGCTCATTGCAACAATGATGGCAAATCAGACATACTGCATTTTTTATATTCTAACCAAAAAAAGTGGGCCAAAGGATCAACGATTGAAGAACTTAATTCAAATTTATCTTCAGTTATAAAATTATTTGGAAAACCTCTAGATGAAGAAAAGTGTTTTTCTAACACTGAGTTAGAGACCTTTATCTTAAACGAACGAATCGAGGGTGTAAAAGAATTTGATATAAATTCAACCCCTACACTTATTTTAAACGACCAAAAGTTTGAAAAAACGCTATCGTTTAAAAATTTAAAAAAAGCCATAGAAAAACTGTTATAATTCCTTAATGGAATTTAAAAAAATTCAATTAAACGGTTTTAAATCTTTCGCAGATAAAACAAGTTTACTTATTGAAGACGGTCTAACTGGAATAGTTGGTCCAAACGGTTGCGGTAAATCAAATATCGTTGAGTCTTTAAGATGGTGTATGGGTGAAACATCAGCAAAAAGTATGAGAGGCTCAGGTATGGAAGATGTAATTTTCTCCGGTACTTCAAACAAACCTTCCAAAAATATAGCTGAGGTAATTGTAAACCTATCAAACGATGGAAGTCTAGGGTCACACAATTATAAACATATTCCCGAAATAGAAATTAGAAGAAAGATTGAAAAAGATAAAGGATCAAAGTTTCATATAAATGGGAAAGAAGTAAGGGCAAAAGATGCTCAAATGTTTTTTGCTGACCTTTCAACTGGGGCTCACTCTCCATCATTAATAAGCCAAGGCAGAATAGGATCATTGGTTACAGCAAAACCGAGTGATAGACGGGCAATACTTGAGGAGGCTGCGGGGATTTCTGGTTTACATGCTAGAAGACATGAAGCTGAAGTAAGATTAAATGCTGCAGAAAACAATTTAAAAAGAGCAGATGAACTAAGAAGACAACAAGAGAAACAATTAGCAAATTTACAAAAACAAGCAGAAGAAGCTGGAAAATATAAAATGATTTCAGAAGAAATAAAAAAAATTGAAGCAGGTTTATATTTTCTAAAATTACAGGAGATAGATAAGGAAATTACCTTAGAAAAAGAAATTAACAAAGACTCTGATCATGAATTTGAAAATATTACAAATAAAATTAATGAAATTGAAAAAAATATAGAAAGTGAAAGTGCAACAAACACCCCCATTAAAGAAAAAAATTTTGAAATACTTTCTAAAATCCAAAGATTAAACTTAGAACTCAAAAGTTTGGATGAGGAAAATGATAGAATACAAAAAGAGATTGAAAATTTTAAAAATAGTCTTGTTGAAATAGATAATGATTTGGATAGAGAAAAAAGTATTACGATTGATTCTAATTCAAATGAAAAAAGGTTAAAAGAGGAAAAAAACGATTTAATCAATATTGATACAAAATATTACGATACTGAAAAAAAATCTAATGATGATCTTTTTTCCGTTAAAGATAAACTTAAAAATAATCTTGAAAACGTAAAGACTTTAATCAGTCAGAACCAAAATGATGATGCTATAAAAGCTATTGAAGAATGTAAAAACATTATTGAAGAATATGCCGAAAGCTATAGCAAAAACCAAAACATAAAAAATGATTCAATTAAAAGAAAAGAAAGAATAAAAATTATTAATACTGAAATTGAAAGTTGGAAAAACCTACTTGAAAACTCCGACAAATCAATAAAACAACTTAACGAAAGAAGAAAAAAATCATCTAGTCAATTAAATCTTTTAGAAAATAAACCAAACACTCAAGCAGAAAAAAAAGGACAGCTAACTGAAAATTTAAGACTTTCTGAAATTGAGAAAAAAGAGAATGAAAAATTAATTGAAATATCAGATAAAAAATCGAACGCCTTAAATCTTGAGCTTTCAGAGATTAGAGAAAATTCTATAGAAATCAGAGAAAGAAAAGCGAGTTCAACTGCAACAATCGATGGTCTGTCAAAAAGAAGAATTGATTTGTTAGAGAGAATTGAAAATGAATTAAATCTTGCAGAAAAAGACGTTTTTGAATTCTCAAACTTGACAGATCAAAGTGATCTCCCGGACTCACTCACACAAGAAGAATTGCTTGATGAAAAGAAAAGAGAGAGAGACAAACTAGGATCAGTAAATCTAAGAGCTGATGAAGAAACAAGTAAATACGAGATTGAAATTAAAAAAATGGAAAAAGATCGATCAGACTTAGTTACAGCTATTGTCAAACTTAAAGAAAGTATTAATGAACTTAATCAAAAAGGTCGAGAAAGACTCCTTGAGGCCTTTGGAAAGGTTAATAGAAAATTTAATGAAGTTTACACAAAATTATTTAACGGTGGAAGT
>CABXSF010000006.1 GCA_902514805.1 uncultured Pelagibacteraceae bacterium | reverse complement strand
GATTCAGGTACAGGTTTTTCTGCATTTGTTTAAATAGTATGAAATTATAAGGTAACTCTTAGGCTGGACTAAATCAAATAATTAGTGCATAGAGATTATCATAGATGTCTAAAATTATTATAATTGGCGCTGGTGCAATGGGCTCGGCTTTCACAATCCCTTGTATTGAAAATGGCAATGATGTTACCTTAATCGGTACACATTTAGAAAATAATTTAATTGATGAAATTTCAAAATCAGCTCATCCTGTATTGAAAGTAGCTTTGCCCAAAAAACTCAAACTTGAAAAATTTGAAAAAATTAAGGATTATTCAGATGCTGATTTAATTGTATGTGCTGTAAGTTCTTTAGGAGTTGATTGGTTTATTGACCAAATTTCTCAGATGGGAAATAAAAAACTTAATATAGTTTTATTAACTAAGGGTTTGAGTATCGAGGCAGGAAAATTAACAACCATTTCTTATAAGATTAAAAATGAACTTAAAAAAAATGGTTTTGATGATGTAGTTGTATCAGCAATAAAAGGACCTTGTCTTGCAGCTGGATTAGCAAATAAGATGAGGACGGGCACAGTAATTGCTAGTGAAAACAAAGATACAGCAAAATTAATACAGAAAATAATAACAACTGAATATTATTCGACAGAGACATCAGAAGATGTAAAAGGAGTAGAATTTTGTGGTGCAATTAAAAATATCTATTCTATGTTAATTGGAGCTTCAGAAGGTTTAAGCAACCCAAGCGCACCTGAAAGTATAAAATCAAAATACTTTTTGAATACCTCAGCATCATTAATTCACCGCTCAATTTCCGAGATGGTAAAATTTGTTAAATACTTTGGCGGTAATGAAACAACAGTTTATGGACTTGCTGGTTTGGGAGATTTATATGTAAGTGCAATAGGTGGGAGAAATAGTCAAATGGGGAAACATTTAGGACAAGGAACTTTATATAAAGAAGCTAAAGAAAAATTTATGAAAGATATTACCGTTGAAGGTGCACAGTTAGCACTTGAAATTGGTCCAATTCTTTTAAAGGAACTTAAAAAAAATGAATTTCCTTTAATGTTCAACATACTTGAGACCATCTGTAATAATAAAAAGTTAAGTATTAATTGGTGAACTAAAATAGTCCCTCAACATCACCTTTTTTATTTAGTTTAATATTATTTGCAGCAGGAACTTTGGGTAGACCAGGCATAGTCATTATTGATCCACAAACAACCACAATAAACTCAGCTCCTGATGATAATCTCACTTCTCTTATTGGAATTTCATGATTCGACGGAGCTCCTTTTAACTTTGGATCAGTTGAAAAACTATATTGGGTTTTAGCTATACAAACAGGTAAATTTTTGTAGCCATTACTCTCAAAAACTTTAAGTTTTTCTTTTATCTCTTCATTTGCAATAACTCTATCGCCTCTATAAATTTCCTTAACAATTTTTTCAATTTTATCCCAAAGATTTAAACTATCTTGGTACAAAAATTTAAAATTACTTTTCTTTGAGCCTTTACATATTTTGACAACTTTTCTAGCCAGATCAGTTGTGCCTTTGCCACCCATTGCCCAATGTTTACATTCACTTACCTGAACTTTCATATCTTTACAAAAATTGAGAACAACATCTATTTCCTTTTTTGTATCTAAAGCAAAATGATTAATTGCTACAATTGGCTCTAGACCAAATTTTTTAATGTTTAAGATATGTCTTTCTAAATTAATTAAACCTTTTTTCAAAGAGGCTGTGTCTTCTTTTTTAAGATTTTCTTTTTCCACACCTCCGTGCATCTTTAATGCTCTAATAGTTGCAACAATTACAACACAGCTAGGTTTTAATCCTGCCTTCCTACATTTGATATCTAAAAATTTTTCAGCACCAAGGTCTGCACCAAATCCTGCTTCAGTAACAACGAAGTCTGATAGCTTTAGAGCTGCCGTTGTGGCAATAACAGAATTACATCCATGAGCAATATTAGCGAATGGACCTCCATGAATAATAGCTGGGTTATGTTCTAAGCTTTGGGTAACATTGGGTCTTATTGCTTCTTTTAAAAGAACAGTCATTGGACCGTGGGCATTCAAATCTTTTGCAAAAATTGGCTGACCTTCTTTATTATAAGCGATAGTTATGTTTCCAATTTTTTTTTCTAAATCATTCAAATCTTTAGCCAAACAAAAAATGGCCATGACTTCAGAAGCTACAGTAATATCAAAACCATCTACTCTTTTAAAATCTTTTGCAACTCCACTGGTATTAATGTCAATAAATCTTAAAGCACGATCGTTCATATCCATCACTCTTTTCCAAACTATTTTTTTTTCATCAATATTAAGTTTGTTTCCCCAGTAAATATGATTGTCAATCATTGCAGATAACAAATTATGTGCTGATGTAATCGCATGAAAATCTCCAGTGAAATGAAGATTTATCTGTTCCATAGGAACAACTTGAGCATACCCGCCACCGGCTGCTCCTCCTTTCATACCAAACGAAGGACCAAGACTGGGTTCTCTAAGGCAAACAATAGATTTTTTTCCAATTTTATTTAAACCATCATTTAGACCAACAGAGGTAGTTGTTTTACCTTCTCCTGCCGGTGTTGGAGTAATAGCTGTTACTAGTATAAGATAACCATCTTTTTTCTTTTTAAGTTTATTTAAAAATTCAAAATTTATTTTTGCTATATGTCTCCCCATAGGGCTAAAAGCAGTTGGATTATCAGGTACATTTATTTTTTTTAAAATCTTTGAAATTGGTTTAAGTTTACTATTTCTAGCTATTTCAATGTCAGATTTAAATTTTTTCATTTAAGTCGTTTTTTAGGGTGTTTATACTTTATTTGTTCACTTTAAAAGAAATAAATTACAATGGACATTTAATTATTAAATACATATCTTGAAGCATGAAAAAAAATTTCAGGTTTTTTGATAATAGACAAAAATATCTTCTTTTTGTAACCACAACTAATGAAAAAAATAAAATTGCCGATGCTTTAAAACCAATTGTACAGAATTTGAAACCTAAAAACCCTGCTTTAAAAATTTTTGATGCTGGAATGGGAGATGGATCTTTACTAATGAATGTGATGAGACAATGTCATCAAAAAATGCCAAATATACCTCTGCTCGTTTCAACAAAAGAAATAAGCATGGAAGATGTAAGATTAGGTTTAGAAAAATTACCTGACAGATTTGCTGAGCATAAAAATACTGTTTTTGTCATTTCTAATTTAAATTATGTAGAGTCGACGTCTTTAAAATCAAAAAATCTTAAAAAACAAAAAAAAATGAATTGGAAAGTTGTAAAGCTAAAAGGAAACTCCTCTTTAGATTTTTCAAATCAATTAAGAAAGCTTAATCAAGAATTTCTAGCTAAAAAATGGCAAGTTGAAACTAATCCAAAAACAGGTACATCAACTTACAAAGAACCATCTGTAATTGTAATCTATAGAAAAGACCAAGAATTTGTTCTTAAGGATGTTATACCTAATAAAAACAATGGAAAGACAGATTATGATTTAATTATTGCTTCTCAACCTTATAGATCAAGAGTTACTGCTGAAAAGAAGGTAAAATACGTAATTGAACCTATGATAAAATCCTTAGCAAAAAAGGGGAAGCTTGTTGTGGTACATGCTTGTGGTGGAGATCCAGCAAATAAAATAATTAAAAAGATTTGGCCTAAAGAAGATCCATTTCCATATTTGTATTCATCTATTGAAAAATATATTAAGTCAAAATCAGATAAACCCTTTTTAAAAACTTTAAAATTCCATAAAGTAAAAAAAATTAGTTATGTTTTAAGAGCACTACCTAACGAAATTAGTGGTGGAATAGCTACATCATTAATATTTTCTGCATGGAATGCTGCAGTTTATGTTAATCAAATTTCGGACGAACAAATAATGAAAGCGGAAAAACACAAAAATTATCAAAAAGTTGTACAAAACATTGTTAATAAATTTAAAGGATTACACTTTAAAAACGAATTATTCGTAATAGAAAAAAAATAACTAATTTTTTTCAACCACTGTTTGTAATTAAAATTTATTTTGGTCCTCAAATTGATCACCAATTCAAATTTTTATTTGTTGTAAAAATTTTCATAAATTGTAGAAAATGAAGTGTTTAAAAAATCATTAATTTTAATTGTAATGTTTGTAGTACTTACTGGTTGTTACCAGTCTACAGCCTCGTTAATTGGTCCAACAGTTACATTAGGTACCTCTGGAAACATAGCTCAATCTGCACTTTCATATTCTGTAAATGAGTCAGTTAAAAAGGCTACCGGGGAATATCCTGCAGACCACATTAAAAAAAGATTTAAAAACTAATTATCTAACTTTTATTTTCATATAACAAGAATTTAGATCATTCTTATAATGTCCAAATGGTTCACACTTCTCAAACCCGCAAGATTTAAATAATTTTCTTGCAGGCTCAAAAAATTTACCTGATCCAGTTTCAATAAAAATATTTTTTAAACCAATATCCTTAGATTCTGATATTAAAATTGAGATAATTTTTTTACCATATCCTTTTTTTCTAAATTTATCATGCACTCTTATAGATTTGAACTCACCATGATTTTGAGATAGGATCTTTATTGCCCCACATCCAATGAGGTCTTCTTTATCCCAAATACTCAAAAATTTAATTGTGTTATCTTTGAGTCCGTCTATATCGAGGACATGAGTACTACCAGCTGGAGAGACGGATCTTAATTCGATAAAGTGTTTTTTTAAAAGTTCATTTACTTTTATATCATCAAAATTATTTTCAACTGTTTTCATCCATACCTATTAAATATCATCTAAACTTTTGAATTCACCGATCTTAAAAATAATAGCATCATCATTTTTAAATCCATATTTTTTTGCATTTTCTAAAAATCTTTTTGGAGGCTCCATTATAGGTTCTAATGATAACACAAAGGTTCCCCAATGCATTCCTATAACTTTTTTACTGTTCAAATCTTTAGCTATCTGCAATGCTTCTTCAGGGTTTGTATGGTAAATAGACCTATCAAACATAGGTTTAAAATTATAGGCACCAATGTTAACAATAGTGAGATCAATAGGTCCGAACTTTTTTCCTAAATCTTTGTAAATTTCTCCATAACCTGTGTCGCATGCAAATAAAATTTTTTTTCCTTTATATTCAATCAAATAACTTCCCCAAAGAGTTTTATTAGTATCTGTTAAACTTCTTTTTGACCAATGAACTGCAGGCAGCATAGTTATCTTTAAATCATTTTTTTCAATAGTTTGGTACCAATCAAGTTCATTTACATTTTTGAAACTGTTTTTGGTAAAATATTTTCCAAGCTTAAGGGGAACAATTACATTTGCATCTTTGTAGGGAAATTTTCTAATTGTACCCATATCTTGATGATCATAATGATTATGTGTTAGTAAAAATAAATCAATTTTTGGAATTTCATTTAAGTTTAAAGCTGGTTCAACATATCTTTTAGGTCCAAAAATTAATGGTCCTGCATTTTTTGAGAAAACTGGATCTGTTATAATAGTTGTTTTTCCAAGTTTTATCAAAAATGTAGCATGGCCAATCCAGCCAATATAATCACCATTTTGTTTTGTGGCTAAATTTTTTAAAACATCCTCTTTTTCTAAAACATGACCTTCTGGAACTGTCATGTCTAATTTTTTTTTCTCTTTGTTAAAAGTAGAGTAAGACCACTTAATTTTATCATCCCTCTCAGGAGATCCCTCTGGGTTTCTAAAGGTATTATCGGGCAAATGATGATACGGTTTATTATCCATAGAATTTAAATTTAAAAAAATAGAAAAAAAGAAAACTAAAACAATAAGTTTCTTAATCATTGATCTTATTGATTTCTGTAAAATGTCCCATTTTTCTTTTTTCTTTAATTTCCTTTTTTAAATAATCGAAAAAAAATTCGTTGTCTCGAAATTTTTTTCCTTTATATTTAGTTATTTCATTACCTAGAATATTTGTCATTTTCGCATTGTAAAGTTTTAATGTTTTTACCTTTTTGAGACCACAAACTGCACGAATATGGTTTTCGAATTGACTGATATTGTGTGAGTTGATTGTCATGTGACCGGAATTATGTACTCTGGGTGCGATCTCATTTACTAACAAATTATCTTTATCATCTATAAAAAATTCGACACATAAAGTTCCTACATAATCCAACTTTTCACTAATTTTTTTTGCATATTTAACAGATTGAGAAAAATGTTCTTTACTTATACTAGCTGGAATTTTTGAGACTTTTAATATTTGGTCTTCATGTTTATTTTCAAATGGTTCATAAATTTCGTATTCATTTTTTTTAAATCTTGTGACTATTACAGAGATTTCTTTTTTTAAACTAACCATTTTTTCTAATATATAGTCGCTATTTTTAGAAAGGCTAATATTCTCACAATCCTCAAGATTATTTAATTTAAATTGTCCCTTTCCATCATAACCAAGAGTAGCTGTTTTCAACATCGCAGGTAAAAGATCGCCATTTGATGTTAAATCATCTTTATTATTAATCTTTTTGTATTGTGTAGTTTTTATATTTTGATCATTTACAAAATTCTTCTCTAAAATTCGGTTTTGAATTATCTTATTTATTTGAGGTCTTGGTAAAACTTCTTTTATCGAATTAAGTTTATCCAAAATATCAAAAGGGATATTCTCAAATTCGAAAGTAATTTTGTCTACTTTTTTAGTGAAATAATTAATTTTTTCTTCATTGTTATAACTTGACAAAATAAATTCATCAGAAAATTCTTTTGCGGGAGACATTGGGTCATCGCTCCATACAATTGTATAGACATCCAATTTTTTTGCTGCCATACAAAGCATACAACCTAATTGACCGCCACCCAAAATACCAAGATTAGTTTTCTTCATTAGTTATTTTGGTTTTTTTTTCACTGATTTTGTTCGTTTAATTCTTAATTTAATCAAGGATTTTTTTATTTTTTTCTCAGTTATCCCAAGAATAGACGCAGCATATAGTGCAGCATTTATTGCACCATCTTTTCCTATTGCAACAGTTCCAACAGGGATACCTTTTGGCATTTGAACTATTGATAATAAACTATCAAGACCTTTTAATTTTTTACTTTCAACTGGAACCCCAATAACTGGGACAGTCGTTAAAGAAGCAATCATGCCAGGCAAATGGGCAGATCCGCCAGCGCCAGCAATTATAACTGAATAACTAGTCTCTGATTTTTTCGCAAACTCATAAAGTCTTTGTGGTGTTCTGTGCGCTGATACAATTTTTACATCAAAACTAATTTTTAAACTCTTTAAGATTTTGACACAATCCTTCATAGTTGAGTAATCCGATTGACTACCCATAACTATCGCTATTTTATGATACTTTTTAAATTTCATTTACGTATTTATTATCAGATATATAATAAGTATTATATAACTAAACTTATGAATTTCAAAATTGACAACTTACAAAACTATTAATGATTGAGAACAAAAATAATGTGGAATACCTTGATGATTTTTGTGAGGAATGTGGGTCTGAGGATGAAAGTGTTTCACAAAATTTATTGATGTTTGGATATAAAATTTGCGCCTCCTGTAAAATCTCTAAAACTATATTTCCTATTTAAGTTATATTACTGATAGGTAAACTATTTAATCTACTCATCACAAAAGAAACAGATAAAATTGCTAATATTAAAAATGATAAAAAAACTATTCCAAAAGCTTTAAAATTTGATTTAAAATTTAATACCTCTTTAGTTGAAATTATTAATGAGGCAAATATCCAAAATTGAGTTAAAAAAATTATTGGCATTACTAAGTCAGGTGTCAATGCTATAAATCTAAGTAATCCTGGGGCATGAGCAATACCTACTGCAATTAAAATTTTTTTAAAGGTGACTTTAGTATCTTTATCAGGAAAAATTTTGGAACCGATTGTAAATATCAAAACTGCCCAAAAAAACCAAGTTAAGATAGCAGTTAATGCAGAAAGACTTAGTGAAGTTTTGTAAAAATTATTAGTAGCAATCGCTCCTGCAACCCCATCTAGTATCATTATAATTGCAGCGAAATAAATTGAAACTTCCGAATATGTCTTAACTTCTCTATAAAGTTTTTTGTCAAGTTTTATTGATCTGAAAATTAATTCTAAAAAAAATCCAAACATTTATTTTCTATTTTTTTTTTGAGCATAATAGGAAATTAATAAAGGAAAAATGATTAAAATTATACCTATAATAATACATGTTATTAATAAAAAGTATTTTGACATTTAATGAGTCTAAATCAGAAAAAAGGGGGGATTACCCCCTTTTTATAATTTATTTAGCTTCTCTTGTATTAGGATTGTACGACTCTGTGAAAGGTATATCTACGATCACAGCATTAACTGGTTCATTTCCTTTTTCACAATATTTCTTTGGAAGATGAATTTTAAATTTTCTACCAACTTTACCAATTGGAAATCCATTTTTATTCAAATTTCCATCGAAAGGCACGTACCCCATTGCGATATTAGTTCTTTTTTCAGGATGGTACCAAGGAGATGTAACAAATCCTACTGGATTTTTTCCGTCTTCTGAGATTAACCAAAAATCTGGTGCATATTCTTCAATTGGTTTTCCTCCCAGTTCCATTCCTACTAGTTGAAGTTTGTAAGGTTTTCCTCCAGAAGATATCTCGCTTTTCATTTTTTCCAAGGCTTCTTTACCAACATAGTCTCCTTGTTTCTCCCAAACACCTTTTCCAGATAATGAAACTTGATAACCTAAGTTACATTGAAATGGATTATGCTCGTTATCCATGTCTTGACCCCAAGATAAAATACCTGCTTGTATTCTTCTGTGGTGAGCAGGAGCGATAACCATAAGATTGTGTTTTTTTCCAGCTTTTAAAACTGCATTCCACATATCCTCTGCATATAAAGTTGCATTTCTTAAATAAATTTCATATCCAGCTTCACCTGAAAAACCTGATTGTGAAATAACACAACTTCTTCCACCAACTTTTGCTTCAGCTAATCCATAAAAAGGCATATTGTCTAAATCAACTTGATTTCCAATTAAATCATTCATTAACGCCTTTGATTTAGGACCTTGAATTTGTACTGGACATGCATCAATTTCATCTATTTCTACATTAAATCTTTTGTCAGCGTTAACACCCTGTAGATAAAGACCAATATCACTATCCGATAAACTAAACCAAAATTCATCTTCAGATATTCTTAATAATATAGGATCATTTAAGACACCACCTTTGTAATTACATAAAATTACATATCTAGCACGCATCGGAGAAATTTTTGATGCATCTCTCGTAATAACATAGTCAGTAAATTTTTCAGCATCTGGACCCTTTACTCTTATTTGTCTTTCAACTGCTACGTTCCACATTGTTACGTGTTTTTTAATAGCTTCATATTCGCCCATTGCTCCACCTTTTTCAGGTCTTACATAACCACGTGGATGATAAATTCTATTGTAAACAGTTGCTCTCCAACATCCAGCTTTCATAGATAAATGCCAGTAAGGAGATTTTCTTACTCGTGTTGAAATTAACATTTCAACTTGAGTTGGACCACTTTGTCTTAAATTGTAAGGAACATGTCTATCTGATTGATCAACAGCAGTAGAGTGAGAAACTTTTGAATAATCAATTTTTTCAATTATTCTGCCTTTTGAAATTGGCTTACTGACTTTATTTGATTTTACTTTGGCTATTTTTTTTGATTTTCTTTTTTTCGAACTTACTTTCTTTTTTTTCTTTTTTTTAGGCATAGTTATTATCCTTTAACCATTTGTTTGTTTCCTTAAGTCCTCCAAATGTATAAATATGAAAGTGTTCTGTATGATCTTTTAATTTATCAATTAAATCATTTGGGTCTTTAGGTTTCAATAAATCTAAAGCCTTACTAAAATTAGATTTAAGAAAATTTATGGAATTTTTTGCACCCACTATATTAGCAAATTTAATTAAGCTTGATATCTTAAGAGGCCCAGTAATTCCAACATGCACTGGTACTGTCTGTTTAGAAATAAAATCTATGATTGGCTGAGGATCAAGTAACCATTGAGTTACTATATAATCAGCATAGGGCTTTTTATCTTTCATAGCTTTTTCCAAATCTGAATCGGATATATCAGGACTCCCCTCGGGATGTCCAGCAATTCCTATCTTCATCTTCTCAAAATAACCAGTCTCTAAAAGTTGAAACGAGCTCTCAAATTTACCAGCTGGATCACGACCCCCTCCAATAATTAAAGCTTGCTTTACCCCTCCATCTTTACAGATGCTTACATACTCTTTTAACTGGTGTTCATTCTCCATTGATCTAGCAGGAAAATGAGGGATAGGGTTGAAGCCTTTTTTGACTAGTTGGACTGCTTGATATGCTGTCTCTTTAAAATCTCCGCCTGGCAACATTGTTATATATACATCTTTTAGTTCCGGCAGAGTTGACAGGTCTGTTTTAGGCCCAATTTCTATAGAAAAATTCATTTATCGAATTATTATCTATTTTTAATTTGTGTGTCTATAAAATATAACTAACAAAAATAATTTTATTAATTTAAATATGGCCCAAAAAGACATTGGAAATAAAGTCCCTTTGCATACTTTAAAGAAAGTTGAGGATGTAGCCGCTTACTACGATGAGTGGGCACTTAATAATAAGTATGATAAAGATATGGAAGCCTGGAATTATACTGGGCCGAAAGAAACTTCCGAAACATTCAACAAATATCAAAAAAGCAAGAATATTGAAATATTTGATGCTGGCTGTGGAACTGGTTTAGTTGCAGTGGAGCTTAAAAAAATTGGTTACCAGAATTTTTATGGTGCTGACATATCACAAAAATTATTAGATTTAGTACCACAAGGTCTTTACAAATCATTAGAAAGGATCGATTTAAACAAAAAATTGATATTCGAAAATGATAAATTTGACTCAGTGTTTTGCGTTGGAACATTTACATTTGGCCATGTGAAACCTGATGCTTTAGATGAATTTATAAGAGTTACAAAAAAAAATGGTTTAATTTGTTTTACAATTAATGTTGGTGTTTATAAGGATTATGGTTTTGATAAAAAAATTGATAATTTGGTAGCTAAAAATAAATGGGAGAAGATTGATTTTTTTAAGTCAAATTATTTATCCAGTAAAGATGTGAATGCTTGGCTTGGAATATATAAAGTTACAAAATAATTAACATGAATTTAAAAATAATTTTAATAATGGGTTTACCTGGTGCTGGCAAAACAACTCTTGCAGACGCGCTTGCTAAAAAAATTGAAGCAAAGAGACTTAATGCTGACGAAGTTAGAAAAGAAGCTAATGATTGGGATTTTTCTGAGGAAGGGAGAAAGAGGCAAGCAAAAAGAATGTCAGATTTTGCTCTTAAATTAAAGAATGAAGGCAACAATGTTATTGCTGACTTTATATGTCCTACTCCAGGGGCACGTAAATTGTTTCCTGCAGACTATATAGTTTGGGTTGATACAATTAAATCAGGAAGATTTGATGACACAAATAAAATGTTTGTAAAACCTGAGAAATTTAATTTTCATGTTACATCACAAAATGCTAAAGAATGGTCTGAGAAAATTTTTACAGATTTAATTAAAAATGTATAAGTGGGATAATAAAAAACCAACAGCGCAAATGTTAGGAAGGTGGCAGCCTTTTCATGATGGACATTATAAATTGTTTGAAGAAATAGTTAAGAAAACTGGTCAAGTTTGTATACAAATACGAGATGTGCAAGGTGTAGATGACAATCCTTTTGACTTTGAAACAGTTAAACAAAAAATTGAAGAAAGATTAAATCCGAAATATGAGGGTAGGTTTAGAATAATGCTTGTCCCTAATGTTACAAACATATGTTATGGTAGAGGAGTGGGCTATAAAATTGAAGAGATAAAATTAGACGAGGAGACACAAAAAATATCAGCAACTAAAATTAGAGCAAAAATGCGAGAAGATGGAGAGCTAAAATAAAATGACAGTTGTTGTAAAAGATAATGGTTTTGGAATTAAAAATGTAATAATTGACGAGCCTAAAACTTATAATTCACTATCTTTCAAAACATTAAATATTTTAATAGATGTTTTTAGAAGATTAGAAAGTGATAATAAAACTCGAGTAATAATTTTAAGTGGAAATGGCAAAGGTTTCAGCGCAGGTCACAATCTTAAAGAGGTAAAAAATTTAAAAGTAAGATCCAAATACTTAAAATTATTTAATCTTTGCTCAAAATTAATGCTTAATATTGTTGAAGGAAGAAAACCCGTAATTGCTAAAGTTCATGGTTCTGCATTTGCAGCAGGATGTCAACTCGCTGCAAGTTGCGACTTAGCTTATGCATCAATAGATGCAAAGTTTGCTACCCCAGGAGTAAATATAGGTTTGTTTTGTAGTACACCAATGGTAGCAGTAAGTAGAAAAATAGGAAAAAAAAGAATGATGAAAATGTTGTTAACAGGCGAACCTATAAATGCAAAATATGCAAAAGATATTGGTTTGATAAATGATTGTTTTGCAAAAAATAAACTGAATTCAAAAGTATTAGAAGTTGCAAAAACAATTTCAGCAAAATCAAATTTATCAATTAAAATTGGAAAGAAAGCATTCTATAAACAATTAGAAATGCCTCTTAAAAAAGCTTACGCCTACACAAGTAAAATGATGACACTAAACATGATGTCAATGGATGCAAGAGAGGGAATTTCAGCATTCCTAGAAAAAAGAAAACCTAATTGGAAAAATAAATGACAAAAGAAATTGAGGAAATTTTAAAAAACTCCAAAACTATAGCCATGGTAGGTGTAAGCTCTCTTAAAAAAAAAGAGGATCCAAAAAACTTAAAAAGAAAACCATCAACCATTGTAATGAAATACATGCAGGAATTTGGTTATAGGGTAATTCCAGTAAATCCTTTTGCAGTAGGTGAAATTATCCATGGTGAAAAAGTTTTCTCAAAATTAGAGGATATAGAAATTCCAATAGATATTGTTAATATTTTTAGACCTTCAAATGAAACTCCTGATTTAGCAAATGGGGCTGTTAAAATAAATGCGAAAGTTTTATGGCTTCAATACGGAATTAAAAATGACGCAGCGGAAAAAATAGCCTTAGATGCAAAAATGAAATATATATCAAATCGTTGTATTAAACAGGATTATCAAAACATATTTAAAAAAGTTAACCCTGTTTTTCCAGCTTTAAAAAGCTAAACACTTTTAAATTAAATGCTTAAATTTATTGTCGTTTTTATTTTTATTTTTTTTGGTAATAATCAATCATATTCACAAGAATTAAATAAAACTTACTTTGGTGGTGGATGTTTTTGGTGTATGGAAGAGTCTTTTGATAAGGTAGAAGGTGTTACCAATGTTGTTTCTGGTTACTCAGGTGGAACAAAACCTAATCCAACTTACAAAGAAGTGACTTATGGTGATACCGGTCATATTGAAGTAGTTGAAATAACTTATGATACAAAGAGGATCAGTTTTGAGAAACTGTTAAATATTTTTTGGAAAAATATCGATCCTTTTGATGCGGCAGGTCAATTTTGTGACAAAGGTTATAGTTACAAATCTGCTGCATTTTATATGAATGATAAGCAAAAGAAACTAATAGAAAAAAGTATTGAAGCTATAGAAAATGATTTTAATAATAAAGTTGTTACTTTTGTTAAAAAATTTGAAAAATTTTATCCAGCAGAGAATTATCACCAAAATTATTACCAAACAAATTTTATAAATTACTTACTTTATAAAAAAGGGTGTGGTAGAGACAGTAGGTTAGAAAATATCTGGAAACAATGAAACAAATTTTTTTAATATACGGACATTACAACGATAAATCATTTAATGCAGCGATAAGGGACACTTTTATAAAATCTTCAGAAGATAAAGGGAACAGAGTTGATTGTGTTGATCTTTATAAAGAAAAATTTAATCCTATTTTTGCTGGAGAGAAACCAGATAGCACTGTTTTGGACCACAGAAAAAGAATTGAGAAAAGTGATGTAATTGTTCTTGTTGCTCCTATATGGAATTTCAGAATGCCAGCGATGGTTGAAGGATGGATTGATAAAGTTCTTTCTCCACCATGGGCTTTTAGTTTTAAAAAACTATTTGGAAATTATGGATATCCTATTGGAAATTTAAAAGGAAAAAAGGCAGTAGTATTTTGCACTTATGGATCACCTCAATTTGCAATAAGAACATTCTTTTTAAATATGCCAACAAAAAGATTAAGAAGGGGAGTTTTCAATATTTGTGGAATAACAGACGTTGTTTATAAAAGATTCTTTGCAGTTCCATTTGTATCAAATAAAAAAAGAGAAAAATTTTTAGAAGAAGTTAAACGTACAGCTTCACAAATATAATTATTTTTTTAATTTATTAGAAAAGATCAAATTATCACTTTTAAATTTTTGTGAATTACTTTTAATGAATTCTTTCATGATTATTATTTTTTCATTCTCAAATTCTGAAACTTTTCTTTGATCTAAATCAACGTAAAGAGATAAAATTTCTATAGTAGATGCTAAAAATTTTTTTTCTTTATGAATCATTTCAAGCTTATATTGTAATCTTTTTTTGTCGTGATCAAAATATAGTAAATTCACATCTACCTCGTCACCTTCTTTTACTTCCTGGTTGTAAGTAATATGAGATTCAACCACCATGGTGCTTTTTTTTGTTTTCTTAGCCGATTCCTCACCCATTTTAAATTTGTCCATTAACACTTCAGCACCAAACAAATCAAAAATTAAGACATAATAAGCCACGTTCAAATGACCATTATAATCAGTCCATTCTTTGATTATTTTCTTAGAATTTAGATAAAGCGACATTTTATTTGTAAAATTTATATTATAATATTGTAAAATTAAAGTTCTATTATGAACAAACTTTTATTTTTTTTTTTATTATTTAATCTTCATGTAGTGAGTGTCTATTCTGATATTATTAAGCCTAACACAAAAATTGAACCTTATAATGTGGTTGAAATTCAACTGATCAGTTTAAAGAATAATGATAAACCAGATAAAGATTTTGGTATTGAACAAACATGGGAATTCGCTCACCCAGAAAACAAAATTAATACTGGTCCATTAAATAAATTCAAAAAAATGTTAAAAAATGAAATATATTCAATTTTGTTAAATCACAAAGATCATAAAATTGAAGAGATCTACAACAACAAGAAGATCGCAATTTATGATGTAATTATCTTGGGATCAGATAATTTTTACTATGAATTTAAGTGGCAAGTAGAAAGATATGACGGTCAAGGATCACTTAACAATTGCTGGTTGACTACTGCAGTTTCTAATCCAGTTTCTCTTGGAGCATCAATTTAGATTATGAAAAAACCGAAATATGAAAATCGTATTCTAATTCTTATGCTCATACTTTGTGTTCCACCTATTTTGAGCACCCAGATAACTTGGTATTATTTTGGCCAGGAGATTGGTCTTAACTGTGGAATTATTGTAGGCATTATTAGCGTGAGTGTCGCAGCTTATTTGTTGTTCCAATTAGATTGGAGAGAACCAGACGACGATTAATAGAATTTTGTTTCGTTCGTTTTAAAAATCTTGTAGAAATCTAATAATGAAATCTAAAGCAAAGGTCGTTATAGTTGGTGGAGGTGTTGTAGGGGTTAGTGCCCTTTATCATCTCGCTAAAAAAGGCTGGTCAGACGTTGTTTTAGTTGAAAGAAAAGAACTTACGTCTGGATCAACTTGGCACGCTGCAGGTTTATTACCACTTTTTAATATGAGTTATTCCGTTGGACAACTCCACAAATATGCAGTCAATTTATATAAAAAATTAGAGGAAGAAACAGGTAAGAACGTAGGCTTCAGTGTTGTTTCAAATATTAGACTTGCAAATAATAAAGATAGAATGGATGAGTACTTTCAATATGCAGGAGTTGCACAAACAATTGGTGTTGATGTTAAGTTTTTGACGCCTGATCAAGTAAAAGAAATTTGGCCATTATGTAATACATCTGATTTAGTTGGAGCAATTCAACATCCTGAGGATGGATATATTCAACCTGCTGATTTAACACAAGCTTTGGCCACTGGTGCAAGAAATAGAGGTGCGGAGATTTATAGAAACACCACAGTTGTTGGTATGAAACAAACTAAAGATGGATGGGTAGTAGAAACTGATAAAGGTACTATTGAATGTGAACATATAATTTCTTGCTCAGGAAATTTTGCTAGACAAACTGGAAAAATGGTTGGTCTAGACATCCCTGTTATTCCTGTAGAACATCAATATATTGTTACAGAACCACACCCTGAAATTCAAAAAAGAAAAAAAGAGGGTTTACCTGAAATGGGAGTTTTAAGAGATAGTGATAGCCGTTGGTATATGAGAGAAGAAGCTGGAGGTTTAATATTAGGCCCTTATGAAGACGGAGCTCCCGCATGTTATGTTGATGGACCTTCAAAAGATTCTGAATATGAATTATTTCAAGAAGATTTAGATAGACTCGCTCCACATATAGAAGGTGCAATACATAGAGTGCCAGCCTTTGGGGAGGTAGGAGTGAAAAAAGTTTATAATGGTGCAATTTGTTATACTCCAGATGGAAATCCGATTGTAGGACCAGCATGGGGACTAAAAAACTTTTGGATAAACGAAGGTCATAGTTTTGGAATAACTGCAGCTGGTGGTGCTGGTTGGCAATTAGCAGAATGGATCGTAGATGGTGAACCAACAATTGATATGCTTGGTGTTGAACCAAGAAGATATGGAGATTATTGTTCGAAAGCTTATCTTAAAGAAAAAAATGAAGAGGCATACAGCCACGTTTTTATAACTCATTTCCCGGATGAAGAAAGACCAGCGGCAAGACCACTAAGAACAGCCCCATGTTATGACAGAATGGAAAAACTTGGAGCAGTTTTTGGTCAAAAATTTGGTTGGGAAAGACCAAACTTTTTTGCTACTGATGGAATGGAGCAAAAAGATCACTGGTCATTTAGAAGATCAAAATGGTTTCAAGCTATTGAGAAAGAATGCAAAAATGTAAGAGAAAACGTAGGTTTGTTAGACATGAGTGCATTTGCTAAATGTAGAATTAAAGGACCAAACGCAGAGGAGTTTTTGGATAAACTCGTTGCAAACAAACTTCCAAAAAAAGTTGGAAGGATAAATTTGTGTCACGCCTTAAATACCAAAGGTGGTGTTCATTCGGAATTTACAATAATGAGAGAGTCTGAAGATAGTTTTTATTTAGTGTCTGCAGGTGTATTTCAAAGACTTGATCATGATTGGATATTAAGATGGATGCCTAGTGATGGATCTGTTCAATTCGAAAATTTAACTAATAGCATGGGTGTGTTGGTTGTTTCTGGACCAAAAGCAAGAGAATTAATGACAAGAGTATCAAAAGATGATTTTTCAAATGAAAATTTTAAATGGCTAAGTGCTAAAAACGTTGACGTGGGTTATGCTCCTGTGAACGCAATGAGAGTAAACTTTGTTGGAGAATTAGGTTGGGAATTACATCATCCAATTGAATATCAAAATCATATTTTTGATAAATTAATGGATGCTGGTAAAGATTTAAATCTAAAACCTTATGGTATAAGAGCAATGAATAGTTTAAGAGTTGAGAAATCGTATAAACTAGTTGGAACAGAATTATCTATAGAATATTCTCCATACGAAAGTGGTTTAGATAGATTTATACATCCAAATAAAGGAAATTTTATTGGCTTAGATGCATTAAACAAATGGAGAGAAAAAGGATTTAGTAATAAATTAGTGACACTAGAAGTTCATAATATTACTGATGCTGATGTGTTGGGAAATAATCCAATTTATGAAAATGGTACTTGTATTGGAAGAGCCACTGGTGGAGATTTTGGTTTTAGATTAGGAAAATCTATAGCACTTGGAATGGTTAAACCAGAATTAGCAAACGTAGGTCAGAAACTTAAAATTGACATATTGGGAAAAACGCATGAGGCAACTATTCTTGAAGAAAGTCCTTATGATCCAAAAAATGAATTGTTGAGAGCATAATGAAAATCTTAGTAGCAGTAAAAAGAGTTATAGATTACAACGTTCAAGTAAGAGTAAAAGAAGATGGAACGGGAGTAGTTACAGATAATGTCAAAATGTCTACTAATCCTCCTGACGATAACGCTGTTGAAGAAGCAGTAAAAATTAAAGAGTCTGGAAAAGCAAAAGAAATTGTAGCGATAACTATTGGTGAGGAAAAAGCTCAAGAAACTGTGAGGAAGGCACTTGCGGTTGGTGCTGACAGAGGAATACATGTAAAAGTTGAAGGTGTAGTTGAGCCTTTGGCCGTTTCAAAAATCTTGCAAAAGATAGTAGATAAAGAAAAACCTGATTTAGTTTTTATGGGCAAACAAGCAATAGATGATGATTGTAACCAAACAGGTCAAATGTTGGCAGCTTTACTTGGTTGGCCACAAGCGACATTTGCATCCAAAATTAATGTTAAAGATTCATCGCTTGAAGTTACTCGAGAGGTTGATGAAGGATTAGAAACAATTGAAGTAAACATACCCGCAATTGTTACCTGCGATCTCAGATTAAATGAGCCCAGATATGCTTCATTACCCAATATAATGAAAGCAAAGAAAAAACCACTAGAGCAGATAAATGCTTCAGATTTAGGGGTTGATACCAAAGCGAGAATCGAGCAAATTAAGGTAGAAGAACCACCAAAAAGAAAAGCTGGAATTAAAGTCGCAAATGTATCAGAATTGGTTCAAAAATTAAAAAATGAGGCTAAAGTAATTTAAATGTCAGTTTTATTAATTGCAGAACATAACAATAAAGAATTAAGACCCTTCACTTACAATGCAGTATCAGCTGCTTGCAAAATAGATGAAGACCTCCATATCTTAGTTTTAGGTAATAAATCAGAGAGTGTTGCTAAATCTGCGTCTGAAATACCAAAAGTAAAAAAAGTTATCCATGTCGATAACGAAATTTATGAAAACTTTATTGCAGAAAATTATACTGCAGCAATAATTAAGCATGTAGACACATATTCACATATAGTTTGCTCAGCAAACACATTTGGAAAAAATTTAATGCCTAGGATAGCAGCTCTTTTAGATACATCTCAGGTGAGTGATGTCATTAAAGTTATTTCAGCCGATACCTTTTTACGTCCAATTTACGCAGGAAACGCTTTTGCAACAGTAAAAAGTAACGACAAAAAGAAGTGTGTCACTATAAGACCAACTTCTTTTGAGCCTGCACTAGCTACCGGAGGTTCTGCAGAAATTGTGAAATCGGAACCAGGTGAAGCTTTTAAAAATTCAAAGTTTGTGAAAAGAGAGGAAATAAAATCGGATAGACCTGAGTTAGGTACTGCAAGAATTGTAATTTCAGGTGGTAGAGGAATGCAAAATTCAGATAATTTTAAATTAATTTCAGCAATTGCGGATAAGTTGAATGCAGCCATTGGAGCATCAAGAGCAGCTGTAGATGCAGGATATATTACAAACGATCATCAAGTAGGGCAAACAGGAAAAGTTGTTGTGCCTGATTTGTACATAGCAGTTGGTATTTCTGGAGCCATTCAACATTTAGCTGGAATGAAAGAGAGCAAAATTATTGTTGCGATAAATAAAGATGGTGAAGCACCAATATTTAGCATAGCAGATTATGGGCTTGAGGCAGATTTGTTTGAAGCTCTTCCGCAATTTTTAGAAGAATTAAATAAACTTAACACTATTCAAAAATAATTCATGACTAGAGAAGTTATGGAATATGATGTTGTTATTGTCGGTGGAGGACCATCAGGTCTTGCTACAGCTATTAAACTAAAGCAATTAAATGCTGACGTTAACGTGTGTGTATTAGAAAAAGGTGCAGAAATTGGTTCACATATTTTGTCTGGGAATGTTTTTGAGACTAGAGCATTAGATGAATTAGTTCCTAATTGGAAAGATCTCAATGCACCAATTAAGACTAAAGTAACAAAAGAAAAATTTCTTTTTTTAGGAAAGAAAAATTCATTTAGCTGGCCGACTTGGTTACTACCAAAAGTCCAGCAAAACCATAAGAATTATATAATTAGTCTTGCCAATTTATGTAGATGGCTTGCCGAACAAGCGGAAGCATTAGGTGTAGAGATTTTTCCAGGTTTCCCAGCTTCAGAAATTTTATATAAAGAGGATGGATCAGTTAAGGGTGTTATAACTCAAGACATGGGTTTAGATAAAGAAGGAAATAAAAAAGATGGTTATGAGCCTGGAATGGAACTGCATGCGAAAGTTACAGTATTTGCAGAGGGTTGCAGAGGTCATTTAGGAAAACAATTAATTAAAAAGTTTGACTTAGATAACGGAAAGGACCCTCAACAATATGGAATTGGTTTTAAAGAAATCTGGAAGATAGATGAAAAAAACCATCAGGAGGGTTTAGTAATGCATACAGCTGGTTGGCCATTAGATAAAAATACTTATGGAGGAAGCTTTGTATATCATGCCGAAAATAAAGAGCTTTATATAGGGTATGTTATAGGTTTAGATTATAAAAATCCTCACTTGTCACCTTTTGATGAATTTCAAAGATTTAAAACTCACCCGGCTATCAAAAAAATGTTAGATGGAGGAAAAAGAATATCTTATGGGGCTAGAGCTTTAATTGAAGGAGGTTTTCAAAGTTTACCTAAAATGTTTATGCCTGGTGCCCTTTTAATCGGATGTGATGCAGGTACACTAAATATGCCAAAAATAAAAGGTTCTCATACTGCAATGAAAAGTGGAATAGTTGCAGCTGAAACTATAATTGAGCATCTTAATGATTCAAAAGATCTTTCTATTTATGAGGAAAAATTCCAAAAAAGTTGGGCACATAAAGAATTATTTGAAGCAAGAAATGTAAAACCAAGTTTTAGTTGGGGATTAATCTTGGGGATTATTTTCACAGGTATAGATCAAATAATATTCAGAGGGAAATTACCATTCACACTTAAACATAAACACGCAGATCACGAAACTTTAAAACCCGCAAATGAAATGCCAGTGATAGATTATCCAAAACCTGATAATATAATTACATTCGATAAAACAAGTTCAGTTTATCTAACAGGGACCAATCATACAGATAATCAACCAGTCCATTTAAAATTGAAAGATAAAGACTTACCAATAAGGTATACCTTAGACAGATTTGATGAGCCTGCACAAAGATATTGTCCTGCTGGTGTATACGAAGTGCAAGTTGAAAATGAAGTACCTAAATTTGTAATAAATTCTCAAAACTGCATTCATTGTAAAACTTGCGATATTAAAGAACCTTCTCAGAACATAACTTGGGTAACGCCAGAGGGAAGTGGTGGACCAAGATATGGGAATATGTAATTAAGATAAATCTATTGCGTGTTTCTTTAAAATTTCTAAGGGTATAATTTTTAAAGTTTTTTCGTTTGTTTTTTTCAAATATATTTTGCACTCTTTTCCAGCTTCTAAAGCTTTTGCAAACCAACTAGCACATACACACCAGTTATCCCCATCTTTTAAACCTGGAAAACCAAATTCAGGATGAGGTGTAACTAAATCATTCCCGGCAGACTTACACCACTCAAGAAAGTCACTATTTACCTTTGCACAAACTGTATGTAGTCCGTTGTCATTTTCATCTGTATTACAACAACCGTCTCTATACCAACCTGTCAAAGGATTAGATGAGCACAGTTCTAAATCTCCGCCTAAAACATTTTTTTGATTTTTATTCATTGAATAACGATTGATCTACAGTTGCATTAAATGAGACTGATCGTCTTTCATCATCACATTGAGAAAAAGGATAAACTGCATGCATTAGATAATGTGGAAAAAAATAAAAATCTCCTACTCGAGGTGTCACTCTAAAAGTCGGTTTACATAAAAATGCTTTTGACCCATGGACCATTTCAAGCTTACCATTGTGATTCATTGTCTTATTATTTTGACTTGTTTCACCTAAAGTTTTTGGAACTTTTAAATATCCCACACCCGATACATGACCTCCATGCCAATGAGATGGATTGTATTCATTTTGAAATTGTCTTACAATCCAACTATTAATTATATTAAATTTTGTAATTTTCCTATTATTTGTTTTAAATACCCACTCACTAACTCCTTCAGCTAAAAACTTTCCCCATCCAATTTTTTCCATAATATCTTTTTCAATAATAAATTCTTGCTTCACATTACCAGCAAGTTTATTACCATAATTCAACTTATCTTGTTTATTTTGGTCTTTTAATACGCTTTCAGTATACTCGTTAAGTTTATCAATTAAATCTTGAGGCATTTTTACTTTAGCAATAGTTGGACCGAAAGGTCTTAAAACTTCTAGCTCATCATTAACAAAATTAGTCATTAAATTTTTGTAGGATTAGGTTGATTTTTGTAAACTTTTTCAGGGTCAAATTTTTTTTCTTTCTCTTCAAACTTCATTTTGATTTCTCTTGCATTTTCAATTTTTCCTAGAGGTATGGATCTATAAAAACAAGATCTGTATCCTACATGACAACTTGAGCCATTTCCAATATCAACACTTAGCCAAACCGAGTCTTGGTCATCATCAATTCTTATTTCTTTTACTTTTTGAATAAAACCGCTTGTTTTTCCTTTATGCCAAACTTGCTTTCTTGATCTGCTCCAATAGTGAGCTTCTTTTGTTTCGATTGTTTTTTTGAATGCCTCTACATTCATATAACCATGCATTAAAATTTCTTTGGTATTTATACAAGTAGTCACGACCGGAATTAAACCATCGTTATCAAACTTAGGAGACAGCAAACTTCCTTCCTCAATCTCTGTGACACTTTCTCTTTTTTTAAACATATATTTCTCAATTATTTAGCATATTAAATAGTATAATAAATATTTTAAAAAACTTAATAAATAGGTATAAGTGCTTAATGAAAATAGTTAAAGATATTCAAAAGTTACAACCTATCTCAAAAATAAGTGATAAAGAGGCTGAAGAGGCCATAAAAACAATTTTGGAGTGGATGGGTGAAGATCCAAATAGAGAGGGTCTGTTAGAAACTCCTAAAAGGGTGGTAAAAGCATTTAAGGAGTATTTTAAAGGGTATACTGAAGACCCAGGTTCTATTTTAGCAAAAACTTTTGGAGACGTAGAAGGTTACAGCGACATGGTCGTTCAAAAAAATATATCTATACAAAGTCATTGTGAACATCATATGGCTCCAATCATTGGCAAAGCTCATGTAGCCTACATTCCAAATCAAAGGGTAGTTGGTTTAAGTAAGATAGCTAGAGTTGTTGAAGTTTTTTCAAAGAGATTACAAACTCAAGAAAGGTTAACAGTGCAAATTGCTAAAACTTTAATGGAAAGTTTAGACGCAAAGGGAGTTGCGGTAACAATAGATTCAACCCACCATTGTATGACGATGAGGGGAATAAAAAAAGAACAAGCAACTACGGTTACAAATTTTTACTTAGGTCAGTTTAAAGATGACTTGAGCTATCAAAATAGATATTTGCGATTCATCGCGAAATAATATTTACTAATAAAAATGTCTGATAATTTTAATGCGTTGGTTATAAACCAAGAAGGTGAAAAGTTTACAAGAGAAATAAAAAAAATTGACAAATCTTTTTTAAAACACGGAGATGTGTTAGTAAAAGTAGATTATTCAACTTTGAATTTTAAAGATGCTTTAATACTTAAAAATGGTGCAAGATTAGTCAAAGAATTTCCTCATATTCCAGGAATAGACTTTGCAGGGACAGTTGTTGAAAGTAAAAGCGATAAATTCAAAGAGGGTGACGAAATTATTCAAACCGGCTGGAGAGTAGGTGAAATATTTTACGGCGGTTATTCTCAATACGCTAAAGTAGACGCGAACTTTTTAGTAAAAAAACCAAAAGAAATTACTTCTCGGCAAGCAATGATGCTAGGGACAGCAGGCTTAACCGCAATCCAATGTGCTTTCACAACAAAACAGACAAGAGAAGTTTTGCTATTAGGTGAAAAAGTAAATGACGTAATTGTAACTGGTGCCTCCGGAGGGGTTGGAAGTATAGCAATAATGATTCTAAGTAAACTTGGTTGCAATGTTACTGCGGCAACAACAAAACCAAATGAAGAATATTTGAAATCATTAGGTGCAAAAAATATTATAAAATCGGGTGATTTAGATAAAGAGGCAAGACCTTTAGATAAAGGATTATATGACGGAGCAGTTGATACAGTTGGAGGAAATATTTTGGCAAATATTCTTACTCATATTAAACCTAATGGTATCGTTGCTGCTTGTGGTAATGCTTCGAGTATAAAATTAAATACTACCGTAATGCCTTTTATCATTAGAGGTGTAAAACTTTGGGGCATAGACTCTGTGAGTGTATCAATAAAAAGAAGAAACTTTTTATGGGGTGAAATGCACAAGCTTGTTGATTTCGACTTGCTGGATAAATCAATCAAAGAAATAGATTTAAATCAACTTTTGGAAGAATATCCAAAGATGCTTGAAGGCAAAACTTCGGGGAGATATATAATAAATCTTAATAAATAATGGATTGGGATAAACTTAAAATTTTCCATGCAGTTGCGGAAGCTGGAAGTTTTACCAGCGCTACAGTCAATCTTAACCTAAGTCAATCCGCCATAAGTCGTCAAATTCAGTCATTAGAAGAAGATTTAAAAGTAAAATTATTTGAAAGACACGCTAGAGGTTTAACTTTAACAGAAAATGGTGAATATGTTTTTAAAACAGCGCATGAAGTTATAAGTAAATTAAAAGAGGTAGAAACTTCACTTGGAGACAAAAAAAATAAACCATCAGGAAAACTTACTGTAACTACAGTTGTAAGTTTTGGCACAACTTGGTTAACTCCAAGAATTCAAGAATTTATGCAGTTAAATCCAGAGATAGAAGTTGAACTAATTTTTGACGATAAGGAATTAGATTTGAGTACTAGACAAGCCGATATAGGGATTTTTATGCGTAGACCAAAGCAATTAAATTATATTCAGAAAAAACTAATTGATATTAATTATCATATTTACGGTTCACCAAAATATCTTGAAAAAAATGGATATCCAAAAACTGTAAATGATTTAAATAATCATAAATTTATTTCTTTTGGAAGAGGTGCTCCTTCACCCGTATTTAATCCAGATTGGGCACTTAAACTTGGTTTAAAAGAGGGAGCCAAAAAAAGAAAAACAGCTATGAGAGTAAATAGTGTTTATGGCTTACTTTTAGCAGTTCAAAGTGGCGTAGGTTTAGCCGCTTTGCCAGATTATATTACGATTAACCAACCAAATATTGTAAAAATACTTCCAAAAGTTGAAGGACCTATAACAGAAGCACATTTTGTGTATCCTCAATCTTTAAAAAATGTGGCTAGAGTTCAAGCTTTTAGGAACTTTCTATACAGCAAAATATCAGAGTGGAAATTTTAATATTTCCTTGACCCCTGCGTCATTATATGAGATTGATAATCATTATCAATGAGAATAATTCTCATTATCAATAGTGCGGAGGAAGGAAATAACAATGAAAAAGGTAAGTATAATTACAATACTATTTACTTTAATCGCTGGTTTTACAATTGCTGCGGAAGTTAATGTTTTTAATGCAAGACACTACAAAGCAGATGCCGAGCTTTACGATAAGTTTACGGCAAAAACTGGTATCAAAGTAAATTTAATCAACGGCAAAGCGGGGGCTTTAGAAAAAAGAATGATTGAAGAGGGAGCAGATTCTTCTGCAGATCTTTATATTACCGCTGATGCTGGAAGATGTGGAGTGTTTAAGGCAAAAGGAATGACTCAAGGTGGTTTAACTTCTGCAGCAATTAAAGCGGCAGTGCCTTCAAACTTCAGAACTTCGCACTGGACTGGTATCGCTAAAAGAGCGAGAATAGTTTATTACGCTCCAGAGAGAGTAAGTGGTGCAGAGCTGGCTGGTTTAACTTATGAAAGTTTGGCTGATCCGAAATGGAAAGGTAGATTAGTAATAAGGGCATCAAATAACATTTACAACAAATCTTTAGTAGCTTCATTGGTTAAAAACAATGGAAAAGCATCAACAGCTGAATGGGCTAAAGGGGTTGTGTCTAACATGGCTAGATCACCAAAAGGAAATGACAGAGCACAAATAATGGCAGTTGCAGCAGGTGAAGCAGATATCGCTGTAGCAAACACTTATTATTTGGCTTTGATGTTATCTGGAAAAAAAGGTGCTGAACAACAAGCAGCAGCGAAAAAAGTTAAAGCGTTTTTCCCTAATCAAAATGATAGAGGAACGCACATGAACATAAGCTGCGCTGCTTTAGTTAAAGGTGCTCCAAACAAAGATAACGCAATCAAACTTGTGGAATTTTTATTAACACCAGAATCCCAAGAACACTTTGTTAATAATACATTTGAATTCCCAATGATTGGTGGTGTTTCAGCAAATCCATTAGTAGTTAACAATATTGGTTTAGATTTTAAACAAGATCTAAAAACAAAAGTTTCTAGTTATGGTGCTAAACAAGCTGATGCATTAGAAGTAATGACAACCGCTGGTTGGAAATAATATGAAAAATAAAAAAGAATTTATTTCTGAAATTGATTTAAATAAATCTTCTGAGGGATGCTCTCCGTGTGTCTCAGAGTGTAAAAAGATCAATCAAAGAATAAATAAAAGAAATTTATCTGATATCAATGAACAGGAGGTTCCGCACATCCTAAATGTTTTCAATTTTTAGATAATTTCTTGAAAATATGCTCGTAATTAAGATCTCCTTTTTACGGGCATATTTATTTTCATGATTATAAGGCGGATTATAATATGAATAAATTTAATGTTTGGTCTCTTAGTTCGTTCGTAATTTCATTTATTGTAATTATACCCATCTTAACTGTTTCAGTGAGTTTTTTTGAAGAAACAAGTAATTACTACAAAATATTAAAAGATACTTTTTTATTAGAGTATATATTTAACTCTGTAGCTCTGTTAATAGGTGTTTTAATTTTTACTTTTTTAATGGGTACTGGCTCTGCTTATTTAGTTTCATTTTACAATTTTCCTGGAAGTAATTTTTTCAAATGGACTTTAATATTATCCTTTGCTGTTCCGCCATATATCTATGCATATTCTTTAACAGCTTTTTTTGAAAACTACGGAACTGCCTACACAATATTAAAAAATATTTTTGGAGATGCTAATTACAACAGTCATATACCAAAATTTGACGGAATGGTTGGAGCAATACTTTCAATATCTTTTTCTTTGTTCGCCTATGTTTATATTTTAACAAGGGCTTCTTTTTTATATCAGTCACAAAATCTTATAGACTTAGGAAGAAACTTAGGTTTTTCAAAATTTAAAGTTTTTCTAAGAATAATTTTGCCTTCAGCCAGACCGGCAATTATCGCAGGTTTATCATTGGTCGCGATGGAGACTTTGGCAGAGTTTGGCGCTGTTGAATTTTTTTCGATAAATACTCTTACAACAGGCATTTACAATTCATGGATAACTTTTGATGATCTTGCTTTCGCAAATCAAATTTCATTTTTTTTATTATTATTTATTTTTGCCCTTTTTTTCTTAGAAAATCTTTCCAGAAAAAAAGCTAAATACCATTCCAACATGAAGGGTGGTTTTAAGAGGAAGGAAAAACAGGACCTTTCGGGAGGCTCAGCAATACTAGCATTTACCTGCTGTTTTGTGATTTTTTTCATGAGTTTTTTATTCCCATTAAGCCAGATGTTTTACTGGACATTAAAGTTTACGGATAATTTATTTGAACTAAAAATTTATCAGCTTTTGTGGAATACCCTATATTTGGTCTTTTTATCGTTTTTTGTTTTGATAATCTTGTCTTTTGTTTCAAATTATGGAAATAGAGTTTCAAAGAGCAAGTTTTTAAATAGCTTAACAACTTTATCAATTTCGGGCTATGCGATACCTGGTGTAATTTTAGCAGTCGCATTTATTACTTTTATAGCATGGCTTGATAACAGCATTATAAAAGCGATGGGTTTTACATCAGTAAAGAAAATTTTTTTTGGTTCTATTTTAGGACTAATTATTGTTTACTTTATTAGGTTTTATTCGCTAGCATGTAATGGAATAAAATCGGGATACGAGAAAATTAATATTTCTGTTGATGAAAATGCTTATTTACTGGGTTACTCAAAACTAAAAACCTTTGCAAAAATACATGTTCCGTATCTTAAAAATTCAATTTTGTTTGTTGGGATTTTAATTTCATTAGAAATAATAAGAGAACTTCCAATCACTTTAATATTAAGACCTTTTAATTTTGAGACTTTTGCAACAACCGCATATATTTACGCATCAGAGGACCTTTTAGAGGCAGCTGCTGCACCATCTTTATTTTTGATTTTAATTGCAAGTTTCTTTATTTTACTTAGTTCAAAATATATCTTAAGAGATAACGATGAATAATTTTTTTGAAATTAAAAACGCAACTTTTAAAGCTGGTGGTAAAGACAAGATAAAGAATTTATCAATTGAGATTAAAAATGAAGGAGACATTGTTTGTTTATTAGGACCATCAGGAATAGGCAAAACCACAATACTTAGAACGATTGCTGGATTAGAAAAATTGGAAAGTGGCGAAATTATTTTAAAGGATAAAATTATCTCATCAACAAGTGAACATTTGGAACCAGAAAAAAGAAAAATTGCTTTATCATTTCAAGAAAATAGTCTTTTTCCACATCATTCAATTTATAAAAATATAATTTTAGGAATACCAAAATCAGGTCCCAAAAAAATCAATGTTGAAGAAATTACAAAGTTTTTAAATATTGATCATGTATTAGATAAATACCCTCACCAAATAAGTGCAGGTGAAGCTCAAAGAGCATCATTAGCAAGATCTCTATGTGCTGAACCTAATTTGCTTTTATTAGATGAACCATTGTCTAATATTGATCAAAATTTTAAGGAAGAAATTCAAACTAAACTTAAAAAAATTATTAAAGATTTAAAGATTACAACTATTATTGTTACTCACGACTCGTATGAAGCTTTTTATTTAGCGGACACGTGTGGAATATTATTAGATCAAAAATTAAAACAATTTGATACTCCTTACAATGTTTATCATATACCCAACTCAATTGAGGTGGTAAAATTTTTGAATAGGGGAGTTTTGGTACCGGCAAAAGTTACAAGTCCTAAAAGTTTAGAAAACGAGGAGCTAGGAACTATTACTGGAAACTTTTCAAAACCTTTCGAAATTGGATCTACAGTTAAATTGTTATTACAACCGGAAGATTTACACCATGACGATAAAAGTAATTTAAAATTTGATGTAGTTGATAAAAAATTTAGAGGTACAAATTTTATTTACTCCTTAAAAACTGACAAAAATTTTATTTTACCTGTTTTTGTACATTCTCATCATGTTCATCAACATGAGATAAACGAAAAGTTCGGAATAAAAAGACCAATTCATATTGAGCATTTAGTTTGTTTTTAAACTAACTTTCTAAAGATTTTAATTTTTTCTTCAGTTTATCTGGTAGATTTTCGAACCATATCTTTTCTTGACCTGATACAGGAAGCACCTCTCCGTATTCAACCATTTGGGATGGTTCTAAATCAACAATATAAACCCAAACATTTGATTGATCTAGTTTGGTCTCTTTAGCTAATAACTTTTTTAATTGATCAATAAGATCGTCTTTGACCTCTTTAGAACGTCCTGCTCTTATTTGGCCATTAAGATAAATTTGTTCATCCTTAATAACTTTGCCCCCCATAAAATGACTATTCTTGTTAGTTTCATTAAAAATGACTTGTGCAAAATATGTATTTGCTCCAGTAGTTTCGCTGTGAATTTTTGTTATACCCTCTGCGATTGACTTTTTTTTACTCTCATTTAATTCAAGGTTTGATGTAATAACAGTATATGTTGGCATTACTTATTTTACCTAGCGAAATTTTATTTTTCAACTATAATTAAAAAATGGGGTGTCTTTAAAGACTGAGATTATACCCATAGAACCTGTCCGGTAATTCAGAAAGGGAAAACATTGGATAAAACTTATTTTTTAACTCAAACTTCTTCACTTACGCTTGTTATTGCAATAAGCCTAATGTTTGTTTTTTTGGGCCTATATAATTCAAAAAAACATCAAGGCCTTAATAATTATTTAACTGCAAACAGAAATATTGGATTATTTTCTTTAACAACAAGCTTAACAGCTTCAGCGCTAGGTGCGTGGATTTTATTTGGTCCAGTTTCGGCAGCTACTTGGGGAGGAATAGGAGCTGTTATTGGATATTCACTTGGGACAGCCTTTCCAATGTTTTTTTTAATTTATCTTGGAAAAAAAATAAGAAAAGAATTTCCTAAAGGTTCTTCTTTAATTGAATTTATGCGTAAGAAGTTTGGAAAAAGCTTATTCAAACTTATTTTATTGATGACAATTTTTTATATGTTCATTTTTTTGTGTGCTGAGGTAACAGCAGTCGCTGTTTTAATAAACTACATTTCAGGTACAAAGCTTTGGATAACAGCTTTAATTGTCTTATTATCTACACTTGCTTATACTTTATATGGAGGTTTAAGAGCCTCTATATTTACTGATAATATTCAAATGATCGTCATTGGAGCCCTTTTATTAATTTCATTAGTTTACATAAAAACTTTTATTGGATCTGAATTTTCATTTGAATTTATAAATAAAAAAAATCCTCAACTTTTAAGTTCTTCATATATCCCTAGTTATACCGCAGGTCTGACCTTTTTTATCGCAGTTGCTGCAACCAATCTATTTCATCAAGGTAATTGGCAAAGAGTATATGCAGCAAAAAACTTTGAAACTTTAAGAAAAGGACTAATTATATCTTTCTTTATAATTATACCTGTAGTTTTTTATATGGGTTTTGCGGGAATGGTCGCCTTTTCATTAGATCCAACTACTAGGCCTGATCTTGGATTTTTTATGTTATTGCTCAAAGAACAAAAAGAATTGTTATCACTATTAGTAATTGTATTAGGTTTAGCTTTAACAATTTCTACTGTTGATACTTTGGTAAATGCAATATCAAGTCTAATAGTAGTTGACGGTAAAGCAACATTCAAATTTAATAAAAAGATAAATTACTTAAATTTATCTAAATATATTATCCTATTTTTATCTTTTATTTCTTTTATAGTTGCATCTAAAGGATATGATATTTTGTATTTATTTTTATTAGCCGATTTATTTTGTTGTGCTTTTGTACTCACAGTTTTTTATAGTTTTTACGATAAAAAAATTAATGAAAATACGGCGTATATTTCAATTGTTTTAGGTTTGATTTTGGGATTTTTATTATTTCCAACACCAGACTTTTCAAAAAGTTTATTAGTTGGAATTATAGCACCTACTGAATTTTTTCCATCGTTTTTAGTTCAAAATTTACTTTTTTGGTCATTTATTGCCGCAACACTAGGACCAATGATATCTTGGAAAATAAAGTAAAATCAGTATTATAAGTCCAATGCTCAATTTTATATTACCATTTTTGATTCTTATTCTTGTTGTTGTTTTTATTCATGAATATGGACATTATTATTTTGCCAAAAAATATGGTGTTAAGGTTACTGATTTTTCAATTGGATTTGGAAAGGAAATATTTGGTTGGAACGATAGCTCAGGTACAAGATGGAAGATATGCTGGATTCCATTAGGCGGCTACGTAAAATTTTTTGGTGATAGAAATGTTTTTTCACAAGCCGACCAAGAGGAATTGATTAAAAAACATGATGAAAAAGAAAGGCAAAAACTATTTGTTTTAAAACCTCTTTATCAAAGAGCTATAATAGTTGCTGCAGGTCCAATAGCTAACTTTTTGTTAGCAATACTTATATTTTTCATGATTAACGTTTTTGTTGGTAAAGACTTTACCCCACCAATGATAAGTGAAGTAAATAAAGAAAGTCCTGCTTATGTTGCTGGACTAGAGAAAAACGATGTAATTCTATCAATTGATAAAAACGAAGTAAAAAGCATTTTGGATGTTTCAAAATTCATAACAATGTCCACATCAGAATTTATTAACTTTAAAGTCTCAAGGTATGATAAAGAGATTTTAATAAAAGTAAAACCTCAGACCTTAGATGGAGAGGATAATCTTGGTAATAAAATTAAAAAAAGAACAGTTGGAATAAAAATTATTCCATATCAAAATACAATTAATCATCAAAAGCTGGGTCCAGCAAAAGCCATTTATTATTCAGTTTCTGAGGTATATTATGTCACCACTTCAACGTTAAAGTACTTGGGATCTATAATTGCTGGTTCAGGAGATAGTTCTCAATTAGGTGGCCCTATTAGAATAGCAAAAATTTCAGGCCAAGTTGCTGAGTTTGGACTATTACCATTCCTAAGCATGATGGCTTATATATCTATAAGTTTAGGTTTAATTAATTTATTCCCAATACCATTATTGGATGGAGGTCATTTAATGTTTTATGGTTTTGAAAAAATTTTAGGTAAGCCGTTAAGCCAAAAAACACAGGAGGGTTTTTTTCGAATCGGAATGTTTTTGCTCCTATTTTTAATGTTTTTTGCAACTATGAATGACCTAAGAGATTTAGGCCTTTTTTAATATATTATAATGAGCATCAAAAAAACTAGCAAATACAAGGTTAATTTATACACAATATCTTGTGTTAAAAACCAAATTAAACACTAAAAAAAAGCTTGATTTTAAAGGCATTTTGTAAACTATGTTAATTAACCTTTAAAACCGGAGCTAAAATGAACAAAAAACAATTAGTCGCTAAATTAGCAGGCTCTTTAAACCAAAGTAAAGCTGATGCTGAGAGAACTTTTGATACCATCACAAATACGATATTAGATGCGTTGAAAAATGATGACTCAGTAAAAATAGCTGGTTTTGGAACATACAAAGTTGCTAAGAGAAAAGCTAGAATTGGACGAAATCCAAGGACTGGAGAACAAATCCAAATTGCTGCATCTCAAAAAGTTAAGTTTTTACCTGCAAAAGCGCTTAAAGAAATATTCAATAAATAAATATTTCCTCTGAACAGCCTTTATTAATATAAAAGTTAATAAAGGCTGTTTCTATATGCAAAATATGCATATCTATATTATCCAATAAACATTAGTTTTTATTACCCTAATTTATAATGTGTTCTTTTTAACAAGGGAGAAAATTTATGAAAAAACATTTAAGGAAATTAGTTGGTCCTTTAGTAAGCTTATTTTTCTTGCTAAGCATGACAAGTACTGGTTATGCGGACTCAACTGTTTCAGCAGAAGTAGGATTCATTTTTAATACTTTCCTTTTTCTAGTTTGTGGATTTTTGGTCATGTTTATGGCCGCAGGATTTGCAATGTTAGAGGCAGGAAGTGTAACATCTAAAAGTGTATCTGTAATTTGTGCAAAAAACATTGGATTATTTTCAATAGCTGGAATGATGTTCTGGCTTTTTGGATATAATTTAGCGTATGGAATACCAGAGGGTGGATATATTGGGAGTTTTTTACCATGGTCGGATGCTAGTAAAGTAGACACTGGTTATTCGGACGGATCAGATTGGTATTTCCAAATGGTATTTTGCGCAACAACAGTTTCGATTGTTTCAGGAACATTAGCTGAAAGGATCAAACTATGGCCTTTCTTTTTATTTGCAGCAATCTTAGCAGGAATTATCTATCCAATCGTTATGGGTTGGCAATGGGGTGGTGGCTGGCTAGCTTCCGCAGGTTTCTCTGACTTTGCTGGTTCAACATTAGTCCACTCAACAGGTGGTGCAGCAGCATTAGCTGGAGCTTTATTATTAGGTCCAAGATTAGGAAGATTTACTAAATCTGGTTCGCCTGCTCCAATGAAACCTTTTGCAGCTTCATCAATACCTTTAATAACAGTTGGGGTATTTATTTTATGGTTAGGTTGGTTTGGATTTAATGGTGGTTCGCAATTAGCAATGGGAACAGCTGATGATGCAATTGCTGTATCAACAATCTTTATGAATACATTTTTAGCTGGTGCAGGCGGAGTAATGGCTGCTGCTACAGTTACAAGATTAGGATTTGGTAAAACAGACGTAATTCAAATGTTAAACGGATGTATTGGTGGTCTAGTTGCTATAACTGCAGAACCATTAATGCCATCACCATTTGCAGCAATTTTAATTGGTGCTGTAGGAGGTGTAATTGTAGTTTATGGAACTAAGTTACTATTCGCTCTTAAAATAGACGATGTTGTTGGTGCTATCCCAGCACACTTGTTCGCAGGTATTTGGGGTACATTAGCAGTTCCATTAACAAATCCTGACACAAATTTTGGTGCTCAGTTTTTAGGCGTAATCTCAATCAATGTTTTTGTATTTATAGTTGCCCTTGCAGTATGGGGCGCTATGAAAGCTACAGTTGGTATAAGATTAAGTAAAGAAGCTGAACTCAAAGGAACCGACGTCATTGAAACTGGCGTAATAGGTTACGCAATAAGAGATTAATCATCTCTCCCTCTTGGTTAGACGATTAAAAGGCCTCCTAGAAATAGGAGGCCTTTTTTTATCTATTTAGAATATAATTCAAAATTTCTTGAGCATGGTTTTTCACACGGACAGATCTCCATTCTTTAATAATTTTTTTGTCTTTAATCAAGAAACTACTTCTTATTAATCCCATAAATTCTTTACCCATAAATTGCTTCTTTCCCCAAACTTTATACGCCTTAATTGCAATTTTTTTTTCATCAGAAAGTAAATCAAATTTAATTTTATATTTTTTTTTAAATTTTTTGTGACTTTCCAAACTATCTTTTGATATTCCGTACACATTGCAATTACTTTTTGAAAATTTACTTATTAGACTATTAAAATCTTTTGTTTCTAAAGTACACCCTGGGGTATCATCTTTTGGGTAAAAATATAAAACAATAAGTTTTGATTTAATTTTGTTCAATTCTACAACCTCATCAGAGGTACTTATTAACTTAAAATTTGGAGCCTTCACGGTCATTGGCTAATTCTATTTTCTTCCCAAAGTTTTTTTATGTCTATAAATGGTGATAAACCGTAACTTGAATTAATGTTAGTCATATGTATTGCTAATGATTTTATAGGTGAAATACCAATTTCCACCTCTAAAATTTTATTTAAATATTTTTCGAAAGGTTCGTGTCTTTTCTCACAAGTTTTTTCAAAATTATCTATATGTTTTTGAAACATTTTTTTTGAAATCACAAATGTGCAAAGCATTTTTGTGATCGTTCGCCAATGTTGTTGACTTCCAATTAATATGTTTGTTTTTTCATTATTCATATAATTAAAAGGATAATCGCTTGGACAAATTATAATTTCATCTTTATGTTGAGAGCTTACTCTTTCATAAGTATTCAACATATCAACCAATGAATTCTCATAATGGAGATAATCATCCTCTACAAAATATATGAGATCTGATTGGTCTTTTTTTGCAATTTCGAAGCATTTTAATAAACTTGAGAGATTTCCGAATGTTTCTTGATTATTTTCAGCTGCTATTTTTTCTTTATGTTCGCTATTATCGTGATGAATAATTTCACAGTCTACGTTATGTGTGTTTATCAAGTCTTTCAATTTTTTGAGATTTTCATCACTTGAATTGTCATCAATAACTTTAAATTTTATTAAAGTATCTGGCTTAAGTTCCTTAGTTTTTTTAATCGATTTAATTACAGAATTTAAACATCTTAAAGCATACTCAATTTTAGGTTTCTCAAATACTCTTTTTTTATTTTGATCCCAAATTTCAATATTAGTATTTGTTCTAAAAATAATGCTTAAACTTTGAATTTTTCTAGTTAATTTAACTTCACCCAAAGGTAATACTATCGACTTTTTTATATTCGAGAGTTTTTCATTTAATTTCTTGTTCAAAGTAGGAGAATTAAATTCACTCTGATCAATAATTTCAAAACCTAACAATTTAGAAAACTTTATGAATAATTTTTTAAAGATGTTTTTTTTCATTTAATCTGATATTACAATATATATAATTATGACAATTAAATCATCCAAAGAACTTGTAAATGATGCATTGAAAGAAATCAAAACGATTTCTCACACAGAGGCTTCAAAATTGCATAAAGATGGTAGTTGCAATTTGATTGATATAAGGGATGTAAGAGAGCTTGAAAAAGAGGGAAGAGTAGAAGGATCATTGCATATACCGAGAGGTATGCTTGAATTTTGGATTGATCCAAATAGTGCATATTATAAACAAGGAAAAATTGATCCATCTAAAGAAATAGTTCTTTTCTGTGCAGGTGGATTAAGATCTGCTTTAGCTGCGAAATCACTCCAAGATATGGGTTTTAAAAATGTATCACATGTTGATGGAGGTTTCGGCGCTATTAAAGATGGTGAATTTGAAATTATTTAGAAAATTCCTCTATAGCGTAATTTAATCTGTCCTGACCCCAAAATATTTTATCATTATAAATAAATGTTGGTGCTCCAAAGATTTTTCTATCATAAGCATCTTTTGTTAGTTTGATCAATTTTTCTTTTGTCTCTTTATTACTGATATCTTTTAAAAAAGTATCTATGTCTATTTGAAGATCTTTCAGTTTTTCCTTAAAAGTTTCATCATCAGAGAGATTTATATTGTCTTTCCAATATGCATCAAAAAAACAATCGATATACTTATCTAATATTTCTTTACTTGTAACTAATGATCCTCTCATTAAATTAAGAGAGCTTATTGGAAAATAATCATTAAACTTGAAATCAATTTTGAGTTTTTTTGAAACCATTTCGCAGTCTCGTCTCATAAACTCATTTTTGTTTTTTATAAAGGCATTGGCTGTAATTCCAGCTAGCTTATGTAATCCCCCTAAAAGCATAGGACAGTAAATAAATTTTACTGTATTTTTTTTTTGAATTTCTCTAATTTTTTTATGTGCTATATAAGTATAAGGGCTTGAAAAATCGTAATAAAATTGAATAGATTTATTCATACAACGACATTCTTCTTGCAAAAAAAATCCTGATTAACCAATAAATAAATAATCCTAAAGGACCTATTAAATAGGTAACCAGTAAAGGAAAAAAAATTAAAAATTTTGAAATTGAGAGCTTTATACTATCAGATACAATCCACGCTCCACAAAATAAGTTTACTGCTAAAAAATGACACCAAAACATTATTAAAAAACCATTTTCTGAAAAAAGATCTGATAAATTTTCAAGGCTTAAATAAAGTGTAAAATTATTCTGAAAATTGAAATCTGATATAAAAAAATAGTATAACAGATAAACGTAAACGAAGGAGAAGACCATAAAGGGAAAAATTGATCTAACTAAATATTTACTCATAAATGAGTGAGGAAAAAAAAATAGAATAATCCAAAAAGGTAGAACACCTAAATTCAACCAAAGATAGATCATTTCAATTGTGAAAAAATTATTAATTTGTTCAATCATTTGAGGTTATAATATAATAAAAATTATAATGATTCCCTTAAAAAATAAAAAAAAAAGTTTAGAATTTACTGTATCTGAGATACGAGATTTTTCCCTAAAATACATTGAAAAATATGCTCCCTCTAAACAGCAATTAAGAACATATTTACTGAAGAAATATTTAAAGTCTGGTTCCACAAACATGAAAAAGGGCAATTATCAAAACCTAATAGATATTGTATTGTCAGATTTAGAGCAATCTAAGTTTATAAATGATCAATTTTATTCTGAGAGCAAAGCAAAAAATTTGATTCAAAGAGGTAGTTCAATTAACAAAATTAGAAGCTACCTAATGTCCAAAGGAATTAAAGACAAATTTGTTAAAGAAACGCTAGATAAAATAAAAGAAAATAATGATGATCAAGACTTTTTTTCTGCAATAAAACTCTGTAAAAAGAAAAAAATCGGGCCTCATAGGTCAGAAGATAATAGGCCTATTTTTTTTAAAAAAGATATCGGAATATTAGCAAGAAACGGGTTTGGTTTCGAAACTTCAAAAAGAATTATGGATTTATCAAAAGATGAATACGAGAAAATTATTCGTCTTTTGTAGTCTTCTCATTTTTTTTATTTAAATAATAATCTACCTTGGATTTTATGTAGTTTTTTACTAATACAAAAACAATCAAACCAAAAATAGAAACTGATACTATAATAATTAATATAATTCTTAACTGTTCATCCATTATTTAATCTTGCACTTTTCAAAATTATACCAGGATTTTTAAAATCTTTTTTTCCATAGCAAATTTTTTCTCCATTCATGTCTGTAATGGAGCCACCAGAATTACTTAAAATTGCATCTCCTGCTGCTATGTCCCATTCAGATGCCCTTGGCTCAGCCACATAAACATCAAATTCACCTGCTGCAATAACACAAAATTTGAGAGAACTTTTCATTTTTGTATAACTAACTACTTTAAATTTGTCATGAATATCTTTAATTTCATTTTTAAGTTTATCTGAATAACTCACAGCCTTAATATTTTCCTGATCTTTGTTATTTATTTTAGAGTTTAATAACTGAGCTTTATCATTAATTATCTCAAATGAATTCCCATCCCCGTACGTGTAAAATAATCTATTTTTCGCTGGAGCACTTATAATACCTATTTCAGGAACTTTATTAATAATGAGGGCAGCGTTTAAAGTAAATTCATCTTTATTATTGATATAATCATAAGTGCCATCTATTGGATCGATAAGCCAAAAAGTTGAGAGGTTTTCTAAATCTTTATTTTCAGAAGTCTCTTCAGAGACTATAGGAGTGTTTGGTGTCAATTTACTAATCTTATCTATCAATAACTTGTTAACCTCAAGATCGCCGTTTGTAACTGGGGTATTATCTTCTTTAATGGTTTCTTTAAGACCTTTCTCTCTTAATGATAAAGACAATTTACTAGCGGTTTGGAAAGTGCCGATTAAATCAAACACGATTTTTTTTTTATTTTCTAAATCCATTCTTTATCAAATCTTTATCAGTTCAATTAAATTAGCGTTGATTACTTTTTTACCAACATTTTCAAAATTTACAGTAACTTTCCCTTTTATAATTGATTGAATTTGGCCAACGCCCCAATCCTTATTTTTAGGATTAATCACTTTGTCACCTGGTTCATAATCAAAAATCATTTAATTTAGTTTTTTAAATAAAAATAGTATAATTTTAAAGTTTATGAAAAACAATTTAAACTCAATAGGAATTGAAAAAAAGACAAAAGATACAGTCGTAGTGGTTGCAATGTCAGGAGGAGTAGACTCTTCAACAGTGGCTGGATTGATGAAAAAAGAAGGTTACAAAGTAATTGGTGTTACACTTAAACTTTATGATGATACCAAACAAGTCTCCCAATCGAAACAATGTTGCGCTGGTCAAGATATATTAGATGCAAAAAGGGTTGCACATAAATTAGATATTGATCATAAAATATTATATTATCAAAATAAATTCAAAGAGGGTGTAATTGATAATTTTGTAGAGAGTTACTTAAAAGGTGAAACTCCAATACCATGTGTTCAGTGTAATCAAACAGTAAAATTTAAAGATCTTTTTATGGAGGCTAAAGATTTAAAAGCAGATGCCTTGATAACTGGTCATTATGTAAGATCGATATTTAATGGAAAAAAAAATGAAATGTATCGTGCACAGGATCATAATAGGGATCAAAGCTATTTTCTTTTTAATACAAAGAGGGATCAGTTAAACTTTTTAAGGTTTCCTTTGGGAAACTTGCTAAAAGATGAGACAAGAGATATAGCAAAAAAACTTCATTTAAATGTAGCAAATAAACCAGATAGTCAGGATATTTGTTTTGTTCCTAATGGAGACTATTCATCTGTAATTAAAAAATTTGAACCCAAGGCATTTGTAAAAGGAAATATAAAAAACATTGAGGGAAAGGTAATTGGGGTCCATAATGGCATAGTAAATTTTACTATCGGACAAAGAAGAGGCATTAAGGTTTCTGATAAGGATCCACTGTATGTCATAGAAATTGATCCAAAGAATAATGAAATAATTGTTGGGCCAAAAAAATACTTAGCAAAAAGAATTATTAATTTAGATGCACTAAATATTTTATGTGAAAATAACGAATTAAATGAAAAAATTTATGTGAAGATAAGATCAACAGGAAAGTTAATTCCCTCAAAAGTCGAGTTATTAGGTTCAAAAGCCAAGGTAAATTTAATGGAGGACGAATATGGTGTATCTCCAGGTCAAGCATGTGTTTTTTATCAAAAAAATAAAAATGGTTATAAAGTCTTAGGCGGTGGATGGATAAGGAATTGATCTTTCTTTGATTATTGGCAATTTTAGTTTATTATTAACTTATGGATAACCAATTATTAGATAAAACCTTAGAAAACTTTTTCTTAAATTCAAATATCCAAATTGATTTTGGTAATTTCTTTATAGCAATTCTGTTGTCGCTTGTTTTAGCTTATATTGTAAAGCTTACTTATATAAAAGTTGGAAGAGCTCTTAATGATAAAGATTATTTTTCTGATACTTTTATTCCGTTAGCGATAATAACCACATTAGTAATTACAGTAATTAAATTTTCACTAGCCCTATCCCTAGGATTAGTAGGTGCATTGTCGATAGTAAGGTTTAGAGCAGCAATAAAAGAACCTGAGGAATTGGTTTATCTATTTTTTATTATTGCAATTGGTTTAGCAAATGGAGCTAATCAATTTTCATTATCAATTATAGCTACTATAATTATTCTTACTTTTTTATTTATAAGAAATATATATAAAAGCAAAAAAGTTAATAATGGCAATTTGATTTCTGATTCTAATATTTTAAGTGTAAATGTTTTAAATAATGACAAAAAAAGTATTGATGAAATTATTAATCAATTAAAATCAAATTTTAAATACTTGAAATTAAAGTCAGCAAACATTGAAAAAACGTCAAGTAATTATGTTTTTTGGTACGAATCTGACAGCGAGAATGTAGAGAAAATATTAAAAAATATTTCAAAAATAAGTAATGAAAATGTAAACATATCAATTTATTCAAAATCAGGAGCTTTTGAATAAACCACTTAACCAAATAAAGTGATTATTAAAAACAAATTAAATCAAATTCCCTTTTTAAATTTAATTCTTAGATTTTTAAATAGATTAATTCAAATTCTAGGTTCCATTTGTTTACTTATATTCGTAGTTTTAGTATTTCACTATTTTAATAGTGGCATGTATGAAAGATATAGGCCAGTGGAAGTTTTTAAAAAAATTGACAAGATTATTATCGATAAATATCTAGGCTTCAGTTTTTTTGAAATAGACGACTATATTTATTATAATTTAAAATCCCTGAAATATATTTTTTTTAAAAATGATTTAGAAAATGTAACTCTCAAGATAAATCAGGAAAATCTTTATAATTTGGAATTACAAAGAACGAATAAACTTGACGGTTTATATACAGAAGTTCCGAAATTTTCTAGAGCATCATTAAATCATAATCAAAAAGATTTTAAAATAAAACTTAGAGTAAAAGGGGACAGGGTTTTACATTGGTATGATAAAAATCAAACTTCCTATAGAATTGATATTAGAGGAGATGAGAGAATTTGGGGACTTGAAGAATTTTCTGTCCAAAAACCAATAACAAGAAATTATATATATGAATATATTTTTCATAAATTTATTGAGAGAAACGATTTGATTGCTCTAAAATATTTTTTTATTAATCTGTCGCTTAATGACAATAAACAAGGTATTTATGCTGTTGAGGAAGGTTTTTCCAAGGAACTTATTGAAAGAAATAAAAAGAGAAACGGACCTATTTTTGGTTTAGAGGAGACAAAAAGCTTTACTTATCCAAAAGTTGAATATGATTTGTATTCTCAAAATTATTGGCAATCAAATTATTCTGAACTTATTAAAAGTGCATATGAAAAATTAGAGAATATTAAAAATGAAAAAGAAAATATTGAACAAATATTTGATTTAGAAAAATGGGCAACTTATTTTGCAATAATTGATTTGACTGGAAATTTTCATGGTTCAATACCTAAAAGTGTAAAACTTTATTACAATCCGGTGTTAGCAAAATTTGAGCCTATAGGCTTTGATGGCCATTATAGTCCAAATTTATTTCAAGATTTTCTAATTTTGGATTTTTTGGACCCAAAAAATAAAAATTGTAGTTATATTTGTGATGAAAGAGAATGGTACCTAAGATTTTTAGAAAATGATAAATTTAAAGATCTATATCTTCAAAAGTTAAGAGAAATTTCATCTTTGGATTTGATAGAAGATTTTTATGAGATAAATAAACACAAAATAGATTTTTATAATGATCAATTCTTAAGTGAAACATCAAAAAAGGATAGGGGTCTTTATAAAGGTTTAGGTCTTTATATTTTTAATCAAAACTACTTATTTGAAAGGTCAGATTATATTAGAACAAGATTAATAGAAATTGAAAAAAAATTTGCTAAAAATAAACCACACAGCCAAGGTGTATTTAAAGTAAAAGATTTACTTAGTAAAAAAGAAATTAAGAGTTTAGAAAATAATTATATTTTACAAAGTGACCTTATTATTGATGAAAATCTTTACTTAGCAGAAAATAAAAATTTAATTATACAGCCAGGTGTCAAAATTTTTTTTGATAAAGATGTTTCGATTTTTTCAGAGGGCTCAATTTTTTTTAATGGTACAAAAACCCAACCAATTACAATCTATAGCAATAAAAACATTGGATCTCTAATTTTATCAGGAAATGATTTTAGACTAAGTAACGTTATTTTGAAAAATTTGTCATACCCAAAAGACAAAGATAAAATTTTATATGCTGGGATCAATATCATTAACTCTAATGTAGAAATTAAGGATACAGAAATTGTTTTATCTAATAGCGAAGATGCAATAAATATCATTTCATCGAACAGCAATATTACTAACTTAATAGTAAAAAATATAAAATCAGATGCTATTGATATTGATTTTGGTAAGCTAAAGTTCAACAATATTTATTGCAATAATATTGATAATGATTGTTTAGACATTTCAGGAGCAATAGTTGTGGGAAATTTTATAAAAGGTTCCAATATAAAAGATAAAGGATTGAGCTTTGGTGAAAATTCTAAGGGTGAAATAACAAATTTAAATTTTCAAAATTCAAAACTTGGGGTTGCTGTCAAGGATGGTTCAGAACTTAAGTTATCAAAATATAAATTTATGAATAATGAATTTGATGTTGCTGTTTTCAACAAGAAAAAAGAATATGACGGGGCAACTCTTTCCTTAGAAAAATCTAATAATAAATCTCAATTAAACTATTTAGT